>CAZEBY010000071.1:0-6372 GCA_964510565.1 uncultured Lachnospiraceae bacterium | reverse complement strand
GATGGCACCTATCCGCCGGTGATTGAGGGATCCGATGAGGAGATCCGGGAAATGGTTGAAGGCCGGGCTCGGGAACTCTTTGGTCAGCCGCTACCGGAGATTGTCGAAAAGCGGATCAAAAAAGAATTGGACTCGATCATCGGCAACGGTTATTCAGTCCTTTATCTGATTGCCCAAAAACTGGTTTACCATTCGATGGAAGACGGTTATCTGGTCGGGTCCCGAGGCTCGGTGGGGTCTTCCTTTGTGGCAACCCTTTGCGGAATCACGGAGGTTAATCCGCTAGCCCCCCACTACCGTTGTCCCAGTTGCAAGCATTCCGAATTCTTTAACAGCACCGAGGTGGGAGTCGGCCCAGACTTAAAGGATGCCGATTGCCCCCATTGCGGAGTGAAGCTTGACAAAGATGGTTTTGACATCCCCTTTGAGACCTTTTTAGGCTTCGAAGGCGATAAGGAACCCGATATCGATCTTAATTTTTCCGGCGAAAACCAGGCCGAAGCCCATCGCTATACCGAGGTCTTGTTTGGCAAGGGCAAAGTCTTCCGGGCCGGCACCATTTCCACCATTGCTGAAAAAACGGCCTTTGGCTTTGTCAAAAATTATTATGATGAAAAAGAGCTCAAAGTAACCCGGGCCGAGCTGGAGCGGGTGATTTCCTGCTGTGCTGGGGTCAAGAAAACCACCGGACAACATCCCGGCGGGATTATGGTGGTGCCAACGTACAAGGATATTTATGATTTTTGTCCGGTGCAGCGCCCCGCCGATGACACCGAAAGCGATACCGTCACCACCCACTTTGCCTACGAGTCGATCAGCGGTCGTTTGCTGAAGCTTGATATCCTGGGACATGATGATCCCACGATGCTTAAAATGCTCAAGGATTTTACCGGCATCGATCCAGTGGGGATTCCCCTGGATGACGAAAGAACGATGAGTTTGTTTACTTCGACCCAGGCTCTGGATTTTAAAGACAATGATTTTGAGTCGCCTTTAGGTGTATGTGGAATTCCCGAGTTCGGTACCAGTTTTGTCCGGGAAATGCTTTTGGACACCAAACCAACAGCTTTCTCTGATCTGATTCGGATTTCCGGGTTGTCCCATGGTACCGATGTGTGGCTCAACAACGCTCAGGATCTGATTCGCGATAACAAGGCCACCATCAAAGAAGCGATTTGTACCAGGGATGACATCATGATCTATCTGATCTATGCCGGGCTGGAGGCCAAAACGGCCTTTACGATTATGGAAGCAGTCCGAAAAGGGAAGGGTCTGAAGCCGGAATGGGAAGAAGATATGCGCAAGAATAAGGTTCCCGAATGGTATATTGATTCCTGTAAAAAAATCAAGTACATGTTCCCCAAGGCCCATGCGGCTGCCTATGTCACTATGGCTTTCCGGATTGCCTGGTATAAGGTTTATTACCCGCTGGCCTATTATGCCACCTATTTCTCAGTTCGGGCCAGTGAGTTTGATGCTCAGCTGATCAGCCAGGGCAAAGCGGTGGTGGTGCAGCGGATGAATCAGATTAAAGAGCTGGGAACCAAGGCTTCCAACAAAGAAAAGTCACTGCTGACAGTACTGGAGATTGCCCACGAAATGATGTGTCGCGGTTACAGCTTTAAAAATGTCGATGTCTATGAATCTCACTTCAGTCAGTTCCGAATCATTGGTGATGCCTTGCTGCCGCCGCTCAACGCCTTGGAAGGGATCGGGGACAAGGCCGCCCAGCGGATCTTTGAAGAAGCCCAGCTGCGACCCTATATGTCCCGGGAAGATCTGCAGAACCGTACCAAGATCAGTAAGTCGGTGATTGAAACCCTGGAAAAACAGGGCTGTCTCAACCAACTGCCGGCTTCCAATCAAATTACCTTTTTCTAACAAGCTGTTTAAGCATAAAAAGGGGAGTGTGGAATCCACACTCCCTTAAGTTTTTGGAAAGCTACCGTACCGACTAATTGTTAAGCCATCGTCTGGGCAAACTCCCGGGCCCAGGCATCGACTGCCAGCACTTCATCAAGACTGGGATGGGCAATCAGCTGATGTTTTTCCATTACCTGTCGATTAATCCGGGGGATATCGAGAAAGTGGATCTCCTGATTTAAAAACCGGGCCACTGCAATTTCATTGGCAGCATTCAGGATACAGGCCATGGTGCCGCCGATTTCCAGGGCATCATAGGCCAGTTGCAAACAGGGAAAGGCGTCAAGATCTGGTGCTTCAAAGCTCAGTTCGCGAACCCGATTAAAATCCAAGGCTTGATGATGGTTGGCGATCCGTTTCGGATAGAAAAAGGCAATTTGAATCGGCAGCGCCATATCCGGCAGTCCCAATTGGGCAATGGTCGAATGGTCGATAAATTCGACCATTGAATGGATGATACTTTGGGGATGAACCACCACATCAATCTGATCGTTTCTCAGGTTAAACAGCCATTTGGCTTCGATGACTTCGAGCCCCTTGTTCATCAGGGAGGCCGAATCGATGGTGATTTTTTTGCCCATCGACCAGTTGGGATGCTTCAAGGCCTGGGCCAGGGTAACCGACTCAAGCTGTTTTTGGGTGTAGCCCCGGAAGGGCCCGCCAGAGGCGGTAATGATAACCCGGTTTATTTCTTCATGCTTATTTCCCAGTAGACATTGAAAAATGGCGCAGTGTTCACTGTCCACCGGTAGCAACGAAACGCCTTTGGCTGCCGCGGCATCCATCACGATCTGGCCACCGGCGACCAGGGTTTCCTTATTGGCCAGGGCAATATCAATGCCGGCTTCGATTGCTGCCAGAGTCGGCTGCAGGCCAATCATTCCCGATACCGCGGTGAGCAGTAGATCGTTTTCCGATGCGGTGGCCACCGCTATCAGGCCATCCAGGCCAGTCACCACTTCCACGGACGAATGCTTTGTTTTTAGTCGCTTTTCCAGCAGCAGGCCAGCATCGCCATCCATCACACAGACAATCCGGGGGGAATATTTCTCAATCTGTTTTTCCAGTAAATCAATGCTGGTATTGGTGGTTAAGCCAACAATATTTAAAGCCGCGCTGTTTTCAGAAACCACTTCCAGAGCCTGGGTGCCAATCGAACCGGTTGACCCGAGAATACTGATATTTTTCATAATTACCTCTTTTGTACAAATAATTCCATCAATTCTGCTAAAATCATATAATACTATTCTTAAAAATTGGTTGGTACGGATGCTTGAGGTAATCAGAAAGCTATTTATTATTCGTTGTGTTCGGTTTATTCCATGTCATCAAGTAGTCATTTCAATAATGTATCGCAAACAAGAAAAAATTTCCATTTATTCAGCCATTTCGATGGCATATAATCATGAAAACGAATAATTTTGGAGGTGTTCTTATGGCAAGAACCTATTATTTTCCACCAGTAGTCATTATGGAACCCGGCGCTATTGAATTGATTGCGCCAGAGATCAAACGTATGAATGTGGCAAAAGCTTTAGTTGTAAGTGATAAGGTACTTATTGAAGCGGGTATTGTTCAAGAAGTACTTGATGTATTAGATGGTGCGCAAATTCCGTATGTTTTATTTTCAGAGGTCAAACCAAACCCTACTGTCGCCAATGTCAATGCCGGTCTTCAGGTTTTGCAGGAAAATGAATGTGATTTTGTGGTTAGTATCGGCGGCGGTTCACCCCAGGATACCGCCAAAGGGATTGCCATTCTTGCCACCAATCCCGGCGATTTGCGGGATTACGAAGGGGTTGGCAAAACCGCCAATAAATCCCTGCCGATCGTGGCCATTAACACGACTGCCGGAACCGCCAGTGAAGCAACCATTAATTATGTCATTACTGATGAAGAACGCAAACTGAAAATGGTGATTGTTGATCCCAACTGTTTGGCCACCGTAGCGGTCAATGACCCGTTGTTGATGCTAAAAATGCCTAAATCTTTAACGGCTGCCACCGGGATGGATGCTTTGACCCATGCGATTGAAGGGTATACTACGGCTGGCGCCTCACGATTTACCGATCTCTTTAATCTTGAAGCCATCAAAGCCATTTCTGGCAGCTTAAGACAAGCGGTAGAAGATGGGAACGATCTGGACGCGCGTGATGCCATGGCCTATGGTCAGTTTGTTACCGGGATGGGCTTCTCGAACGGCGGATTGGGGATCGTTCATTCCATGGCGCATCAGCTGGGCGGATTCTATGATCTGCCTCATGGGGTTTGTAATGCCATTCTTTTGCCCTACGTTACGGCATTTAATGCGGATGCGGTTGGCGATCGGTTAAAAGACGTCGCCCAGGCGATGGGAGTTGACACCAGTCGTCGCGAACCAAAAGAAATCAATATCATGGCGGTTGATGCCATTAAAAAGCTATCCAAAGATGTGGGCATTCCTTCTGGACTCAAAGAAATCGGAGTTAAACAAGAAGACTTCAGCGAATTGGCCGATCTGGCTCTGGCTGATATCTGTACCGGAGGTAATCCTAAATGCCCAACTAAAGAAGATGTGATTGCAATTTATAAAGCTGCTTTTTAAGTTAAAAACGTTTTAACAAATAATAAAAAAGACATTCTTGAAATTTGGGAGTGTCTTTTTTTTAGGCGTCAAAAATCATCGCATTCATAAATATTTTATACAAAATATTTTCAAGATATTTTATTGTTTTTGTTTTAATTACGACATGATTATGGTATAATACAACCGTTACAAAAATAATAAAATTACTATGAAGGTAACACATCGACAGGGTCACAGTTATATAACTGTGGGAAAGGGGAAAAATGAAAAAACATCAAATTGTATCAGGAATCGTTACTGGTTCTCTGGTTTTGGCATTTTTAACAGCACCCGTCAATGCCGCTTCATTAACTGAGCAATTAGCCCAAAGCAATGCTCGACAGGCAGCAGCAAAATATCAGGTTGATATGACTCAGAATACCATCAATGGAATCGAAGAAGAAATTGGCAAAGTTAACGAAGAGGTTAACCGAATCAGTGGGATCATTGGTGCCATTAATGCTGATATTGCTGGTATTGAGGCAAATATAGCAAAAAAACAGGAAGAATTGAAAATAGCTGAAGCCAAGAAACGGGAACAGGAAGATGCTATGAGTGATCGGGTTCGGGCCATGTATATGTACGGGAACGGCAGCATCATGGAATTTATCTTCTCAGCTACAGATTTCTCAGATTTTATTACGAAATTGGATATGTCCCGTTATATTATGACTGCGGATAAGGATTCCCTGAATGCTCTGGATGAAACCAAAAAAGTTATTGACGAAAAGAAACGGAGCATTGAGGCAGATCGATTAAAAACAGTTGAAAAGAAAACTGAACAGGAAGTTGTTTTAACACAGCAGGAACAAATATTAGCGCAAAAGGATCAGCTATTAGCTCAAAATCAGGCGACGTTAAACGAATATAAAGCCATTGAAGAAGCGGAAGCAGCCACCTCGGCAGATATTGAAGGACAGCTGCAGGCTTATTATGAACAACAGCGGGCTGCCGCTGAGCAAGCAGCTCAAAATAACGGCAGCACCGGCGCAGCGGATGGTTCAGCGGGCAGTGAAGGAGATACTTCCAACGCTGGCGGCGATACATCGGGTGGATCAACAGCTCCTCCGGTGTATTCCAGCTCATATGTCTGGCCCTGTGGCGGAGAAATAACCAGTCCCTTTGGTTGGCGAATCCACCCGATTTATGGTGATTCCCGGTTCCATGCCGGTGTCGATATTGGGGCATCAACCGGTACCCCGGTCGCTTGTGCCGGAAACGGAATAGTTATTTCAGCTGGTTGGAATGGTGGTTATGGAAATTGTGTCATTGTCGATATCGGCAATGGGTTGTCAGCGGTCTATGCTCATCTAAGTGCAATTAATGTATCATCAGGTGAAACGGTTTCAGCGGGTCAGACGGTTGGTGCAGTTGGCAGTACCGGCGACTCAACCGGATCCCACCTTCATTATGAAGTGCGCTTGTACGGATCACCAATCAGTCCCTATATTTAAGATTAAGGAAATATGGAGAAAAGATTAAAACGATCTTTTCTCTTTTTTTATTTTACCGGCAGAATTTCTTAATCAAATAGAAGATATGAATTTGGATGAATTATGATACATTTGTTACAAAAATTTTATTTTTTTAATGAAATCATTCGAAAAGTATGGTAGAATGAATACAGTTTCAAACGATGGATGATTTGAAGGTCAAAAAATGGCCATTATCCAGAGTCCTTTTCAATTCACATTCTTTTGATTATAATTATCTTAACTCGTCAAAAAACATTTAAGCAGAAAATAGGATAGCACATGTTAAAATGCCTTGGCAAAGCGTGAGAATGATAAGTAAATTAGGAGTGGCTAAGATATGATAGAATTTAAAAATGTAACCAAGGGTTA
>CAZEBY010000070.1:0-12174 GCA_964510565.1 uncultured Lachnospiraceae bacterium | reverse complement strand
AATATCGCTGTGAGTATTGCGACGCCTACACCACTTTTATTGACGAAGAGTAGCGTGGAGAGGCTCCGTACCGACAATTGTTAATCTGTTGTTCGCTGCGGAATCGGACAGGTTTATCAACCTGTTCGCTCCGATGCGTACAACATGATGTAACAATTGTCGGTACTAAATCTAAGGTGCTAAATCTAAGCTAGCAATTGGCAAAAATCATTAAACCATCACAATCACTAAACCAGAAATCCCAGAAGGAGGAACGATGAAAACCTTAATCAGGAACGTTGAAATAGTTGATGCCGACGGAAGACGGTTTGGCAAGGTATTGATTGAAGACGGAAAAATTAAAAAAGTGTATAAAGAAAAGGGAAACATCAAGTCAGAATACGACCAGGAAATCGATGGCCAGGGTTATCTGCTGATGCCGGGATTTATTGATATGCACTGTCATCTGCGTGACCCCGGCTATGAATACAAAGAAACCATGGAAACCGGCATGCAGGCGGCGTTAAAAGGCGGATTTACCACCCTCGTGGCAATGGCTAATACCAACCCGGTCATGGATACGGCGGATCGGGTCAAGTCAAATCTTGACAAAGCTGAAACACTCAAGCTTTGCAATTTGATCCAGGTGGCAGCCCTGACAAAAGCCTTTAATGAGTCGGATTTAGTTGAGATCGAATCTTTGCGTCCGCTGACCAATGCTTTTTCCAATGACGGGGTTTCGATCATGAATTCAGAAATAATGGCGGCAGGGCTTGCAGCTTCAATCGAACACGAATTCATTCTGTTAACCCATTGCCAGCCGGAAACCGAGCTGGTGCGCCGGGATGTTAAGCTGCTTGAAGAAATCGGCGGACATTTGCATGTCTGCCATATCAGCAAAAAAGATACCCTGGAGTTAATTAGTGAAGCTAAGCAAAAGGGTCTGGATATTACCTGCGAGGTAACCCCCCATCATCTCTTTGCCTCGGCGATGGACTACAAGGTCAACCCACCGTTTCGGACTTATCCCGACCGCCGCGCGCTGGTCGAGGGGATCAAAGACGGCGCCATTGATATGTGCGGCACGGATCATGCCCCCCATTCGGAAGCGGATAAGCAAAAAGGTGCTCCGGGCATTAATAATTTTGAGATCGCTTTTGCGATGTATTACACGGTTTTTGAACAGAACGGCATCGGTCTTGAGCGCCTCAGCGAGATGCTCAGTAGTGCTCCGGCCAAACGTCTGGGTCTGAAAGCCGGGCTGATCAAAGAACGCTATCCGGCGGATCTGGTTTTGGTGGACCCGAACTGGGAAGGAAAAATCAATCCCAAGGAATTTATTTCAAAAAGTAAAAACAATCCCTTTGGCGGCGAAACCCTAAAAGGAAAAATAATGATGACCATGGTGAAGGGAGAAATTAAATATGATGATAATCGATCGGCTTTATCATGAAGCTGTTAAAAAAGGACCAATCTGTGTGGGTCTGGACACCACGTTAAAATTTTTACCAAAATACCTGCTTAGTAAGGACTGGTCCGATGGTGAGAAAATAACTGCATTTAATAAAAAAATCATCGATGCAACCGAAGATCTGGCAGCAGCTTACAAGGTGCAGATTGCCTGTTACGAGTCCCTGGGATTGGACGGCATGAAGGCTTATAGTGAAACCGTCAAATATGCAAGGAGCAAAGGCATTGTTGTGATTGGCGATGTGAAACGCGGCGATATTTCCTCCACTGGCGATCAGTATGCAAAAGGCCATTTCACGGGCGATTTCGAGGTCGATATCATGACCGTCAATGCCTACATGGGCGAAGATGCGGTATCGCCCTACTACCAATATATTAAAGAAAACAACAAAGGCCTTTTTGTCCTGCAACGCACATCCAATCCCTCAGCGGTGGATCTCCAAAACCTTAAGGTAGGGGATGATACCATCTATGAAATCATGGGGGATAAAATCGAAGCCTGGGGAAGTGCTTATCGTGGAGAAACCGGTTTTTCAGCGATTGGCTCAGTGGTGGGCCTGACTCGTCCGGAAGAATTTGCGGCGATTCAAAAACGTTGTCCCCATACCTTCTTTTTAGTGCCGGGATACGGCGCTCAGGGTGGGACCGGCGAGGACATCGCCAATATTCTCAAAATATCGCGTTGTGCAGTGGTTAATTCATCGCGGGGACTGATCACTGGCCATCAGAAGGTCGGCTGTGAAGATGAGGGTTTTGCCCAGCACATCCGAAGCGCCACCCTGGCAATGCAGGAGGATATTCTTAAATGGCTTTAATCCTTAGTAATACCCTGATGTCACCAGGAATCTATAAAATGACCGTCGATTTTACCGGCGCGGTAAAACCCGGTCAATTCTTTATGCTAAGGGCCTGGGACAAGGATCCGCTGCTGTCTCGGCCAATCAGCGTTCATAATTACGAGCCTGGTCAGCTCACCTTTTTATACCAGGTGGTGGGAAAAGGGACTGAAATCCTGTCACGACTGCAGCTTGATGATGAGGTGACCATCCAGGGCCCCTATGGTAATGGCTTTCCGGAAATCGAGGGGGATCTTTGCGTAGTTGGTGGCGGAATCGGTACCGCCCCGCTTTATTATCTGGTGCGCCACTATCGGGACCAAAATCCCGCCGGAAAGATTCGGGTCTTTCTGGGTTTTCGGGATCTTGCCTATGGGGTTGAAGCCTTTACCGCGCTAGCCGACGAGGTTATTCTCGATGTGGGTGGCATTATCACCGATAAACTGGCGGTTTTACCCGGCGAAACGGTCGTGACCTGTGGGCCGGAAATTATGATGGCGGCGGTAGCTAAAAACGCACCGGCAGAGCATCCCGTCTATGTGTCACTGGAAGCTCACATGGCCTGCGGCATCGGCGCCTGTCTGGGTTGCACCTGTGAAACCCGCTCCGGCAATAAAAAAGTCTGTAAAGACGGCCCGGTGTTTATCCGCGAGGAGGTCTTTAATGTCTAATTTACTGGAAACAAAATTTAACGAGATCCGCTTTAAAAATCCGGTGATCCCGGCTTCCGGAACTTTTGGTTTTGGTCGGGAGTATCAAGCCTTTTATGATCTGGCCATGCTTGGCGGCCTCTGCTCCAAAGGGCTGACCTTAGAGCCAAAATCGGGAAACACCGGGATGCGGCTATGGGAAACCCCGGCCGGGCTGATGAACAGCATTGGTCTTGAAAACCCAGGAATCGATGCCTTTATTGAGCAGGAATGGCCCCATCTTAAAGAAATCGATACGGTCACGATTGTTAACGTCGGTGGAAAAGATGAAGAATCTTATCTCACTGCCATTGAAAAACTCAACGCCATTGATGCCCAACTGATCGAGCTCAATATTTCCTGTCCCAACGTCAAGGCCGGGGGCATGGCCTATGGGATCAAGGCGAAAACTGCTGGTGAGATCACCAGAAAAGTGGTCGAGTTATCCCGCCATCCAATAATGGTTAAATTATCGCCTAACGGTGAAGCGGTGGCCGATATTGCCCGGGCCTGTGAAGATGCCGGAGCCAAGGGAATTTCGCTGATCAATACCCTGCAGGGAATGGCCATTGATTATCGAAAGAAAAAGGTTGTCTTTGACAATCTCTACGCCGGTCTTTCCGGCCCGGCAGTCAAACCGATTGCCCTGAGGATGACCCATCAGGTTTGTCAGGCGGTAAAAATACCGGTGATGGCGATGGGCGGGATTAGCGACTGGAAAGATGCGCTGGAATTTATTATGGCCGGAGCAGCCTGTATTCAAATCGGTACCATCAACTTCAACAACCCGATGGCACCCTTGGAGATCATCGCTGGGCTGGAAGCCTATTGTATTGACGAAGGACTAGCCAATATCGGCGAAGTCCGGGGAATTGTTTAATCTTAAATATAGAAACGAGGAAATAGTATGAGTCAGGAAGTATTAGAAGTATTAAAAGAAACCGATGCCTTTTTGGAAGGTCATTTTTTACTGTCATCCGGCAAACATAGCGACCAGTATGTTCAATGCGCCAAGGTGCTGCGCTTTCCGGATGCCGCCGCCAAGGTGTTGGCGCCGGTAGTGGAACAGTTAAAGTCGCTGGAAATTGACAAGGTGGTCGGTCCCGCCATGGGCGGTGTCATCGTATCTTACGAAATCGGCCGACAATTGGGCAAAGAATCGATTTTTACCGAACGCAAAGATGGGTTGATGGAGCTGCGCCGCGGCTTTGAAATCAAACCCGGGGAACGGGTCATCATCACCGAAGATGTGGTGACCACCGGAAAATCGACCATCGAAACCAAAAAAGTGCTCGAAGATTTGGGTGCCGTTGTTCTCGGTGTTGCCTGCATCGCCGACCGTCGGGCTGCCGGAGTTGAAATCAACATGCCGATTTACTCCGCCATCAAACTGGAAATCACCGCCTGGGATCCAGACGACTGTCCTGTCTGCAAGGCAGGTAAAGTCGAACTGGTCAAACCCGGTTCCCGAGGGAATGCCTAAAATTTAGAAATAAAATACAGGAGGAAAACAGGATGAAAAATAAAAAGATTATCGCGTTGATCAGTAATGATTTTGAAGATCTTGAATTATGGTACCCGGTACTGCGCCTGCGGGAAGAAGGGGTTACCGTTGATGTTGTAGGGGAAGAAGCCGGCAAAAAATACATCGGTAAATACGGTGTACCCTGTGTTTCCGACCTGTCCTATACCGACATCAATCCTGATGATTACGACGGCATTCTGGTTCCCGGCGGCTGGGCGCCGGATGCAATCCGTCGTTTCCCGGTGGTGCTGGAGATGATCCGCAACCTCGATCGGCGAAAACGGGTCATTGGCCAGATCTGTCACGCCGGCTGGGTGTTGATTTCAGCCGGAATCCTTCAAGGAAAAAATGTCACCAGTACCCCTGGCATTAAAGATGACATGGCTAACGCCGGGGCCATCTGGCATGATACGCCTTCGATCATCGACGGCCATATTGTATCAAGCCGAAGACCACCCGATCTGCCAGCGTATCTGATTGACTATCTTAAGGTTTTAAAAGCTCAGGATTGATCCAGCCTGTAAAATGATACCGACATTTGTCCATTGTTATAATGTGATGGCTGATGTCGGTATTTTTGTATAAAAAACCGCAATCAATAAGCTGATGCGGTCAGTTTTGTCAAGAAGCTTCCAGGGATTCACTTTTCTAAGGCCAGACGGCAATGTGGTTTCTACCGCTTTCTTTGGCACAATAAAGGGCTTTATCGGCATCTTCTAAGAGGTTATTATAGGTGTTGTCATCCAGCGGATTGGAAGAAACAACGCCAACCGAAATGGTAATCACATCAGTTACTGGAGAAGATACGTGGGGGATCCTTAAATTTTGAATCGCTGCGCGCAGCGATTCGGCGACTTTTAGGGCGCCTTTTGAGTCGGTGTTGGGGAGTAGACATACAAATTCTTCGCCACCCCAACGGGCTGCCAGATCACAGGGGCGTTTTAGCATCGCTGTCAGAGCAGCTGCTACTTTTTTAAGACAGCTGTCCCCTTCCAGATGGCCATAGGTATCATTGTATAATTTAAAATGATCAATATCCAGTAAAAGAACGGACAGAATCGTTCCGGAATTTTTGGCTTTTTTAATCTCCACTGTTATGGTTCTATCAAAGCAGCGGCGGTTGGCAATCTGGGTCAGCTGATCGATGTCAGTGTTAATTTTCAGCATATCCTGATAATATTTCAATGCCAGATGATTTTTGATCTTCGCTTTGATGATGGGGACGATAAAGGGTTTGGTAACATAATCGATGGCGCCGAGTGTTAAACCAAACTCGACATCCTTTGTGTCAGTGAGGGACGTGAGAAAGATCACCGGAATATCTTTTGTTTTAGGTCCCTGGTTTAAACGCCGAAAAATCTCATAGCCATCAATTTCAGGCATAACAATATCCAATAAAATCAGATCCGGAGGATCATTGGAATTGCATATCTCCAGGGCTTCTTTGCCAGAATGAGAAATTAGAACATCATAGTCCTCATTCAGAGCGGTTTCTATTATTCTCGTGTTGAGCGGGGAGTCGTCAACCACTAAAATTTTCTGTCGGTTTGGACAGGAAGTCTCCGGCTCGCAATAAAACTGGCGATTCTCGAGAGGGTGTCGAATATCCTTTTGGCCAGTGGCTGATAGTTTGGTAGCAGTGATATCTGTGCCAGCCACATAGGCGTAGTTTTCGTGGCAGTTAAATTCCCAGTCAATATATCGGTATGTGCCGTCTTTAGAACGGAACCGATTTGAAAAGGTGAGCCGATGGCTGGAATGCAACAGGTCAGAAAAAACAAAGGCTGTAGCATCGTAATCATCAGGGTGCACATAATCGATGAAATTTGTAGCTGACAATTCTGCAGCAGGATAGCCAAAGGTTTTCTCCCAGGTGTTATTGACCTTTTCAAACCAGCCATCGATATTCAGGATACACAAAAGACCAAGATCAAGGGAAAAAATACGGTTAATAATTTGTTGCGGGCTATTGGTGGCAAAAAAGTCTTCCATGGTTATGATTCCAATCATGAATAATTTATTTTTTTAATTATACCATGCATTGCGAAAAGGCGTATTAAAAAATTAATATTTATCCTGCTCAATTGCGTCCAAGATAATCACTGGTTCGGTGGCAGTTAAGCGGTTGTTTGATACTTTTGGGGTTGAGGTTGGTTTTGTTTTTGTGGGAATAGCATTCTTAAGTTTAAAAGCACCCACCATTTCTTTTAGCATCTCCGCCTGGCTTGACAGTTCCTCGCTGGCGGCCGCGCTTTCTTCGGCAGTTGCCGAGTTGGTCTGAACCACCTGTGAAACCTGATCCAGACCTGTATTAATCTGGGCAATTTCCGAAGCCTGATCATTAGAGGCCTGGGCAATGCTGCCAATCAGTTCAGTCACCTTTTCAATTTGATTGAGAATTTCGCTTAAACCTTCAGCCGTTTCATCAGCAATTTTTGTACCGGCGTCTACCTTACTAATCGATCCTTCAATCAGAACGGTGGTATCTTTAGCGGCTTCGGCGCTTCTGGCGGCTAGGGTACGGACCTCTTCGGCGACCACAGCGAAACCCTTGCCATGCTGACCGGCCCGGGCGGCTTCCACTGCCGCATTTAAAGCCAGAATATTTGTCTGGAAGGCAATGTCATCAATGACCTTGATGATTTTTGAAATATTATGTGAGGATTCGTTAATGTCGGCCATCGAAGAGACCATTTTTTTCATCTGATCATTGCCGGATTGGGCATTATTTCGGACCTCGATGACCCGGTCGCTGGCTTCATTGGCATTCACCGCATTTCGTTTTGTTTCACTCGCCACTTCTTCAATCGAAGCACTGAGTTCTTGAAGCGAACTGGCCTGTTCAGTGGTTCCCTGGGACAGTTGCTGACCGCCATCGGAAATTTGTCGCGAACCGGACTCAACTTGGCCGGCTGCTTCATTGATCTCGCTCATGACCGTGCTCAGACGGCTGGTAATATCATTGATGGCATCTTTGATGGCAACGAAATCGCCGAGATAATGGTTGGTGATTTCCTGACTGAGATCGCCCTGACCGATCTTTTCGAGCGTGGTTGTGATCTCGTCGACATACTGTTTGAGAAAACGGATGGTGCGGTTCATATCGTTTTTGATTTTGCCATGTTGTCCTTTAAAATTGCCATCCATGTTGATATTCAAATTCCCCTGGGATAACTGATCAAGGGTCGCTGATGCAGCCCGGATCGGATCGATAACTGCATCCAGAGTATTATTGAACCCCTGAATGACGCGGGCGTACTCGCCGGGGAATTTTTTCGCGTCGCCGCGGTGGTCAAGATCACCCTCCACAGCAATCTGGGTCATCATTTGAGTTTCGTTAACAAGCAGCATGATATTTTCAATCATCCCAATCAGACTGGGGATTAATTGATCATTGTCACTACGTTTACCGGTAGACTTCAGGTCAGTCAGATCGCTCATGTCACCAGCAGCGATACGATTAATAATATCCATGATGTGAATCATTTTGTTATTGATACTGTTGATCGAATGGGAAATTTCAGCAAAAATTCCGCAACAGCTTTCATCGATGTTTTGGGAGAAGTCATTGACGCTCATCCGTGCCAGAACCCGATTACCCTCTTGCAGAGCTCCGAGACCGTCAATACAGGCATTGATATTGTTTTTTATGGTATTGAAATCGCCGTGATAGCTGTCTGTAATTTTAGGGGGGATCTCACCATTTCCGATGCGCCGGATATAATCGGCAGCGACATGAAGGGGAGTGACTACAGCATCTAGGGTATCATTGACCCCCTGGACGATTTCCTTAAAACCGCCCTGGAATTGCACGGCATCGCCCCGGGTATCGAGTTGTCCTACCACTGCGGCGGCGGAAAGGTGGTTGGCTTCTGTAATCAGGCGGCGAATGTTTTCGATTGTTTTGATCAGCGCCGGCGTAATTTCATCCTGTTCGCCCTGGCTTTCAATCAGTGCGGACAGATCTCCGGCGGCAATCTGGTTTAACGTTTTGATCAACACCAATTGGAGGGTGTCGGCAAAGTTGTCCAGAGCAACTGCCATTTCGCCAATCTCATTGGTTGCTTTCATATTCAACCGGGTTCCCAGATAACCCTGATTCATTTCCTGAATCATCTGATTAACCCCGGAGATCGGTTTGATGATTGACTGCGAAAGCCGAAAGAGGATCAGAGCCAGGATTAAAAACACCAGAAAGCCAATTCCGGCAATTAACAGGATATTGTTGGTAACGGCATCATTGACACCTTCCATCGAATAGCCTATATCAATCGCCCCCACAAGCTCGCCGTTAATTGTTAAGGGATAAAGGACATCATAAACGGTCACGTTGTGTGATTCATAATAATATTCCGATGCCGAGGAAATCCCTTGCTGGGCAGCCGCTTTCATGCTGTCATCATCAGAATAATCGTTACCGATGTCTTCCTTGACACTGTCAGCAATATCGATGACATGCTGATCAATAATTGCGATATAGACAATGCTCTCATCAGTGGCTATTTTATCAATCTGGGATTGGTAACTGAAGTCTTGTTTGAATTTTTCACTCTGTTCGGATGATTGCTCTGAATTGGAAGAAAGCAACGCTTCGTAAGCATTGGCATAATTCTCCAGCTGTGTCACAAAACGCTGGGAAGTGGTAAAACCATTGTTTTTTAATTGTTCCAACAGACTTTCCCGAATTAAATAAGAGGATATGGTACCAATTGCAACAATGCCCAGAAATACGCAGATCAGCGGGATAATCAGCAGTTTAAATTGAATCGAGTCAGTTTTTTTCATCTTAGTCGTATGATTATTCATATTCATCCTTTATCCTTAAAAAATCTTTTAATTCTGGTTTTGTGTGATAGTTTAATTATACAGGCAGGTTTCATTTAAGTCAAAATAATTATCATGTCTAAAATTGCTCAATTAATCAAAAAAGCAACGGTCTGCAACACCTTTCAAGGAAGAAAATGCAAACAATTGCTTTTAAAAAATTCGTAGAAGATTGTGGTGATCAGAAAAGCCTGGAGTAATTACTGTTCTACAAAATCGACAATGATTTCGATCAACTCCATGGCCAGCTTGTTATAATGATCACCGGTGAGGTCATCGGTACCTGAATAAATCAGAACAAAAGATTTGGCATTGAGGCCGACGCCAATTTTAATGCGTGGTTTATTTTTAAGAAACATAGGGATGTTGTCGTTTCGCAAGGTAATATAAATTCTTTCCTTATCAGCGAAAAGTTTCACCAGCGTTCGTCCATCATCAGCTTTGATGCTGTAAGAACCATTAAAAGTAATGACCTTGCTGGTAGTAAGCCGGTCTCCCAGAGATACTAAAAATTCCTCAAGATTCAGTTTTAAGTCCGGATGCCATTGATCGAGTACAATGGTGCGAATGGTCGGGTCATTATTACTGGAACCCGCTTCAGCCGGCAGATGCAAAACATTCTCTTTTGACATCGCATAATATCCTTTTTGGGGATCAACCAGGTTTTGATCTTCCAGCATCGCAAACGTGATTAATCCGAAGGATTGTTTTTCAGCCCGCCAGCCACTAACACCAATCGGGGGGAGGAAGTTGGCATTTTTAAAGGGCTGGATATCGATGGGGTCGTTGGTCAGGGCAACAAACAAAAAATCCGGATTGTATCCGAATTTATCAATACAAAGTTTGATCATGACAGGCTTTTTTAGCACCTTCGGGACATCATGATAGAGCTTATATGCTTCATCTACATCTTCAATAAATCCGCCATCTTTCTGATAGTGATAAGCCTTGGCTAGCCGGTACATCAGCGCCAGCCGGATATTAAGCTTGTCGCCGATGTCTTTGTATTTATTGGGAAAAAGTTTGATATTCAATTTTTCCGATGCGTCATCATAGGCTGAGATTTTTGATTCAACAAAAATAACATGCCGCTGAAGGCTTTTTTCTTCGGCAATGATAACCAGATTGGGTTGACCAAACTGTCCCAGAGACGGCTCGATAATAAAAGTAATTTTGACAATATCCGAAAGCCATTCAGGCTTGAAATTATCAGTAAATTTTATTGTATTTAAAAATCTCAGTTGTTTTTCAAAATCGGTTTCCATATCGAGTATGATGCTGTTCACAACACCTTGGTTACCGTAGAAAGTGGTTGTCATATAAAACCTCCATTTGTAATGAGTCTAGTATATCATGTCGAGCCCAACTATGAAAGGTTTTTGATGTATCTACTTACAAAAATGAAGCAAAAAATCAGGCAAAACGGATAATAAGGGTTTTCATACTTTCAATAACCCAGTCAATATCGTCCGAGCTGATCCCATGATGCGTAACAAAGCGGTATTCGCCGTCTTCCTGTCCGTTAATCTTAATGTTCTTTTTCTGCAAACCAGCGACCAGAGCCGATTCCGTAATGACCGATTCCGGCAGGGTAAAAAAGACCATGTTAATATCCAAACGATTCCGAATGACCGAACAGGAGTCCAGTTCCTCCAGACGATCAGCCAGATAACGGGCATTCTGATGATCTTCCTCCAGGCGGGAGACCATTTCTGTCAGGCTGATGATGCCGGCAGCTGCCAGAATTCCCGCCTGACGGAGACCGCCCCCCATCAGTTTGCGGTTTTTTCGGGCTCTTTTTATAAAGGTTTTAGTTCCCAGCAGCAGTGATCCAATCGGCGCACAAAGACCTTTTGAAAGACAGACATTGACTGAATCGCACTGGGCCACCATTTCTTTTACATCAATTCCTAAGGCAAGGGCAGCATTAAAAATCCGGGCCCCATCAAGATGCACGGGAATGCTTCGGGATTGCGCCAGTGCGTTAACGGCTTCCATGTTGGCAAGCGGAATGGTTTGGCCCGAAGACTGGGCATTCTCCATGCAGATCAGGCCAGTGACCGGGAAATGAATATCATCACTCCGGAGCATTGTTTCCAGCTTTTTAACATCAACGCCATAATCCAATACAGGGAAGGTACGTGTCTGAACTCCGGAAAGAACGGCTGCGGCACCAACTTCGTGCATCAGGATATGGGAGGCTTCACCCACCAGTAGCTCATTGCCCCGTTGGGTATGGGTCATAATTGCCAGCTGATTGCCAAAGGTTCCGGAAGGTACAAACAGTGCAGCTTCTTTACCCAACAATGCAGCCGCCAATTCTTCTAGCTGGTTGACAGTGGGGTCGTCTCCGTAAACATCGTCGCCAACTTTTGCATTGGCCATGGCAACTCGCATCGCCTGGGTTGGTTGGGTTACCGTATCGCTTCGTAAATCAATCCACATGATTAATACTCCTTCAATTGTTGTTTTCATTCATTTTTTATTTCTCTATTATACTTGAAAATACCTGACAGACAAAGAAGTTATTTTTACCTTAAATTCCTGGAATACCTTTACATTTTTTATAGCTTTAAACATTTCCATCAGCAAAGTATACATAGAAAGCGATCTTGCACTATTATAAAATGTTGAAAACAGAGTCAAAATAAAAACTGACCACGAATTGTATTACAATACAAATAGAAATATGTTATCATAGCAAAATACGCATTTACCCCAATTATCATTTAGGTAATTGTAAAAAATCGACCAAAGCGCGTGGCAGTTATGTAATTACCGACAAATATTTTTTCAAGAAAGGAAAAGAAGTCATGGTTTCTTTATTAGAGTTAACCCTCCAATTATCCAG
>CAZEBY010000069.1:0-12737 GCA_964510565.1 uncultured Lachnospiraceae bacterium | reverse complement strand
AAAATTTCCGATTCTGGAAAAAGCCGAGGTCATCGGCTGGTTTGAGGATGAGCGGCTGGCGGCCCAGATTGCTGTTTATCCGCTGCAGGTCAATATCAGCGGCAGTATTTATGAGATGGGTTATATTACCGGGGTGGCTACCTATCCCGAATACATGGGTCTGGGGTTAATGTCCGGGCTGATGAAAAAAAGCCTGGAAACCATGTATGGACGCAACCAGTGCATATCTTTTTTATATCCCTATTCCCATCCCCTCTATCGGCATAAGGGCTGGGAGGTGGTTTCGGACAAGATGACCTATCAGATCCGGGACAACCAGCTGCCCCGCGATATCGATGTGCCGGGACGGGTAAAACGGGTCAAGGAAAACAGTCCCGACCTGATTGCCCTGCATGACACCTTTGCCCGGCAGACCCATGGCTGTCTGATTCGCAATGAGTTGGTCTGGGAGGAATACTGGCGCTGGGATGTGGAAGATGTTACGGTGGCGATTTATTATGGCGAAGATGATCGCCCTTTGGGTTATCTGGTCTACCTGATCGAAAATGATGTCTTCCATGTCAAAGAAATGGTTTATTTAAACCAGGAGGCCCGAAAAGGCTTGTGGGGCTATATTGCCGCCCATGAATCGATGATCAACGAGGTGGTGGGCAGCAATTACAACAACCATACGGTTTCATTTCTGTTTGGTGACAGCGATATGAAAGAAACCATCCGCCCTTATATTATGGCCCGGATTGTCGATTTCGAAGGGTTTTTCAGGCAGTATCACTTTTCCAATACCGATATCAATGAAGCGGTGACCTTCGAGATTATCGACACCGTACTGGAGTGGAATAATCGCAGTTTTACCGTTAAGTTCAGTCCCGGTCAGGCTCCGGTATTAGTCGATGAAGTCTCCGAGAACCGGGTCAAACTGGAAATCGGTATTTTAACCTGTATGCTGCTTGGTTATAAGCGACCCACTTACCTGCAGCAGATCGAACGGCTGGAGGCCAGCAAAAAAACGGTGGCCATTCTGGAGAGTGTCATCGCCAATGAGAAAATTTATTTCTCGGATTATATTTAAACAAAAAAACGGTTGATGTGAGCATCAATCGTTTTTTTTTATTATCTCAGCTCCTAATTTTTGATTGAATCAATGCCGGACCGTAGGGTGGCTTCATCAATGGCACCACGATAGCCGGTGACAATTTTGCCCTCGGGGTTTATAAACACGGTGGTGGGAATCGATGAGATGCCATAGGCGATGGCCGCTTCTTGTTCGGTGTCAAAATAAATGGGGAAGTCAAAGCCCTGATCGGTGACATATTGGAGGGCTTTGGCTTTGGTTTCGCGCTGGCCGTCGGTCTGATCGACCATCAGAAAGACAACAGCATCCTTTTCATCCTGATAGACCGCATCAAAGTGGGGCATTTCGCTTTTGCAGGGCGGGCACCAGGAGGCCCAGAAGTTGAGCACCACCGGCTTGCCGGCAAAATCAGACAGTTTCACCGGTTGGCCATTTTGATCAAAGACCGTGAAATCCGGAGCCGCCTTTAGCTCATCGGTTTGAGCTGAGTCGGTGTTGCTTGAAGCTGGCGCCTGCGGTTTAAAGCTTTGCGACAGGGCACTGTAGCCCCAATAAACGATGGCCAGAAAGACCCCGAAAACAATGATTGCAATAATGGTTTTGGTTTGTTTAGTCATCTTATCCTCCTTAAAAAGTTAATCGTGACAGCAACGTTCCCAGCAGACCGGTGGCCATCAATACGCCGATGACAACCAGCAGGATCCCGGAAATCCGCGTGATAATTTGATAATGCCGCTTAATAAAAGCGAAGGTAGTCTTCATCCGATCAATCAACAGGGCTGAAACCACAAAGGGAATTCCCAGCCCCAGGGAAAAGCAAAACAGCATCAGAATGCCCTTTAAGGTATCGCCGCCAGAAGCGGCCATCATCAGGGCTGAACCCAGAAAAGCGCCGACACAGGGAGTCCAGCCGATCGAAAAGACGATCCCCAGAAGCATGGTTGAAAAGAACCCGGTGCGGGTCGGGGCAAGACTGAGTTGTCGGTTGGTATTGAGAAAGGGGATCTTTAGGACCTCTAAAAAATTCAAGCCAAACAGGATAATCACGATACCGCCGATCAGATTGACAAGGGTGCTGTATTCAATCAGAACACTGCCAAGCTTGCCGGCAAAGGCACCGAGCAGCACAAAGATTATCGTAAAGCCGAGCACGAAACCCAAGGCATTAATGAGAACGGTGCGATGATTGTCGCCATCGTTTTGACCGGCAAAATAGGAAATATAAATCGGCAACATCGGCAGCAGACAGGGCGATATAAAGGTAACAATGCCTTCCAGAAAGGCGATAAAATAATCCATGAAAACTCCTTATTGAGTGCAGAATCAGCGAAACCACAACTAAATTAATATTTTAATTATACCCGAAGTATCATAAAAAATCAGTGATCTGATCACAGAATTTAAAGCGGATCAAAAGCAAAAAAAACAGCCGGTCCGAATGACCGTGCTGTTTTTTTATATTAGGAATGAAAAGAAAAAGAGGAGATATTTATCTCTTGTGTTTATCTTAGACCCCGAACCTTTAGGCAAACTTTGAAAGTGGTTAAGTTTAGGTAAAATTAAGTTTTGGCCAGCAGTCAGATCAACCGGAACCCGTTGACAAAAACCAGTCAGTATGATAATCTTTATCACAATTAAAAAGTTGGGGAGCTTATGCATATAGGCTGAGAGGAAGTAAAGCGCTACTTCGACCCATGCACCTGATACGGATAATGCCGGCGTAGGGAAAACGTTCCAAGCTACTGTGCATTCGTGTACAGTTTTTTTTGTTTTAATCAGGGTCGGCAAGATCACAAATGGTATTTTATGAATAGAAAGAGGTAAGCTTATGTTAAAAAAAATCTTGGAAAATGTCAGTAATCAGCCGCCACTGGTACACTGTATCACCAACTATGTGACGGTCAACGATTGTGCCAATATTGTGTTGGCTTGTGGCGGGGCGCCGATTATGGCGGATGATGCCAATGAGGTGGAAGAAATTATTGCCATTTGCAATGCGCTGGTGATCAATATCGGCACGCTTAACGAACGGACGGTGGCCTCGATGATTAAGGCCGGCAAAAAAGCCAATGCCCTGGGTCGGCCAGTGATTCTTGATCCGGTCGGGGCCGGCGCCTCGAGCCTGCGGACGGACACGGTTTTTAAGCTGTTAAAAGAGGTGCAGTTCGCTGTCATCCGCGGCAATGTCTCGGAAATTAAAACCATCGATTCTGGCAGTGGCACCACCAGGGGGGTCGATGCCGATATCAGCGATGCTGTTGGGGAAGACAATCTGGAAGCGATGGTCGCCTTTGCCAAAGACCTCAGCCAAAAAACCGGAGCGGTGATTGCCATCACTGGCGCCATTGATATTGTTGCAGACTGTCAGAAAGCCCTGGTCATTCGTAACGGCCATCCGATGATGTCCCGGATTACCGGTACCGGCTGCATGTTGAGTGCGGTGATTGGCAGTTATTGTGGCGCCAATCCCGAGGCGTTGTTGCTGGCGACCGCTGCCGCCGTCAGCGGGATGGGTTTGTGCGGCGAGCTGGCTTATGAAAAGGTCGTGGCGCAGCAGGCCGGTACCGCCTCGTTTCGCACCTTTCTGATTGATGCGATGAGTCGGATGGATGCCCGGACATTGGCAGGAGGAAGCAAGATTGAAACTCGATAAACAGACCATGCAACTTTATGCCGTGACCGACCGCAGTTGGCTGGGGGAGCGGAGTCTGGTGGATCAGGTCGAAGAAACCTTAAAAGGCGGCGCGACCTTTATTCAGCTGCGGGAAAAGGCACTGGATTTTGATGACTTTGTCAGCGAAGCCCGGGCCATTAAAAAACTGACCGATGCCTATAAAATCCCGTTTGTCATCAATGACGCCGTCGAGGTGGCGCTGGCGGTCGATGCAGACGGGGTGCATGTCGGCCAGGACGATATGGATGCGGGCGAGCTGCGCAAGCGAATCGGCGATAAAATCATCGGCGTTTCGGTCGATACCGTCGCACTGGCACTAAAAGCCGAAGCCGATGGCGCCGATTATATCGGAGTCGGAGCCATCTATGCCACGGACACTAAAACCGATGCCGAGGTGGTCGCCTTTGAAACGATTTCGGCGATCTGCCAGGCGGTATCGATTCCGGTGGTCGCGATCGGCGGCCTGAACGAAACCAATATTCATAACTTAGCCGGTACCGGTGTCGATGGTGTCGCGCTGGTATCGGCGATCTTTGCCAAAGCCGATATTGCCGCTGCAACCAGGCAATTGCGCGCTTTATCCGAAGCGATGACCCGGCGATGAAAAAAACGATGAGCAATGTTCGTGGGATCATCTTTGATCTGGACGGCACCCTGATTGATTCGATGCCGGCCTGGGAAAATATTGGTAGTAATTTTTTAAGAAAACAGGGCATCACCCCCCCGGACGATCTCAATCAGACCATTAAAACCATGAGTTTTGCTGAATCGGCCCGGTATTTTATTCAAGTTTATGGAGTGGCCATGACCGAAGAACAGGTGGGCGATGAAATCAATGCGATGATCCGCGAAAATTATGCCAAACACATCCCCCTAAAACCCTATGTCCGGGAAACTCTCGATCAGTATTTAAAACAGGGGATCAAAATGGCCATCTTAACCGCCACCCACAAGAGTCTGACCGAGTTGGTGCTGGCGCGTTTTGGCCTTTTGGATCATTTTGAGTTTATCCTGACCTCCGGGATGACGGGCTTGCCGAAAAGCCAGCCGGAGATTTATCACATGGCGGTGGCACAGCTTAAAATAGCGGGGCAGCCGATCGCCATCTTTGAAGACGCTCTGTATTGCATTCGGGCGGCCAGAGCGACCGGCTGTCATCTGGTCGGGGTTTATGATGAATCCTCGAAAACCGATTGGCAAGAGATCCAGAAGCTTTCGGATTGTAGTATTATGAGTTTTAAGGAGTTGCTGTGATGAAAAAAGTTTTATCAATCGCCGGCTCGGATTGTAGCGGCGGCGCCGGCATTCAGGCCGATATCAAAACGATTATGGCCCATGGCAGCTACGCCATGACGGCAATTACGGTCTTAACCGCTCAAAACACCACCGGCGTTTATGGGATTGCCGAGGTAGCCAGTGAATTTGTACAAAGCCAGCTCGATTGCATCTTTACCGATATTTTTCCCGATGCGGTTAAAATCGGGATGGTCTACAGCACCGCGATTATTGCTGGCATTGCAAAAAATCTCAAACAACACCAGGCCAGAAACATTGTCCTCGATCCGGTGATGGTGGCCACCAGCGGCGGGAAGCTCCTAAGCGACGACAGCATCGCAGCGTTAAAAAATAAGCTGATGCCGCTGGCAAATCTGATCACCCCCAATATTCCCGAGGCCGAGTGCCTGTGTGGATTTGCCATTCATTCCAAAGCGGATATGGTCAACGCGGCCCTGACTATTGCTAAAACGTATACCGGTGCCATTTTGATTAAGGGTGGCCATTTGGCCGATACCGCTGATGATTTTCTGCTGCTGCCCAAAGCGGGTCAGCGGGAGCAAATCTGGCTGGCTGGCGAAAGAATAAAAAATCCCAATTCCCACGGCACCGGCTGTACCCTTTCGGCGGCGATTGCCTGTAATCTGGCCGCTGGCGATGAAATGAAAGTGGCGGTAAAAAAAGCTAAAGCCTACGTATCCGGGGCGCTGGCAGCCAATCTCGATCTGGGAGCAGGCAGCGGCCCCCTCGATCATGGCTTTTGGTTGAGTCGGAAGTCGTAAAATTGCCAGCTCAAATCGGATGCTGGCCAATCACCACAATCGCAAAAGCCAATTGACAGCTTCCTTTACCAGACGAATAAAGGGGCATCAATTGGCTTTTTACGATT
This sequence comes from uncultured Lachnospiraceae bacterium, assembly GCA_964510565.1. Classification (GTDB taxonomy): domain Bacteria; phylum Bacillota; class Clostridia; order Eubacteriales; family Eubacteriaceae; genus Acetobacterium. The sequence continues at coordinate 6,827 of CAZEBY010000069.1, read as the reverse complement.
GCCATTCTTTTTTTAGCACTTTTTCTACAAAGATCCGCGCCAGCGCTTCATCAAATTGCCGGCCGGAACATTTCTGGATCTCGTTGATTGCCTCTTCTTCAGTCAGGGCCCGGCGATAGGGGCGATTAGTCGTCATCGTGCAATAGGCATCAGCGATGGCAATAATCCGACCCTGCAAGGTGATTTCATCCGCTTTCAGGCCTTTGGGATAGCCCTTGCCATCCCAACGCTCATGGTGCTCCAGCACAAATTTGGCGATCTCTGCCAGTTCATTGACAGAACGCAGAATATGGTAGCCAATTTCAGGATGGCGCCGGATTTCGGCCCATTCGGCCTCGCTGAGTTTTTCAGACTTGTTTAATATGGCAGTATCGATGGCAATTTCGCCAATGTCATGGCGTAATCCGGCCAGCCCGAGCTGACTGAGGGCTTCATTTTCAAAGCCCAGTTCCCGGCCAATCGCCTGGCAGTAATCACAGACGAGTTGAGAATGAATCACCTCATGGTGATTTCGTTCGTAAATGGAATTGACAATTAATTCGATTGTGGCTTTTTTAATGCTCGGGCTGATGGTCAGCTTGTGTTGATACATCGCATCTTCAGCCCGTTTAAAAACATCCGTCAGGTCGTCGTGCAAATCGGTTTTGATCGCATAACCCATCGAGACCGAAAGAATAATATTGTCAATTTGCACCCTGGCAATCGCGGCATTCAACCGCTTGACTATCGTTTCGACACTGGTGCGGTCGGTTTTTGAAAATAAAATCACAAATTCATCACCACCAACCCGGGAGGCAATTTCATCATGCCGGCATTCGTTTTTTAAAATTTCGGCAAATTCCTTAAGTACCATATCGCCGATCTGATGGCCATAGGCATCATTGATCAGTTTTAGGCCGTTAACGTCCGCCATAATCAGGGCGATCGGCAGGTTTCGGGGAGTATCCAGACGAAGCAGTTCTTCTTCATAAAAACGACGGTTGTAAAGTCCGGTTAATTGATCGTGATAGCTTAAGTAAAGCACCCGTTCTTCGGCCTGTTTTCGTTTGTCAATGTTACGGCTGACCCCAACGATTTCAATATCACCATTGATCTGGTAGCGGTATTTGGTGGAAACCTCAACCCAGATCAGACGTCCGTCTTTGCACGGCTGTTGGATTTCAATCAGGTAGGTATGAGAACCTTCGGGGTTGGCAATAAAAGCCTTGACATTTTTTCGCAATTCCGATCGGACCTGCTGGAGCGAATCGGCAGTCATCGAGGCTTCCAGATTTTCAGTCATCGCTTCCTCGGGGGTGAGGCCCCGCAACTGAAAAATGGCGGGGCTCATGTAGGTAAACTGATTCCGGGTAAGATTAAAGAGCCAGATCACATCGGAGCTGAATTCAGTCAGAAAACGGTATTTTTCCTCGCTCTTGATTAGCTCAGCCTCGGAGTTCTTGCGATCGGTGATGTCGTTAATGATGCTGATGATGTGCGGGGTGTTATTCATGACGATGATTTTTGAAGAAACGGAACAAATCCGGATTTCGCTGTTTTTGTTTCGGTAATTCAATTCTAAATCGTCAGCCGACTGATGGCGGGTGAGTTCTTTGATTAATTGTTCCCGATCGCGGGGATTTTCATAAAGATTGAGTTCCAGCAGCGTCTTGTTTTCAACTTCATCCCGGCTGAAGCCGCTGAAATTTAAAAAGCCGAGGTTGAAATTGACAATTTTGCCGTCCGGCAGGGTGGTGATCAGGCAGGCTTCCGGACTGAGATTAAAGATCTGTTCAAACTGTTCTTTGGCAGAGCGAATATCGCTATTGATTCGTTCATTGATCATCACAATAAAGGTAAAGGCCACAAGGATATTGACAATAAAGGCGCCGGTAAAAGAAAGAATCTGTAAAATTGTCGGCGTCAGGGCGTTGGTGATGGGTGGGGAAAACAGGGAAATAACCGCTCTTAAGCAAGAAAAAACTCCGGTTGTAACATACAACTTCAAGAGCAGCGGGATTTGCCGAGGAAAAGACTTTTTTCGGGCCTTGAATAGAGTGGCCGCAGTCAGCAGGGCAATCACGCCAAAGCAAAGATAAACAAAAAAGATCCGTAGCGAAATGGTGTTAAAAATTAACTGAAAATAGATCAGGGCGACCAGACAAAATCCCAACACAACCGGCGGAAACCACTTGTTTTCGGGCAGATCTAAAAAGCGGACCAGACCCCGATACTGAAAAATCAGCGCCAGCAGCAGCAGGGCATTTCCGAACACAACCGAGATCAGGACGTTGGTGTTGCTTCCCTGAAGCAGCACAAAAAGAAACCCCAGAGCAAAGAAGGCGCAGCTGGCTCCAAAGTGAAAAACACCGGGATATTTGGAAGACAGCAGAAAGATAAAGATCGCCTGCAGAATGCTGGAAATAACTAAAATCAGGGCAATGGTAGCAAGATCGATATTCATGGAAGCCTCTCATCGGGTGACGCTAAATAACCGGAAACGACAGGTGGCCATTTTTGCAAAAGGATAGTTTTTAACTATATATCCCGATTTGGGAAAAAGAAACATCAAAAAAATGACTTCGGGGAATTTAGAAGGATATGGTAGAATAAGGAAGACTTTAAAATCGTCTGGAAGCGGAGGTACAATAATTGATGAAAAATAATGTTGCAGTTGTGTATGCCATTTTGGCAGCACTGCTTTTCGGTCTCAACGCGCCATTTTCTAAGCTGTTGCTTGAAGAAACCAATCCCTTGTTTCTGGCGGCACTTTTATATCTGGGGGCAGGTGTCGGAATGACCGGGCTGAGGCTTTTTTATAAAACCCGTCGAACGACCTCAAAAGAAGCCAGACTCACGCGCAAAGAAATGCCGGCAGTAATTCTGATGATTTTACTGGATATCGCAGCCCCGATTTTTCTGTTACTGGGAATCAGTCTGACGAACTCCAGCACCGCGGCCTTATTGGGGAATTTTGAAATCGCCGCCACTGCAGTCATTGCGATGATCTTTTTTAAAGAAGCGATCGGCAGACGGATGTGGATTGCCATTGTCTTTATTTCCCTGGCCAGTATTATCCTGACCGTGACTGATGCCGCAGCGATCAACCTATCCATCGGGGCAGTTTTGGTTATGCTCGCCTGTGTTTGCTGGGGATTTGAAAACAACTGTACCCGGGATCTGTCAATTAAAGATCCGGTGGAGGTCGTGATTCTAAAAGGCTTCGGATCGGGACTGGGGGCCTTGCTGATTGCCTTTTTCTGGGGCGAGTTGTCCGGCTCGCTGCTCGATATAATCCTGGCGATGACCCTGGGATTTTTCGCCTACGGATTGAGTATTTTTTTCTATGTTAAAGCCCAGCGGGGCCTCGGTGCGGCCAGAACCAGCGCCTATTATGCGGCAGCGCCTTTTATGGGGGTTGTCATTTCCTGGCTGGTTCTGAAGGAGTCGATTAGCTTTTCTTTTTTAATGGCCCTGGCAATCATGGTCGTGGGCACCTGGCTGGCCTTGTCTGAAGACCATGAACATGCCCATACCCACCAGGAAGAAACCCATGATCACAGCCATAATCATGATGACAAACACCATTTCCATAACGATCATCCGCCGGTTGCCGGCGTGCATTGCCATGAACATACGCACCAGAATACCGTTCACAGCCATTGTCACCTGCCGGATGTTCACCATCGCCATCTGCACTAATGCTACCAGATAAAAAAGTGTTTGAAATAGCCAAAAATAACTTAGTCACGCGGTGAAAGCCGTCAGGGCTAAGTTCTTTTTGTTTTAGTGCATGATCTTCGCGATAGCAAGAAAAAATAAAAAAACTTTACCGGTAAAATATTAGTTGACATTTCGTAAAAACAGTACTATACTGCAATTACTTTACCGGTAAAAATATTTTAAGAGTCGTTTCCGGTAAGGCGTAAGCGCTTCGATTATCGTGCGAATCGCAAAAGAATGACCTTGCTGTCAAACAGTTGATGTAAACGATTTTTGACACAAAAATGCATTGACCCCAAAAATGATGGACGCTGTAACTGAGTATTTAAGCAACTATTAAAATAAAAAAGGAGTAAAAAATGATTATTATTGGCGAAAAAATTAATGGGGCCATTCCCTCAACTGGGAAGGCAATTGCGGAAAAAGATGCCGAATTCATCCGGAACCTGGCGATCAAACAGGCGGAAGCCGGAGCCGATTTTATCGATGTCTGTGCTTCAGTGGACGATGACATCGAACTGGAAACGATGAAATGGTTAATCGACATCGTTCAGGATGCTGTGGACACACCGATTGCGGTGGACAGCCCCAATGTCTATACCTGTATTGAATCGATGAAATACTGTAATAAGCCAGGATTGTTCAACTCCGTGTCATTAGAAGGTGACAAAGTTGATGTGGCCTTTAAAGTGCTGGCCGATACCAAGTGGGAATGCGTAGCACTGTTAAACAGTGACAAGGGTATCCCCAAAACTGCCAAGGATCGTCTGGACGTGTTCACCGACTTAATGGCAAAATGCAAGGAATATAACATCGACCCCTCCCGCATGCACATTGATCCCTTGATTGAAATGCTCTGCACCTCGGAAGACGGCATCAATATGGTTACCGAAGTCATCCGGGAAATTAAAAAGCAATACCCAACCATTCATGTCACCGGTGCAATCAGCAATATTTCTTTCAATCTGCCCGCCCGCCGGATTGCCAACCAGGCCTTTGCGGTTCTGGCCATGAGCGCCGGCATGGACAGTTTCATCCTCGATCCGCTTAACAAAGATATGATGGGCATGCTGTTCGCCACCGAAGCGATGATGGGTGAAGATGAATATTGTATGGAATACATCGGTGCTTTCCGGGAAGGTATTTTCGTAAAATAATTTACAACCAAACCCGAAACTCACACAGGTTCCGGGTGGTTTAAATAAAGTTTGTAGGGGCGATTATTAATCGCCCAGGTACATTCGATTCATAAGAATCAAATAATTTGAATTTATTTTAAGGAGAAAAAAGATGTCAAAAATTGAAGATGTAAAAGTATTGGTTGAAACCGGTAAATCGAAGAAGGTTGCCGCAGCGGTTCAGGAAGCCCTGGATGCCGGTGATAAAGCGCAGGATATTCTGGATGCCATGGTGGCCTCGATGGGCGTGGTCGGAGAAAAATTCTCAGCCGGAGAAATCTTTGTTCCGGAAATGCTAATTGCTGCTAAAGCGATGTCCAAAGGAGTAGAAGTATTAAAACCAGTGATGGCTGGCGATGGCGGAAGTTCACTGGGAACCTGTGTAATGGGAACCGTTGCTGGCGACCTTCACGATATCGGGAAAAACCTGGTTGTGATGATGCTTGAAAGCGCCGGATTTGATATGGTTGACCTCGGTGTAGATGTACCGGCTGACAAATTTGTCGAAGCGGTTAAAGAAAATAGCAACGTGGTCCTGGTTGCCTGTTCCGGTCTGTTAACCACCACCATGCCAGCGTTAAAAGAAGCAGTCCAAACCATTAAAGCAGCTTATCCGGACATGAAGGTCATTGTTGGTGGGGCTCCGGTTACACCAGAGTACGCGACAGAAATTGGCGCCGATGGTTACGCACCGGATGCCGGTAGTGCAGCAGCCAAAGCCAAAGAACTGATTGGCGCTTAATTTATATACAGATCGAAGCTCACATTAATCGATAATTTGCTTAAAAAAGCATACAAAGGAGAAATTATGTTAACAATCAGAGAAAATTTACTGGAAACCATGAAGGGTGGCAACCCCGATCGTTTTGTCAAACAATATGAATTTATTGATTTGATCATGGAAGTGCCGCTGGGTCTGGAATTTAACTATGGCCAAACCTGGAAAGATCATTGGGGGATTACCTGGCAATGGCCTGAAGGGCAGCTGGGCATGTTCCCGGTTCACCATGATGGTCTGGCGGTGATTCAGGACATTACCGAGTGGAAAAGCGTGGTCAAAAAACCAGCCATCGCTACCTCCGACGAAGCCTGGGCGCCGGCGATTGCGCACGCCAATGCGGTTGACCGTAAAGAAAAATTTGCCACTGCCTTTTTCGCGCCGGGACTCTTTGAAATGACCCATCATTTAATGGGCATGGAAAATGCTTTAATGGCCCTTTATGAAGAGCCGGAAGCGATGCAGGAACTGATTGACTATCTGACCGAATATGAACTGGAATTTGCCGCCGTCATGATGGAGAAACTTAAGCCGGAAGCGATTTTACATCATGATGACTGGGGCAGCCAAATCTCTTCCTTTATTTCGCCAGAAATGTTTGAAGAATTCTTCCTGCCAGCCTATAAAAAAATCTATGGCTTCTATAAAGCCAATGGCGTGGAACTGATCATCCACCACAGCGATTCCTATGCGGCCAACCTGGTGCCTTACATGATCGAAGCCGGAGTTGATATCTGGCAGGGGGTCATGAACACCAATAATATTCCTGAACTGATTGAAAAATACGGTGAAAAGATTACCTTCATGGGCGGTCTTCATAGTGGTACCGTTGATTATCCCGGTTGGGAAAAAGAAGTGGTTAAAAAACAGGTCGAAGAAACCTGTAAAACCAATGGTCATAAATACTTCATTCCTTGCCAGACATCTGGTCTGCCAATTGAAAACTTCGAAGGCGTTATTGCCTATATCGATGAATGCATTGATGAAATGAGCAAGGAACTGTTCTAGATTTAAAATAAGCTAACAAAAAACCCTGTATTGCAATTTAGATAAGCGATACAGGGTTTTTATTTACTTATTTGAGCCTTTAGGGCTTGCTCATGGTAACCGATACCGGTTGCGGTTGCCATATTTTTGGCTTTTTAAGAGCCCCAGAGCGCTGAATTTCA
>CAZEBY010000068.1:0-13654 GCA_964510565.1 uncultured Lachnospiraceae bacterium | reverse complement strand
AAAGCCAAATCGAGCAGATAATGGTCAGCGCCATCAATCAGACGCTTGGCCAAAAGGACACCTTTCTTGCTACCCTAAAGGAAAACATCGAAACCGTCCTCAGCCGTGAAAATAATCAACCCCTGGTTGATATTGAATCGCGACTTCAGGAACTTCAGCAAGAGCTTTTGAAACTTGCCAGCTCCAAGGCCGACTATGAAAATGTTGGTGCTGAAATTCACCGTTTGCATGATGAAAAACAAAAGTTACAGTTGGAAAGTGCCGGACGAGATGACATTAAAAAACGGATTTCCGATATGAGTGCTTTTTTGATGGATCAGTCAACCGCCCTGACCGAATATGACGAGGCGCTTGTCCGGCGACTGATTGAAAAAGTCACCGTTTATGAGGAAAAATTTACTGTGGAGTTCAAGTCTGATGTGACGGTAGATGTAAATGAATAAGTTTGAAAAATAATCAAGGCACTCTAAGCAATTGCGACGTAGAGTGCCTTATTTTGTTTTCAGCATATTACAACTGCGGAATACCTGATTCAAGCTCAGAATGATTGTAGTTCATCTTCAGTTCTTTCCTAAAATAATTATATTCTTTAACAATGCAGCAAACCATATCTCGAATCAATCTAAACTCTTCATCATTGGCAGCATCTGCGCAAGAAGAATTTTTTACCTCAGGATTACCTTCGTAGTGGCTGTAGGCAAAACGATATGAAACAGCTATTTTAAGTAGTTCCTGCGTAGCGTATTCACCATTCTCGATTATATAATCACACAGCTGTTTTTTATTAAATTGCGATATAGGAGTTTCTATTTCTTCAGAACTTTGATTGAATGCCACTGGTTTTCCCGCTTCCAATTTTAGCTGCTGATTAACTCTCTGCGTTGGGGTGACTTCAAAGAATGGTATTTCTTCAAAAGAATGTTCCTGCCCTTTTGTGATTTGAATAAAGCGTCTTACATATTCTGACTGAATAACAATTGCATAAAGCTTACTATATAATTCAGAATACTGTTTATGATAAAAATCATACTTAAACCTCAAATCTGAAGAAAAATATTCAAACCCTTCTTTGAATTCTTTTTGGACTTCTTCGGTTTTTCTTGTTATTTCTTGAATGTCCTCTTTAGTCGCAAGGTTCTTTCCTTTTTCGTCCATATATGAGGGCAGGTAATTTTTTATGAACAACCCTAATAAAATAGTAAGTACCACGTTAATGACTACTTGTATCCACTCCATACTTTTTCTCCTTCCCATAAAATATCTACCCTGAACACACAACCCGAGGAAAACCGAAATACATCTAAATTGACCTCACGCCAAGCTTATAAAAACGCAAACTAACTAAATAGACCACTCGCCTGTCTCTTAGACACTGGTAGACGATTCGTTCAGATAGTAAAACTTACCTTCCTTTATTATGATTTCCACATCATCATCGTAGATTTGTTTCGGTTCGACTGGCCTTTCAGGGATATTTTTTATTTGGGTGCTTATTTCGTTTACAAGGCTTTGACTGAGTTCATTATATTTAAATTTATCATCAAACAAGCTAGGTATTGCAGAAACCACAGCTTTAAAACCAGCCTTCGTTATACGCTCTTTTTCTAAATCAATACGCAGTGAATTGGACTGACTATCGTGCCATTGTCCAAGGAGATTTCTTGTTTGAGCTGACTGTTCTAGATACTTATTAAATGTAGAATAGCTTCTCTCAGTTGAGATTGAACCTTTACCTAACAAGTACGTCAACTTGCTAATCTCCTCCAGGGTCGTAATCAGAGCATTCTGATATCCCAAAAGTTTCTGAAAATCATCAACTTTAAATTGATACTCTTTAAAATCTTGTTTCTGTGTCTTTTGCGTAATATCAGATATTGTAATGTTAACTTGTCCGAGTAGTTCGGTCGCTGTAGCTTTTAAATTCTCTAATGCCGCAAGCTTTAAATTTCTTTGCTCATCGTTTTCCATAATTTCAGAACTGAATTGCGAAATCTCTCCAACAAGGGTAAGCACAGATAAAATACGGCTCTTAAATTCTCTGACTTGAAAATCTCCAATTTTGTCTATACTCTTCGTCATAGTTTCTAATTTAGAACTTATCTCAGACATATAATACTGCCCGACGACCAAAGAACCAACGTTCATTACATTTGCCACACCATTAGCAATGGTGGTAGCTTTTGTGACTTTCGTCATGTCAACTTTAGTTAAATTTGCTTGTGCTGCTACACCTTTACCTCCATGAACATAACCTCTTGCGGCACCTACCACGTCTTTCGACTTCGTGAGCCGTGAAAAAGGGATATCCATTTTTACTAACTCTGTACTTTTTATAGAGTTGAGTACGTTGTTCTCCAACATCCTTGTACCAGTTTGTGATGTAAAGGGTATTAGTTCTGAAATTCGAGCTACAATAATATCGTCGGTAATTTCAAACATGCTTTTTCCGTCAAATTGGGTTGTTGCAGGTAAAAGCTCAAGCGGTATGGTTATCCCAAATCCCTGAACTTGCTCTATATCTGTCGCTTCTGCAACTAACGGCAATAAGTTTGTCTCACCAATGACTTTCTCAACATTATTTTTTGTTTTGTTCCTCAAATTAATCCCCACAGCAATCACCAAAACTGCGCCAATAGCAATGAGTATTATTAACCACAAGTAATCCACGGCTCACCCTCCTAACAACGGTTTGTCATATTTGAACAGTACCTCGTCAATCTCAAAAATGTCGTACTTCCCGCCGACAATAAAGTATTCATCTATAACATCAAATTTCTAGCTGTGAGACTGGGCGTATCGTAATTTGCAAATTTACATCTAACCTAACCACTCAACCTTACCAAATCCGAAAAACATCTAAATCAACCACTCAACAAGCCATAAAAACCGAAAACATCTATATTGACTTCTCATTAAGCACTGACATCTAAATCGTACTGTACGGTCCAAAATCAGCTCTTTGGATCGATTCCCACGAAGCAATAATTCACCTGTTTTCATATAATAAAATTATAGCACAAAAAAAGAAAAAGCCCAGTAATACTGGACTTTTAAGACATTTATTTTTCTACTCGTGACATCAATACGACCGTCTCAACGTGAATTTTGGAGGCCCGTTCACATTCTTGGGGAATCCCTTTAAAATGCTTTATTTTAGCGGGTTTGATGTCTATACTGACTTCCCGACTTATAAATCTCGATTAGGCTATTTTCAAATTTCACTTCTTTGAACTATATTTTTTGCCTTTTCTCTTGCTACCATTTTCAGCCTTTGAGACATTACTGCGATGCTGTTTTTCAATCTGTACTGCTTGAAATGTTTCCTTCGATATAATCGCCGGATTGTTCTCCTCTGACAAATAGTATAAATCGTGCTTTCCGTCATCCAAGAGTCGGACATTTCCAATGTACTTCTCATTACTGAGCATTACATCAATCGTTCGCTTACACCATTTTCCTTTTCCTGTTGGAGACTTGATGCCCATTTTCTCTAATTCAGATATAATGCCTATCACACTCTTACCGCGAAGATACAAATTAAAAATCAGTCTTACATTTTTTGCCTCTTCGTCTTTGAGAATCAGGCTGCCATCACTTGAGTTCACGTACCCATAGCATTTTCTGTTATACAGCTTTGAAGTACCTTGCGCCGCACGTTGTTTGATACCCCATTTTATATTATCACTGCGTGATTCATTCTCCGCCTGGGCAATTGCCTCTATAATAGATATCATCAAGTCACTATCAGTATCAGCTGTATCAAGTACTTCCTGTTCAAAAATGACTCGGACACCCAGTAGTTTCAACTGATTCAACGCATCAAGAATTTCTACAGTATCTCGGCCAAATCTGCTGATGCTCTTAGTAAGGATAATTTCTAAATCATGCGATTGACAGTCCCTCAGCATACGAGTGAACTCTTTACGTGAAGAGCCAGTCTTGCTTGAAGCAATATCGATATAAACATCCATCAATAACCATTTTGGATTGGCTGCTGTTAATCTTGTTAGTGCCGATACCTGGGCGGTTAGACTTTTCAACTGATCAGCACTGTTTGTGCTCACGCGACAGTAAATTCCAACGCGCTTTTCCCGCTTTGGCGGCAACGGTGGGATATAGTGAATTATTTTATCATCCGCCACGATAAAACCTCCTTAATTACAGGTTCCTGGCAAATTAAGCCTTGTATCTTTAATCAATCTTATTAAAATTTACTGTAAGTTCTTTTAAAGAGATCTTTCCTACCTGATATCCATATTGAGTTAATTCCTTTTTGTAATTTAAAAAAGAATGGTCTATCTCAATTCCCACAATATCATTTATTTCAGCGAAAGAAAGTTTCAATGATGGACTTCCATCCTTTCGAACATATTCCCAGAGGGCATTATATTTACTCATAACATCCTACTCCTTACTAATCCAAATATATCGAACTCCTTATACCTTGATATTGCTGGTTTGTAGCTATTATAAATGTATTTATCTACCTGTATTATATCGTTTTAATACTCTTATAGCCCTCAACGTAATCCATTTACTTTGCAAACCTTTTTCCCCCAATGGGATAAGCAAACGGTCAGTGTTAGATGTGGTTTCTGTCCTCCACCTGCCCATATCATCCTGCTTTTTTATGATGACATTTATGGCATCATTCATGCGGCTGTCTGTTATACCTAATCCCGTTAGAATATCTAATATTTCCAGTACATCAGTCTGATACATCAACGGAAAACTGAATTTTAGCCAGCCTGGCTTGGATGTTTTACTTAAATCATGGCTACGCTTATAAATGTGGTGAATTAGCAGAAAATCAACAATCTTGTTTATGGTATCGTTTATTTCGCTTGTTCTTTTTTTCTGTGGTATGGCGCTTAATCCTTTAAGAGCCTTCACTATGCCCATAAAACAGGTATGCTTGCCCCAACACATTTCATATCGGTCGTATGGGGGAATTTGCGGATTATCTTCATCACCGTCATTTAAACGCATAAAGCGGGTAATCCAGTTGATAGCCCTTTGCAGCCTTGGATCGTCAACATAGCCGAAGTGTATCAGGCTCCATATCATATTCCCTGTAAGACATGGGATAACCTCGGTTATCCTACCGCCGCCCTTTTTCGCCGCCATATGCATAGCAAAACCGCCGTCCTCAGTTTCCTGAGAATTGTTAAGCAAGTATTCGCATTGTTCGATAATCTGCGAATTGGATTCAGCTCCCAGCTCTGCAAGTACGATTAGTTGCCATACCAGTCCCTTGTATTTATCAGTATAAAACTTGGAATAGGTTTTAAGATATGATGATTCCTGCTGTTCCCGAAGAATATCGGGCACAATACCGTGTTGCATGATTTCACGCTTTGCTTGTTGTACTTCTGGATCGTGTTCGGATTTGTCTAAAATGTCCTTAAGTGTAAAATAACGCACAGAAGGGTTTTCTTCCTCCAGTAACCAATTAGTAGTGTCTTTTTTTAACATAGACTTCCAGTCGAGCACCTTTACCCCTCCTTGTATTGTTCATTTTATAGCTTGATAATGCCGGTCTGTAGAGCTAATATGGGATACTACCAAAGGAGGTATCGTCATGAATAGCTATAAACCGGTCTTGCATATATCAATTTTTTACCGAGGCAGTAGCAAATCTAAAACTGCGCTCAAAAAACAATTATCCGCATATGCTAAGAGACTTCTGAATAATCCGTGGGAACCTTCCGTAGATATAAGCCTGGATACCTTTGATGAACAAGAAGAAAAGCAAGTCCTCCAGGAATTAACATATGATACAGTTATAACTTATCATATGAATCAAACATTATCTACTAATCAAGAATTATATACGATAGTTATTTTACTTATCGGCCTTACAATGCAACGATTGTACGAAAATAATCCTAGCTTCAAACCAGAGGACTGGATGGTCATATCCATCACACCATCGAATGCAGATGATCAAACCAACAACGACTATGATATTCAATGGTCACTCAGACAATAATTTTCTCGCTGGCTAACTATTATTATAGCACTATTTTCTAATGTTGATTAGTCTATTATTTTGTTGTTTTATATAATCTTCCGAAAAAATCAATACTGACCACACAACTCTGGCGAATCTGAAAAACATCTAAATCGACCACTCAGCAAGGCCAAAAAACCAAAAACATCTATCCTGACCACTCGCCAAACACTGTTATCTAAATCGACCACTCGCAAGGGTTTGAACATATTTTGATATGTTCCCGCGAAGTGAAAAATACACGATTTTTCATGCTCGGATTGCAAACGCAAAAACACACAAAAGCCTATATATCAAGCCCTTTAGGACACCCTGTTTTAAACCCTCGTTATCAATACTACCGTCTCAACGTGCCCGGTCCCGGGGAACAGATCCACTGGCTGAACGGCGTTAATCACATAGCCGGCTTCAGTCATAACTTTAAGATCCCGGGCCAGCGTTGAAGGGTTGCAGGAGACATAGATCACCCGGGGGGTGCCAAGCTCACTGATGGCTGCCAGCAATGATTCTTCGCAGCCTTTACGGGGCGGATCAAGAATGATCAAATCGGGTTTAGCCCCTTCTTCTTTGATAATCTTTAGCATTTCGTCTTCAGCCCGACCAAGATGGAAGCTGGCATTTTCAATCTGATTGAGGCCGGCGTTTTCGCGGGCATCGAGAATGGCATCGCCGACACTTTCAATCCCGACGACCTGTTTGGCCTGAGCCGCCAAATAAAGCCCGATGGTGCCGGTGCCGCAATACAGATCAAAGACCGTTTCTATCCCCTTCAAATCGGCAAAGGTCTTGATGGTATCATAGAGCTTCTCTGTCTGTTTTGAATTGACCTGAAAAAAGGAGTTCGGTGAAATCGAAAAACTGAGATCCCCGATCTGCTCGACCAGCCGAGCGGCGCCATAGACACAGAGGCTTTTTTTGCCGAGGATGACATTGCCTTTTTCCCGGTTGATATTGACATAAATGCTTTTAACATTGGGAATTCCCGCCAGAATGCCCTCAATAATGGCCTGGCGCTGACTTAAATCTTTACCATTGATAATCAGGGTGATCATGTTTTCGCCCTGCAGGTTGGTGCGTTGCAGCACTCCCCGGATATATCCCTTGTGGGTGCGTTCATCATAGATGCTCAGGTTCAGTTCCCGAACTAGGGCATTGATCGTTTTGATTGCAGCTGCGGCCGATTCCGGCTGGTTCAGGCAATCTTCAATATGAACCAGCTGATGGGATCTTTTGGCATAGAAACCCATGCCCTTGTGATCCAGTTTAAACTGGGCCTTATTACGATAGCGCAAGGGATCATCCATGCCAATAATCGGGGCCACGGCAAGGTCTTTAAATCCGCCAATTCGCTGGAGGGCATCACCGACCATCTTGGCCTTGGCCCGCAATTGACCCGGGTAACTCATGTGACGGAGCTGACAGCCGCCGCATTGTTCAAAATAGGCGCAGTCCGGGGTCACCCGTTCCGGTGAGGCCTGGCTGATGGCGTGCAGTTTTCCCTGGGCGTAGGTTTTTTTGACATTTTTAATCTCAACCTCCACCACATCCCCGGGCAGGCCGCCGTCAACAAAGACAATCATGTTGTCCAGCCGTCCGACCCCTTCCCCGCTATGAGTGATATCGATCAATTCCATGGTATACTTCTGGCCAACTTCTAACTGGTTGCTTGTTTCGTTCATTATTACTTCCTTAATTTTCTTATTTTATAATCTTTATTTTTAATAAATAGACAACCCAGTACCGACAATTGTTATATCATGTTGTGTGCCTCAAGGCGAACAGTTGCAGATAGAATTATTTGTTTCACTGTAGTTAATGCAACTGTACGAATTGTGCGCATACAACAGATTAACAATTGATCGGTACGGCTGTTTGCCACTATCTTATTTTTTACTGCTCGAGATAGGCTTTCATTTTTTCGAAGGTTTCATCCGAAATAATATGCTCAATGCCACAGGCATCCTGTTCCGCATTGGCCAGCGACACATCCAGCGCCTTGACCAAAAACTCAGTGATCAGGCGATGCTTTTCATAAACCTTGACCGCCCGCATTTTACCGGTTTCAGTCAGATAAATCTGGCCGTAGCGTTCGTGTTCGACGTAGCCGAGCTCCTTGAGCTTACGGACCGCATCATTGGCGCTGGCCTTACTGACCTTGAGTTTTAGGGCAACATCGGTGATTCGCACCCCTTTGCCGTGTTTCTGACTCTCCAGATAAATGGTTTCGATATAATCCTCAATGGATTCCGTTAGTTTTTTTTCCATTTTTACCTCTGCTTTTATCTTTATGATTTATTTTCGAATTTTTCGTGGCTTTCACGGCCCGACCTGGTCCGGATTTTTGGGCCGACGCCGATTTAGCGGTCTGACTTTTGACTTTTTCTGGAATCAACGCTTTTTTGCCGCTGCCGATCAGGTCTTCCCGATAGGCTTTGGTCAGCGCCTCATAAACCAGGAGGTAATTCTCCCGTTTGTTGTACTGCACCAGGGCCCGCTGCATATTTTTTTCGCGGCCCTTGGGCACATAAACCGCTTCCATCGTCAGGGGATTGACCCCGGTATGGTACATCGCCGTGGCGACCGAGCCCGGCGTCGGATAAAAATCCTGAACCTGTTCCGGAAAAAAGCCCATCTCGCGGATATACTCGGCCAGTTTGATGGCATCCTGCAGCGTGCAGCCGGGATGGCCGGTGATAAAATAGGGCAAGACAAACTGGTTTTTGCCGAGCTGCGCATCGATCTGCTTAAACTGGCGGACAAAGTTTTCATAGACCGCAAAGGCTGGTTTACCCATATGCCCAAGCACCGCATCGGATACATGTTCCGGCGCAACCCGCAACTGACCACTGACATGGTGCTCCACCAGTTCCTTAAAGAAGGTCTTATCGTGATCGAGCGCCAGATAATCATAGCGGATTCCCGAACGGATAAAGACTTTTTTAATTCCCGGCAGTTTTCTAACCGCGCGGAGCGTCTCCAGATAAGGTTTATGGCTGGGATCAATGTTTTTACAGGGTTTGGGGGCCAGACATTCGCGATCCTTGCAATAGCCCCGGGTTTCCTGTTTTTTACAGGCCAGATGGGAAAAATTGGCGGTCGGTCCGCCGATGTCATGGATATAGCCTTTAAAATCCGGCTCTTTGGTCATCCGCTTGACTTCCCGGACGATCGACTCACGGCTGCGCATCTGCACATATTTCCCCTGGTGAATCGCCAGCGCACAAAAGGTGCAATTGCCATAACAGCCACGGTTGGCCGTGATGCTAAACTTCACCTCGGCCAGCCCCGGCACGCCTCCGGCCTGATCATAGGCGGGATGCCAGCGGTAGCAAAAGGGCAGATCATAGAGGGCATCAAACTCGGCCTGCGAAAGGATCGGCTGGGGCGGGTTCTGCCACAGGTAGCGGTTTTCCGTGGGCTGCACATAGGCCCGCGAATCATGGGCATTGTTACTCTGGTAAATCAAAGCAGTCGCCTCGGCATAAGCCCGGGTATCGCTACAGACCGTCTCGGTGGCGGGCAGTATCACCGCCTCCCTGGTGCCCGGCTCGCGGCTGATGACTGCCGTGCCGCGAATATGGGTCAGCTGATCGACCGGAATACCGGCATCAAGGCCCTCGGCAATCTCAAGCATCGCCCGTTCGCCCATGCCGTAGACCAGCAGATCGGCTCGGGAATCAAAAAGAATCGGCCGTCTTACTTTTTCCTGCCAGTAATCGTAGTGGGCAAAGCGCCGCAGACTGGCTTCAATCCCACCGATAATCAGCGGAATATCACCGAAATTTTCACGGATCTTGCCGCAATACACGATCGTCGCCCGGTCCGGCCGTAAACCGGCATGGCCGCCGGGGGCATAGACATCCTCGCGGCGGCGTTTTTTGTTGACCGTGAAATGGTTGACCATTGAATCGAGGTTGCCGGCGGTGACCAGAAACCCCAGTCTTGGGGCACCCAATTTGTTAAAATCCGCATTGTCCTGCCAGTTGGGCTGGGCGATGATGCCGACCGCAAAACCCCGGGACTCAAGCACCCGGCCAATGATGGCGGCTCCAAACGAGGGATGATCGACATAGGCATCGCCGGTAACCAGAATAAAATCGCATTGGCTGATACCCCGAGCCGCCATCTCTTTTTTGGACATCGGCAGAAAACCCCGATTTTCGCTTTGTTCGATCCGGGATTTTGGCCCCGCATCGTGGTTTGACTTTTTCATTCATACCCTTTCTTAATAATTTTTCACATCCGTTATCATAAACCGCTAAAAAGATTTTTCTGTTAACAAACACGTTCGTGCGCTTCGCTGCCTGTTTCTCACAAACAATTGTTACACTGTACGGCGGACAGGCTATCGCCTGTTCGCCTACACGTTACACAATTGTGTTGTGGAAACAGACATCAAAGCAATCATTGTCTATCTTTTTTGCTAAAAAATTTTAAAATAAACCGGGAAATTAATCAAAACTATGGCAAACACCACCATAAAAAAGGTCTGGTTGAGCTCGATCGTCATCCCGATGGTGTCGCCGGTCATGCCACCGATTTTGTGCTGGAGATTTTTCATCAATACTAGCGCCGGTAAAAAACAGATCACGGCGGTGAGTAGCCCCGGCAAGCCCAGAATCAGGGTGGTATAAGCCAGTAGTAAGACCAGATAAATAACAAAATGATGTAATTTTGTCATTTCCACAAAGCGTTTACCCAGACCGCCGCCGCCGGGGGCGTAGGTGGAAAAGCAGGTCGACATAATCGCCGCCGTCCGGCCAAAGACCGGCATCACCAGCAGAGCACTGCTGTACTCCGGCAGAATCATCGTATAGGCCATCCAATTGGTTAAAATAATCAGAATCAGGCCGATCGCCCCAAAGGCCCCGAGCCGGCTGTCTTTCATGATTTCCATCATCTTTTCGCGATCCCGGGCTGAAAAGAGGGCGTCGGTCGTATCGGCAAAGCCATCGAGATGGAGGCCGCCGGTCAGCCAGATATAGGTAATCACCATTAGTAGCGCCTGCAGCTGGACAAAATGAATCAACGAAAAGAGCTGCGCCGCGCCGTATAATACTGCACCAATAAATACCCCGACCAGGGGGATCAAAATCATCGCTTCATAAAACTCCTCGGCGCTGACATCTGCCAGCGTAATCGGGATCCGGGTAAAAAAAGATATCGCAATTAGTAATTTTCGCATGCTGCGCTCCCATTATCGCTTGAAATACTCCGGGTTAATTTAACCCAGAAAAAAGAAAAGCATGAATTTGCATTCATACTTTATGCGTCCACAGTCTTCTGAAATTTTTGACTCAAATAATGCGTATTAAAGACTAAACCTCATCTACAAAATCAAAACGATTTTCGATTAACTGTTTTAGTTGTTCCAGCGCTTTTTTTTCATCATCGCCGGTTGCCTCGATTAGTATCTCATCGCCTTTTTGAACGGCTAAAATCATTACCCCCATAATGCTTTTGGCATTAACCCGGGTTGCGTCTTTTTTGATATAGATTTCGCTTTTAAACTCGTTGGCTTTTTGAACAAATAGAGAGGCCGGTTTTGCATGAAGCCCTGCCTTGTTATTTACGACTACTTTATCAACGATCACAATAATCCACCCCTTTACTATAAAATTCCCCTATGCTATTATTATAACCTTAGACAGCTATTTTAGCAAGTAAACGACTTTATTTCTTTTTTAACTTGTAAAATCTTTTTTTAAGTTTTATAATGTATGATATGTCAAATGTGATTAACACTTTGCGGAGGTGAAAAAATGAAAGTTACTAAAGATATGGGCATCATGGATGCTGTTAATGCATATCCGGAATCAGTGAATGTATTTCAGGCCTATGGCATGCATTGTTTTGGTTGTATGGCGGCACGTTTTGAAAGCATTGAAGAAGGTGCCCTGGCACACGGTATCGATCCGGACGCACTGATTAAATCAGTTAACGACGCGATTGACGCCATTGATTTAACCAAATAGTTAAAGTTTAACAATAAACTCCGTACCGACCAATTGTTAA
This sequence comes from uncultured Lachnospiraceae bacterium, assembly GCA_964510565.1. Taxonomy (GTDB): domain Bacteria; phylum Bacillota; class Clostridia; order Eubacteriales; family Eubacteriaceae; genus Acetobacterium. The sequence goes on along the minus strand of CAZEBY010000068.1, from coordinate 1,626 downwards.
TCTGTTGTTCGCTGCGGAATCGGACAGGCTACGCCGTGTCCGCTCCGATGCGTACAACATGATGTAACAATTGTCGGTACTGGGTTGTCTTTTTGACAGTCTGAGCAACGTATTTCCAAATACGTTGCTTTTTTTTATTTTTTTCCAATAAACCCTTGAATTCACCGGGGATAATTGTTACAATGGTCAGAATTAAATAATACGATAGAGGTGCGGACTTTAAGATTAACGGCGGTGACCATGGCAAATGGGATGAGGCGTTGTGAAAGGAAAGCTCGCCGAAGGATTGTGGTTTGCCACCATGTTCCTGGGCTTACTGTTAAGAGCAGTGAGACTGTCATCATTTTTAATGATGGAGTGCTATCTAAAACCCAACGGAATCTCTTTTTTGAGTGTTTCTTTGTTTTTTAGCCGGTACCCGTTACCGGCTTTTTTTAATTTCAAATGGAAAATTGCGAAACTGCCAAGTACTAAACTATGGTTGCTTTGGGTTCAGTTTCCACAAACAATTGAGTAACGTGTAGGCGAACTGTACAAGAAAATGTTGTACGCCCTAGTGTAGCAATTGTTTCGTGCGAAACTGAATCCAAAGCTCACGGCACATTCGCAATTAACTATAATTTCAATTTTTGGAGGACTTATGAAATCTTATAATGTTGCAGTCGTCGGTGCCACCGGCATGGTGGGACAGAAAATGCTTCAGGTACTGGCGGAACTTAAATTCCCGGTCAACAATCTTTATCCGATGGCGTCCAAACGCTCAGCCGGTAAAGAAATCGACTTTAATGGAAAAACCTACGTGGTTCAGGAGCTTTGTGATGAAGCCTTTGACCAGGATATTGATATTGCCCTGTTTTCGGCCGGTGGCGACACCAGTGAACGCTTCTCACCGGTAGCGGCCGCCAAAGGTGTGATCGTGATTGACAACAGCAGCGCTTTCCGGATGGATCCGGCCGTGCCGCTGGTGGTGCCGGAAGTCAACCCGGAAGATCTCGACTGGCACAAAAACATCATTGCCAACCCCAACTGTTCGACGATTCAGGCAGTCGTCGCTTTAAAGCCGCTTTATGATGCTTTCGGTATCGACCGGATTGTCTATTCCACCTACCAGGCGGTCTCCGGTTCCGGCGTCAAAGGCTATGCCGATCTGGAAAACGGCATCAAGGGCGAAGCCAATGCCTTCTACCCCCACCCGATTGCCTATAACGTTCTGCCCCATATCGATTCTTTCCTGGACAATGGCTACACCAAGGAAGAAATGAAGATGATCAACGAAACCCGAAAAATTCTTCATGACGACAGCCTGCGCATTACCGCCACCACCGTCCGGGTGCCGGTTTTCTACAGCCACAGCGAAAGCGTCAACGTCGAGCTCAAAAAACCCTTTGAGCTCGATGCCGTTCGCAAGCTTTACAGCCAGGCCCCGGGGGTTATCCTCCAGGATGATCCGGCCAACAATGTTTACCCGCTGGCCCGCACCGCCGAAAACACCGATGAGGTCTATGTCGGCCGGCTGCGTCGTGACGAAAGCATCGACAACGGCCTAAACCTCTGGGTCGTCGCCGACAACATCCGCAAAGGCGCCGCCTCCAACGCCGTCCAGATCGCCTTCGAACTGGCTAAACG
>CAZEBY010000067.1:0-13661 GCA_964510565.1 uncultured Lachnospiraceae bacterium | reverse complement strand
GAATCCCGTTCCAAGGCCACCGGCGGTTATGGCCTGGGGCTGGCCATCGCCAAAGCGATTGTTGACGAGCATCAGGGCAAAATTATGGTACGCAGCGAGGTCGGTCACTGGGCCCGGTTTAGTGTGATTCTCTAAACCGCGGCCTCCTAAAAACAGCACCTGAAAAAAGCCGTCCGAACTTTTGGTCCAGATGGCTTGCTGCGGTTCTGTTGACATGCTGCTAGCTGGGAAGATTTCTGATCATGTTGATAAATTCGCGCTTGATTTCCGGGTCAAAATGCCCTTCCAATTGCTCCAGCTGGTTCAAAGGATTTTGGTTTAATCCTTGGGCTGCGGTCAGGCGGTCATAATAACTGGCCACTGCAACAACCCGCGCAATAAAAGGAATTTCTTCACCTTTTAGACCCTTGGGATAGCCAGACCCATCCCATCGTTCATGATGATGAAGCACTGCATCGGCCAGGGACATCGTATCGTCAAAAGCATTGAGAATCCGGTACCCCATGATCGGATGCTTCCTGAATTCCGTCATTTCTTGCTCGGTGAGTTCACGGTGCTCTTCCAGACAATTTTTATGCAAGACCACCTTCCCGATATCATGAAAATAACCGGCCATCTTCAAGTGGCTGAGCTTCGCATGCGGGAGTTCCATCGACACGCCGAGATCATGGCACCATTGACTGACCCGGCGGGCGTGTTCCTCTTCCTCGGGACATTGGCTTTGCAGGCTGGTGACAATCGAATCCAGGGTTGAGCTCTTAAACTCATCCCGCTCCAGCACCTTGATCGCATACATTCTTTCTTCGGCGAAGTCCAGACATTCCTTAATATTCTGATCACTTGTGGTTTTAACCGCACACCCCAAGGAAATATTTCCTTTAATGACCTTGACGCAGTCTTGTGCAAACTCGGTTTTAATCCGCTTTTTAATTTGTTTTGCCTGCTCGAGGGTAGTTTGGGGCAGCAAAATCACAAATTCATCGCCCCCCCAACGGGCTATGATATCATCGGACCGACAAACCCGGCGCATCACCTCGGCTATTTTTTTGAGAAAAACATCGCCCTGGGCGTGGCCAAAAATATCGTTGGTCAGTTTTAAGCCGTTAACATCGCCCACAATAATCGAAATCGGCAGATTTCTTTCAGTATCCAGCCGCAGTAATTCTTCTTCGAGAAAACGACGGTTATAAAGTCCGGTCAGGGCATCGTGAAAACTCAAATACTCAATCGCTTTGCGTTGTTCTTTTTTCTCGGAAACATCGCGAAAAACAAGCACAATCCCAACCGTTTCGCCTTTTTCGTTTTTAATCGGCGCTGCACTGTCTTCCAGATGAAAAACTGCGCCGTCCTTGGCCGTTAAAATAGCCGGATTTTTGAGTTCCTGGGTCTGGTCAGTCGCCATCGCCGCAATAATGGGATCCTGAATCTCCTGACGACGATCTTCGTGCGATAAAATAAAAACCTCGCGATAATGCCGTCCTTTTGCTTCTTCATTGGTCCAACCAGTCAGTTGCTGAGCCACCTTATTGAGCATTTCAATCTTACCATCGGGATCCACCACCATTACCCCATCACCAATCGAGATCAGGGTCTGGAAATATTTGCTGCGTTCGGCAAACAATTTTTTCTGAATATTCCGCCTTTCCACATTGGTCAGGACACCATTCATTAACACCGTAATTTCATACACATCATTATCCCCATAATGGTCTATTTTGCCGGCAAAACCAACCACCGCGGTAATTTTTTCATCAATAAAAATGGGAACCGCGATAAAATTTCCCGCTGTTTTCTGCCCTCCGGGAAGACTCAATTCTGATAACGGTTTAGCCCCCTCATGGTTAAACTTAACCGGTTTTCGCTGGCGGACCGCTTCGCCCCATAACCCCGCTTCCTCCAGTCGGTAGTTCAGTTTGGGGTTTACTCTTTCCACCCCCTTAATCAAGCCCTTTGACCAGGCCTTGAGGGTGAATTGCTGTTTTTTTTCATCATAAAAACAGATAAAGCCACTGCTGCTTTCCGTCAGTTTCAAGGCTTCGTGCAAAACATAGTCCAGTTGCTTTTGGTCATTTCTAAAATTTTTACTTAACACATTAACCAGAATCTTATTGCGAAAAAGCACCCGTTCCTGTTTTTTGATCAGTTTTTCTTCATCGGTGATTTCCCGAATAAAAGCCCCGACCCCGATCCGGTTTTCTGATAATTCCACCGGGAATTTTTTTATTTTGTAAATGCGGTTTTTGTGTTTTTCCTCATATTCGGTTGTTTCTCCGGTCTCGATAACCCGCTGATCCGTCGCGATCATGGATGCGCCTAACGCTTCGGTGTCCAGAGTCGGATCGGCCTGATCAATAATTTCCGGCACCGCTTTCTGATAATGGGACTCGGCTGCCTTATTGATGAAGATATAGTTCAACTGTTCATCTTTTAAATAAATGACCGTATCATGACCATTCATAAAGGTTTCACAGATATTCCTGAAGCTGTTTGTCTCTGCATGCTTGTTGCTTAATTTTTTATTCGTTTGAACGAATAATATCAATAGAATTCCGACTGCAATCACAAGTCCGACAATCAATAGACTATTCGCCGCTGTTGGTTCCATCCTTTTATCTCCTCATCCAACCTTCCGCACTCACGCTAAACTCTAACATAAAGCGCTAAACTCTTTTGAAACCGCATGTAAAGGTTTGCTTTCTGTTTCTGATTTCATAATTATATAACAATATTAAATTAATTCCTATTTTTTTATCAAAAAAACACTTATTTATTGTTGTCATTTATCAACACTCATTAAATTTAGTTGCAAAAAACGAACAGCCGCGGTTTAATCAATGGTTTCGAAGATTTCGGCCATTTTTCGGCGGGTTTTAGGGCGATGCTCGCGATTTTTGTAGCCAAAAGCGATCATACAGGATAAGCCAAAATGGACGGGATCGAGAATCCCCTCCTGAACCAGCAGCGCTTCAACCTTTTCGGTATTGAATCCTTCCATCGGGGTGGAATCGACCCCCAGCATCGCGGCCGCGGTCAGCATATTGGCCAGGGGAATATAGGTTTGTTTGCAGGCCCAGTCAAAAAAGGCCCGGTCGTTGCCCGCAATTTTTAAGTCATCCTTTTGAAAACTCTTCAGCTTATTTTTTCGGGCCGCTCTCAAGTCATCCGTAAAGTGCTGGATATCGTTCATGATATACTCCACATAGTCGGAATCCGGCTCCAGATCAACCGGTTTTCTGGCCAGAATCAGCACAAAATGACTGGCCCCATCAAGGCTGACTTCAGCACCCCAGGCATAGGGTTTTATTTTTTCCCGGATCTTTCGGTTATTCAACAACACAAATTTCCAGGGTTCCAGTCCCATCGAGCTGGGAGACAACCGGGCCGCCTCGATGATCACCTCAAAATCTTCATCACTGACCTTTTTACTGGCATCATAACCCTTGCAGGTATAGCGATCATTAAATGTCTTCAGGATTAAGGCACGCATTTCTTCTTTTTTCATCTTTGCCCTCCAGTGGGTTTATTCTACTACTCATGTTATATGCCCTAAAAACTGGTGCTTTAACAAAAACTTTACTTTTTTCTCTCAATGCGATCCGACTCAGTTCTTGTTTATTTGTATTTAAATCGGGTAGAATAATTGCACATCCCAAACCATCTGATTAAATTTGAAAGAAGGGGTTCTGCATGAATGTAATTGAAATCAATCAGCTGACAAAATATTATGGCAAACATCGCGGTATTGAAAATGTATCCTTCTCAGTCGAAGAGGGGGAGATTTTTGGTTTCATTGGCCCCAACGGCGCCGGTAAATCGACCACCATTCGGGCCCTGCTGGCACTGATCCATCCGACTAGCGGTTCAGCCACCATTTTTGGCAAAGATTGTATCAAGTACGGCAGTGAAATTCGCCGAGATATTGGCTACCTGCCTTCGGAAGTCTTTTATTATGAACACATGAAGGTCAAGGAGGTCCTTCATTATTCCGCCAGCTTCTATGAAAATGTCGATACCAGCCGAATCGCCGCGCTGGCAGAAATTATGGATCTGGACTTGAATAAGCGCATCGACGACCTCTCCTATGGGAACAAAAAAAAGGTCGGCATTATTCAGGGACTGCTTCATGAACCGAAACTGATTATTCTCGACGAACCCACTGGCGGCCTCGATCCCCTGATGCAGCAAACGTTTTTTGAACTGATCCGGGCGGAAAACAAAAAAGGCGCCACGGTTTTATTTTCTTCGCATATTCTTTCCGAAGTGCAAAAGCTGTGCGGCCGGGTCGCCATCATCAAAGATGGCACCATTGTCCGGGTCGAAAATATCCGCGATATGCAAAAACACAATTATAAGAAATTCACCCTGGACTATAAGGGCGTGATGGATGTGCAGCACTTCAATCTGGAAGGAGTCACCAATTTAACCGTCAATGAAAACAGCCTGCATTTTTTATTTAAAGGCGATATCAACCGGATGGTCGAGCGCCTCCAGGGACAGCAGCTTTTAAACCTGCTGGTTGAAGAACCCAGTCTGGAAGAGATTTTTATGCACTATTACCAGAAGGAGGAGTAGCCATGAACATTCTCAAACAGGAACTGCGAATGGGCCGCAATACCCTGATAATCTGGTGTCTCTCCCTGATTGGGGTGTTAGCTCTTTTTTTGCTACTCTACCCCTCGATTTCCAGCCAATTGGAGGACTTTCAAAAAGTCTTTGAAAGCTTTCCGGTCGAATTCCAGCAGGCATTCGGCGTCGCTGATCTGGAACTTTCCAGTATTTTAAGCTTTTATCAATTTGCCCTGATGTACGTTTTGCTGGCTGGCGCCATCCAGGCGATGAATATGGGAGTTTCGGTTATTTCTGCAGAGGTCCGCGAAAAAACCGGGGATTTTCTGTTTGTCAAACCCGTCAGCCGCAACCGGGTGGTCGCGATGAAAATCCTGGCTGTCCTGATTCAGATTCTGATTACCAATGCGGTGGTTTTTACCGCTTCCCTGATCATGATCACTCTGCTCAGCACTGATTCCTACAGTTTGGAGTTATTTACCCTGTTTACCCTGAGCCTGCTTTTTATCCAGATTTTCTTTGCCAGTCTGGGGCTGTTCGTTTCAGTTTTTTTAAGACGGATCCGCACCGTTTTACCCATCAGCATGGGTGTGGTCTTTATTTTTTATATTATTCATTTACTCAATGAAACCTTAAAAGATGACAAGTTGGGACTGATCTCTCCCTTTGATTATTTCAATCTGACCGAAATTTCGCAAAACATGAATTACGATTCGCTAAACCTGCTGTTATGGTTTGTTCTGGTCAGTGTCTTTACTTTTCTGACCTTCAAGCTTTTTGCCCGAAAAGATCTACCATCAATCTAGCCGCAAGGAGGTGCTCCCGATGAATGTGTTTAAAAAAGAAATGAAAGCCAATCTAAAATCGCTGATCATCTGGTGCTGTGCCGAGGTTTTTATTATCTTTGCCGGAATGATGAAATACCAGGGCTTTACTGATTCCGAGGTGGACATCAACGCCCTGTTTGATGCCTTCCCCAAAGAAATCATGGTGGTTTTCGGGATCGGTTCGGTCGATATTACCAAGGTCGCCGGTTTCTATTCGGTGTTCTTCCTCTACTTTATGCTGCTGGCCGCAGTTCATGCAGTCATGTTTGGCGCCGTAGTTGTCTCCAAAGAAGAACGGGACCACTGTGCCGATTTTGTCTATACCAAACCGGTCCGTCGATTTCAGGTGATCTGGCCAAAGCTGTTGGCTGGTGTCATCAATATTCTGATTTTTAATCTCGCCACTTTTTGTGCTTCGGTATTTTTTATTGCCCAGCACAACGACGGCGACGGTCTGATCGACAAGGTCTCGCTGACAATGCTGGCCCTGTTTATTCTGCAGCTTTTTTTTCTGGCTTTGGGCGCGATGTTCGGCGCCGTTTTAAAAAACACCAAACAAGCGACCGCCGCCGCTTCCGGGCTGGTCATGGGCTTTTTTATCTTATCGATCATTGTCGATTTGTATGATAAAATGGAGTTTCTTAAATACTTCACACCTTTTAAGTATTTTGAAGGAGCTACCCTGATGATCAACGAGCAGCTTTCGTTCAACTCTACTGCCATTTTGCTGGTAGCCTCGCTGGTATTTTTCGTTTTAACCTTCCTGGCCTTTAACCGTCGTGACTTAAGAACCTAGACGGATTACAGACTCCTCTAATTCTTAAATAAATATTTTACTTCCCGGCAGATCCCCTAAATATGGTGTGGATCTGCCATTTTTATGCTAAAATGATAAAAAGAATTCGAGGTAAGAAATGGAAATTTTTTCGACACTTGACACCTTGCAGAGCTTTCTTTTACAATTTGGCATCTGGACCCCGCTGGCGTTTTTTTTATTGCAGCTGCTCCAGATTATTATCGCACCCATCCCCGGAGGCACGGTCGGACTAGTTGGTGGCGCCCTGTTTGGCACGATTGGCGGTTTTTTAATCAGTGCTGCCGGGACCGTGACCGGCTCGATCATTGTTTTTATTTTGGCCAAACGGTTTGGCCGGCCCTTTGTGTTGCGCTTTGTCAGTCCGAAACTGGTTGAAAAGTACGATCATATTAAAGAATCAAAGCTTAATACCGTGCTTTTTCTAATTTTTTTGTTTCCGCTGTTTCCTGATGACATGCTGTGTTTTATCGCCGGTCTTTCGCCGCTGCCGCTTAAAACCTTTTTTCTGATTATTCTGTTGGCGAGGACTCCCAGTGTCTTTATCAACACCATGATCGGCGCCGGTATAATGGATGACAATCCTACCCGGTTTATTATTGCGGTATCTCTTTATGCAGTGCTGATTGCCGTTCTTTATTTCAACCGCAAACGCCTGAACCGCTTTATTGAACACAGCAAAGAACGGGTAACCGCACTTCCCTCACCCCCAAGTATTGACAAGGAGCTTTAAATGACCGAGAAAACAAAAAAAGAACTGAATCGTCTTTATATGAGCGAATTGGTCACCGCCCTGGTCTGTGGCATGCTGATGTATCTGCTCACCGACTCCACCGGTCAGCCGCTTGATCTGCGCCTGCTGATCCCCGGCGGAGTGCTGATTTTTATTATCCTCCAAAGTGCCGGCTACTGGCATTATCGCTATCAGCTGCTGGATAACCCCAGCAGCCCGATCGATTGGGTAATGCCGGTTTTTGCGGTACTTAAAAAACTGGACCGGGTTTTGTTCGCTCTCTATCCGCTGTACCTGCTCTATCTGGTAATTTTTAAGTCCGATGTCTTTTTTATGACCATGAATATTTTCGGCCTGATCCTTTATGTGTTTTCGCTGATTGAATACTATAATTACTATTATTTCAGCGTCCAAATTGGGACGCTCAAAAAGAAAATTCCCTCTGAACTCAGCCGGGAACTTTCACACTATGAACAAACAAAATTAATTTAACGAAGGGTAACGGTTTGCTCTCTTGGCCAAACCGTGGTTTATCAACACATGACTTATTTTGTTTCTATCTTTCACACCATTAATCCACTTTTTTTTGGTCTTCTAGCCGTCCTTGCGCTACTACTCTGGAAAGCCGTCTATACTTTAAAAACCTACCCCGATGACCCGGATCTTCGCCGCAATGCAACGAAGGAGATGGTCGTCGGCGGTCTTGTGCTGGTTTTAATCCTGGGAATCTTTGTCGTGGTTCCTCTGGTTGCCGGGATTACCGTCAAGGATGACGAATTATCGCTGCGACTGCCGACCGGTTTTACCTTTGAAACCTATCCCGAGGCGGACATTCTTTCGGCTAAAATGGTCAGCCTGGATCAGAGCGAGTATGCCATTGAAGCCAAGGTGGTCGGCACTGAAAGCCGGGCCTATCGGGAAGGTATCTTCCGGCTCCAAAACGGCACTGAAGCCGCCGTCTTTGCCAACGGCAATACTGCGATTCTGGTCGAAACCCCCAACCGGATTCTACTGTTGGGACCGGATCGATTCGATGATTTTGTCAAAACCTTTGGTGAAAAAATAATTCCGATACAGCCTTAATCATTTAAAAGGAGCTGTTGCAAAACTGCAACAGCTCCTTTTTAAATCAATCCGATCGTACTAAAAGCCGTTTTCGCATTATTTAAGAATCAGCCCGTCTTATTTCTTATCGTAAAAGAACGCTTGGTATTCTTCATCGCTCAGATCATACTCATAGAATTCTTTAAAGAAATCTTTGGTTTCCTTTTTCAGATCAATATCTTTGGTGTATTCCGGATAAAGGGTTTTAGCCAGCCACAAAAATCCCAGGGTAGATTCCGGCGAGGGACGATCCCACCAGAAACCGCCAATCGGACATTCATAAACCTGATTGGTCTTGATCGCATTCATATCCTGGATTCTGGCATCGCCCAACAAATCAGCAGTGCCATTACCACCCTGGGTGATGATCACATCGGGATTCCATGCCATCACCTGCTCAACACTGATGTCACCCGTAGCATCCGATGGGATCGCATTGATGCCACCTGAACCTTCGATCCAGCTGCGACCCCAGGCTCCGTTATTGGCTTTCGTGACGACCTTGCCGGTATAGTAAACCGATTTTCTTTCACTTTCGGGAATCTTTGCAACCATTTTTTCCAAATCGCCGAGGGTATCATTCCAGTGTTTGACCAATGCTTCAGCTTTCTTTTCATTGTGCATCATCTGCCCGATATTCAGAAATTCCTGTTTCAGGCTATCAATTCCGGCTGAACCGATCAGCATCGTGTATGTCGGCTTCCCGGCTTCTTCGATCAACGCATTCCCCTTTTTCGATGTCACCCCGACCAACACGATATCCGGTTCGGTTGCCATTAGCTGTTCGATATTGATATCGTCAAATGATCCGGCGTTTGTCACGTTTTTGAACTGCGGATACATTTTTAGTAATTGCGGAAATTTTTCCATCGACGGTTGGGCGACAATTTGATCGGCACCGCCAAAGATGGCCACTTCGTGGGTTGTCCCACCGTTGCAGGTAATTGCAATTTTATCAATCGTTTCCGGGAAGGTTATCTCCCGACCATCCGCATCGATAATTGCGGTCGCTTTCTGTTCAGTCGTGGTCGATTCGGCCTTGGTCGAGCTGCAGCCGCTTAAAACTACCATCACCAGTACCATCGAAACAATCAGTAATGTTACTATTCTTTTCATTCTCTTCTCCTTTTTTCACAAAAGTCAATTTTTACCATTTTACCATGTAGCTTTCCATAACCTGTTGCGGCTCACGAAAACCGCCGCCAGCGCGATGCCAGCCTTTCATGGCTTCCGGATCATTGATTTTTACCGTTTGAATATAATTAACGCCCAACTCACCCAAAACATCGGCAGCCAGCATCGCACTGGGTCCAAAAACGCCAATCACCCGGGCTTTTTTAATCATTGGCAGCAGCTCAAAAATGGTTTCATTGACCAGGGTACACCCGGTCATAAAAACAATATCCGCCTGCGCCAGCAAACCTGCACGCTCAGAAGGATCATGAAAACTCAGTCCGGCCGGTCCCCGGCTGATTTCTTTTCCCACAAAAACACTTTCAAGGACCCGTTTCGGCCGCATGTCCAGCACATGCACCGTATCACAATGTTTTTGCAGATTGCCAACCACGCCGCCGGCGCCGACCACCGTCACAAAATCATCGTTTTTGACAAAATCGAATGCGTCGACAAATGATACGCCCCGCCTGAGCAGTCGTTGCTGCTGATTAAGTGGTACCGATAACGCATTTAAAGCGGCCAGAAAAAGCGACCGATACAAAATATCCTCACGGCCCGACAGGTACCCGGTCAGATTGGTCAGCGGTTTACCGACTAACCACTGCAGCTCAAGCAGCGGCGCTGGATCAACCGCCCCGTAAACACTGTGTTCACCGGTGAAATTAAAGGCCATACCATTTTGACCGGTACTACCAAAAACGGTCGTCCATTTCCCACTAAAACTAATGCCTTCAAGACAACCGGCCTTAAGCCCTTCATCCTGATAGAGCTTGTGAATTTTTTCGCAGACATCCTCAAGCCGTTTCATTTAATTGCCTCGCTTCTCTGCTGATTGATAACGTATTTAAAAGCGGCAGACATGTCGTAATTGACTCTGTCTCCTCTTCCACGATCGCCACATTGGCAATTTTCACCCGTATACCATAGGCTTGCTGCAGCGTTTCCTCAGTGATGATTTCCGCCACTGCCCCCACTTTGAAGCAGATATCGCGACTCATCACGGCGGCCTTTGTGCAGCACATGAAAGCATGATCGGGAAAATGGGAGGTCATGATAATGCCCATGCCCGCTTCCGCCAGCATCCGCACCTGTGAAAGAACCCGCATCTGATTGCCAAAGTCGAGGTTTGATGTGGGTTCATCCATCATCAGAAATTTAGGTTTCTGCATCAGGGCTCTTGCAATCAGAACCATCTGCCGTTCCCCGCCGCTGATTTCGGTATATACTTTATTGGCCAGAAAGGCCACCCCCAGCCTGGCTAGAATATCGTTGGCCTCCTGATAGGCTTCCCTACCGGGCCCTGAAAAAAGATTCATCTGGCCAATTTTGCCCATCACCACCACATCGAGAACCTGGAAGGGAAACGGGGGTTCATGGAGCTGCGGCACATAGCCAATCAGCGTAGCTTGTTTCTTGCAATCATGATAATCGCAGGGCTGTCCATCGATGAGAACTCCCCCGCCACGTAGCGGCAGGAAGCCTAACAGGGATTTGAACAGCGTTGTTTTACCGACCCCGTTGGGCCCCAGCAAACACAGCACTTCACCACTTTCGACGGTAAACGATACTTCCCTGACAATATCACGGTTTTCGTAGCCGGCCCGAATATTTTTGGCTTCAAATTTCATACCCATCCCTTCTTTCGCTTTAATAATAGATAGACAAAAAATGGTGCACCGATAATCGAGGTCAAAATGCCCAAGGGTATCTCCACGGTAAACAGGGTGCGTGCCAGATCATCAACGATCAACAGAAAAATACCGCCCATTAAAAACGAAGCCGGGATCAGATATTTATGGTTTGGTCCCACCAGCATCCGCGTTAAATGGGGAATCACCAGACCAATCCAGCCAATCATTCCGCAGACTGCCACCGCCGCCGCTGTCAGCAGGGTGGCTGAAACAATATAAATTCCCCGCAGTCTTTTGGTGTTCAGTCCCATCGCCTTAGCCTCCTCATCGCCAAATGCCATCGCATTGAGCTGCCATCGCAATAAAAATAGCGGCACGATCCCAAGGGTGAAGGGCACCAGCATCATCAGCACGTCATCAGCCGACACGGCCGACAGACCGCCCATTAACCAATAGGTTATTTCCGGCAATTTGCTTTGGGGATCGGCAATGTATTTCAGCAACGTAATCAGCGATGAAAAAAAAGTCGCGACGATCATCCCCGACAATACCAGAATCAGCAGCGCATCTTTGCCGCGGCTGACCACCTTACAGATCAGACAGGCCAGACCGACTGCCAGCAAGCCAAAGAAAAAAGCCGACAACTGAATAAAGACAAACGGTAAGGACAGCAGTATCGCCATCGCCGCACCAAAACCGGCTCCTGCTGAAGCGCCGAGAATGTCCGGTGACACCATCGGATTTTTAAACAGCCCCTGGTAGGTCGCCCCTGCCGTTGACAAGGCCCCCCCGATCAGAATGGCAGCGCAGATTCTGGGAATTCGCACCTTCCAGATCACCGACTGGATCGTTTCTGAAACGGTGCCGTCAGTTCTAAAGATTTGGGCATAAAAGACCGCTCCCATATCGCTTAAGCTTACCTGATATCGTCCCAGCATCAGCGAAATGAAAAATAACAGGATTAAAAGAATAACAGCTCCAACGATCACTTTTACGGCCGGTTGATGTTTGTGTTCAATGACCAATCCACACCTCCTGCTGTTTCTTAATTCGGAAAATCACTAAGTTGTATCAGCCCTTTACGATCTTTTGTATTCAGGCATTTGATTTGAAACTTCCAGCTGCATTGCTTCGAGTATGCGCTCCACCTGTTTTCGTTTATCCACCACAAAAGCATTCTCACCCATTTCATAAACATCTACATCCAGCACTGGCAGCGGTTTCTGCTTGGCAATCGAAACGCCCATTAGCTGATTGCCACCACCCGCCATATACCAGAGGGGAATATCATCCAGAGTATTGCCGGCCGCTAAACTGATCTCAATATTCGGCAAAATCAACCGTGCCATAGCTGTTACAAGAGCCGTTTCCCATGGCGAACACCGTGGTTTATTCTGAAAAGCGGTTCCTAGAAACGGCATAAAACGGGAAATACGAAGCTGATAAAGTTTGCTGAACTGTTTTAGGAAAAACAGATGCTCAATTCTCTCCTGATCTGTTTCGCCCAACCCCACGAGCATCATCGAGCGACTGGGCAGATCTGCTTCGTCACAAAATTGTAGCAGTTCTCTACGACTGTCCAGACTATCACCGGGCTTTGCCAGGCCAAAAATTTCAGGCGAATTAGTCTCCAATGAGCTGGTAATACTGTCTACTCCCATTTTTTTTAATTCAAGCACTGTTTGTTTTTTAAAAGAGGGTCCGAGATTGATCTCCAGTTTCAGTCCTGAACGTGCTTGAATCAACTGTACCATCTCCAAAATCTGCTCGTCGTAACCACCCTGCAAATCGGTTCCGCCACTAATGTGAAACTGCTGGAGACCTAGATTTTCGATCTTTTCCAGACTTTTGAGGAGCGTGTCGATGGGAAATAGTTTATCGGTACAAAAGGTGCAATATGAACAGCGCGGTGTAACCGTGCATGGAAAAATCCCCCCTGCCCCCGAAGTCCACCACAAACGACGCCCGATCTTTCGATCTCTTATTTCTGATGCCTCATGAAAAAGCGCCTGGGCCTTTTGTGGCTCTCTAGCGTTCTTCATCAGTACCAGCGCCTGATCCAATGTCAAATTTCTATTCATTTGTCTTCATTCCTTTACTACTCATTTTAGTCTTCATCCTTAGCTGATAATTTCTTTTATTTGCTCATCGGTAAAATCATATCTCAGGAAATGGCTGTAAAAATACTTGATATCTTCAGCTAGCGCCTCGTTGGTCATGATTTCCGGATATAATTTATTCATGGTCCACATGATTGTCAGCGGTTGTTCGGTGGTACGGTTCCCCCAAACATGCGCAACGCGGGGGATAACATAGATTGCTCCATTCTTGACAGCAGTAATATCCACAAGACGGGCGTCATTTTGAATTGTTTCTTTTTCAGTTTTACTGGCAACAATCATGACATCTGGATTCCATTGCAGTAGATCCTCCATTGTATAAACCAGTTTTTCTTGACTGGTACCCGTTCTGGCGGCACTGGTAACACTGATACCGCCCGCTTCCGGGATCCACCATTCAGCAATGATATGGGGCTGGGTAAATTCTGAGATGGTGCCATAAGCGACTTTTTCGCGGTCTTCCGCTTTTATATTTTTTGTCAGTTTTTCAGCGTCAGTCACCATCTGATCAAAGTATGTCAGATAATCTTTTGCCACATCTTCTTTATTTAGCACTTCTCCCAGCAGGGTAATGCATTTTTTTACGTCCTCAGTCTCTGTCCACGAGAGCTGGATTACCTTAAGTCCCTGCGCTTCCAGCTGCTGTGTCACGGCTGCATCCATCGTCAGGCACAGATCCGGTTTGGCAGC
>CAZEBY010000066.1:0-13948 GCA_964510565.1 uncultured Lachnospiraceae bacterium | reverse complement strand
CCAACATAATCAAATGGTTTAAAAAAGAAGACGGACAAGCGGTTGTTGAGCTTGCGATAACGCTGCCAATTTTGATTATGATTTTGTGCGGAATCATCGATTTTGGCTGGTTATTTATGAACCAGAACAGTATCGATTATTGCTCGCGCGAGGGGGCCCGCTATGCCATCGTTCATTCGACCAGTAAAACGGCGATTGAAGAGCATATCCGGACAATTGCTCCGGATAACATTGCAGACACGATCGACATCAATATTACGTTTACAAACACTACCAATCCCCGGCTTGGCGATGTGGTGATTGACATCAGTGATGATATCGCGATATTAACGCCGATTGCAGGTGTTTTTGTGCAGGGTGAAACGATGAATCTGTCGTCATCCTGTACGATGAAGGTGGAATAGATGAAAATGATAATTAAGCGAATAAAAAATAAATTATCGTTTAAACGCATCAAACAAGCAGAACAGGGTGATGCATTGATTATCGTGGCGGTATCGATGGTTTTTATCATGGGCATGCTGGCACTGGTAATCGATTTGGGTCTAGCTTATTTAAGCACCGGGGAACAGCAAAAAGCTGCCGATGCGGCGGTGTATTCAGCCGGTCGGTTGCTACCGATCGAAACCGGGAATCTGACCAAGGTCGATCAGATTAAAGATAGTGCCATAAGTTATGCCAGTCTCAATGGTTTTCCGGATTTAACTCCCGAGGATGTCATTCTGGGCAAGATCAGTAATGGTCAATATACAGAAATCCGTGTCAATGTCGATAAATCGGTCCCGATGTATTTTGCCAAAATATTTGGGATTGATTATTTGGACCTCTCCAGAAGTGCGGTAGCTAAACTTTCGCCTGTCATTCGAACCACCGGCGTGGCACCAATTGGCTTAACTAAAGAAGAAATGGATGCCCGGATCGCCAGTAACAACCTGACCCATGTCACGCTGAAATATGGGGTGCAAGATCCGGCGCCCGACGAGTATCCTTCATTCTTTGGGGCCCTGGATCTCGATGGTCAAGGCGGCGGCGCCAGCGATTATCGGATCTGGATTACCCAGGGTTATGCCGGTGAAATCAGCGTTGGCGATGTCCTTCTGGAAGAAAGCGGCAATATGGTCGGTCCAACGTACCAGGGCTTTGAGGAACGGTACAGTGCCTGTACCCATTTCGGAGCGCTCAGTGGTGGCGATGGCTGTACCTCCGATCAGTTTGAGCCGACTTGTCCGCGAATTGTCAAGGTTCCAGTTTATTCCTATGGGGCGGATAAAAAAACCGTAGTGGTAGAAGGTTTTGCCGCTTTTCTTTTGGAAAATCAAACCAATGATGGCTATATCACCGGTTCATTTTTAAACATGGTTTCAAATGGAGCCTCTTCAGGTAACAACGTCGGAGAAGGCACCGAAGGGGATTTTGGACTATATAATCTAATCCTTTCAGAATAATTAATAATTGTCTGTGTTTTGGGTAGATATCAAGTTATAAACCCACTAAACAGTTGAATGGAGAAATCGATGAAAAAACTCGTAATCATTGCATTGATCGTGTCGGTGATCACCGGATTTGCCGTTTTTCAGTTTGCAATATCGCTTCAAAAAGGTACCGATCAGAAAACACAATCCGTGGTTTTAGCCGCACAAGCCATCCCCAAGGGGACGGTTATCCAAAAGGAAATGTTGAAATCAGCCGATATTCCCGTCGAAATGGTCCATCAATTGTCGGTAGCGAATCAGGAAGATGTTTTAGGCCGGATTACCAAAGAAAATATCGAAGCCAATGAGCAGATCCTGACCAGTCGTTTAAGTGATACCAATCCGGAGAACAATAATTTATCCTATGCCATTAAACCGAACTATCGCGGAGTGACGATTCTGGTTGATGAAGAAAAGGGGGTCGGTGGCTATTTAACAAAAGGTGATCATGTTGATCTCGTCACGATCTGGATTAAAAGCGATAAAACGATTGTTTCAGAATATGTTGTCGAAAACATTGAAATCCTCGAGATTGGCCCCAGCAGCGCCGGGGATAAAGGGGGAGAGTACACTTCTGTGACAGTCGCGGTTCCGGCTACCGAAGTGGAGAAGATTACCTATGCGCTTTCAATTGATCAAACGCCCAAATATCGTCTGGTATTGCGTTCGCCGGTTGATAATGCCGTCTTGGGACCAAAGCCCTTTATGCCGTGACGTAAAACAAAACTGCGAAAAATACTCGCAGAAGCTTATATAAGCCTAAAGAATGAAATGGGGTGAACCGATGGAAAAGATAAAGGTCATGATTGTCGGCAACAATGATAATCGTATTTATGAAATTAAGAGCCTGCTGCGCAACGATAAGGTCGCCTTTATCGGGTTTTCAAAGCAGGATGAAAATGCTCTGGAGAAAGCCATCAGTTTGAAACCCCATGTATTGATTATTCAATGTGAAGATGACTACAAAGCGGCCATCGATTTGGCTGAAAAAATATATATCCGAATTCCCGGATGTGCAGTAATTCTGATTTGTGACCGATTTGATGTCAGCATGATTGAAAAAGTCATGCTGGCTGGGATCCGTAAAGTATTGCAGTTCCCCATTGATATTGAAACCTTAACCGAAAATATCGAATTAGCCCACTATATGGAAAAATCGCGCATGGAAAATACTGATATCACTGCCGCCAGTAACCTGCAATCGCGGATTATCACCGTATTTGGGGCAAAAGGCGGGATTGGCAGAACAACGATTACGGTTAACCTGGCGGTATCACTGGCAAAGATGGGAAAAAAGGTTGCGGTGATTGATGCGGATCTGCAATTTGGCGATGTCAACGTCTATTTCAATATTGATCCTAAGGATACCATTTCGGAATTATCCCAAGGCAACGACGCCGGGGATATTGATGCAATCAAGCGGATGATGGCTTTGCACTTCTCCGGGGTCAGCATTGTCTGTGCCCCGAAGAGTCCGGAATATGCTGAATACGTATCGCTTAAAAATTTCGAAACGATGATCAATACGATGCGGCCTTTTTATGATTATATCCTGATTGATACCGCGCCGGTGTTTAGTGACATTACCATGTCGGCGATTGAGAGTTCAAACCTGGTGCTGTTGATTTCGGTTCAGGACATTTCAACCTTGCGCAATACCAAAATTACCCTGAATATTCTGGAGTCGCTGCAGCAGAAAGAAAAAACCGAACTGGTCATCAATCGGTTGAACAAAGGGCTGGTGAGTCAGAAAGATATGCAACGGGTTTTAAACGAACCGGTTAAGAATACCATCGTTTTTGATTTTAAAACGGCGACAACGGCACATAACAAGGGGATTCCGATTGTGCTGGATTCACCAAAAACGGAAATCGGCAAAGATCTCAAAAAGCTTGCCAATTATGTAGTCAATACCATCGACCATCGGGTCAGTTAACGTGGTCATTGGAGTGAGGTAAAAAATGGGACTTCTGGAAAGAATGGAACAACAGCGGCTGGGCCAAAGTGAAAAGGCTCAGGATGAGGGAAAAAAGGAAGTTATTCATGTTGACATCCACCAGGATTTAAAAAATCGCGTTCATCAGGAAGTCATTAATGAAATCAACAGCAATAAGCTTGAAAATGTTGGCAAGGAAAACACCATTGAAATATTAAAAATTCTGGAAAATGTCATGACTGTTGAAGCGGAGAATGTCAACCGGCTCGATCGCAGCCGGATTACGGAAGAGTTGCTTAATGAGATTATCGGTTATGGTCCGCTGGAAGTGCTGTTAAATGATCCCGATATTTCAGAGATCATGGTGAACGGTTATAACCGGGTGTATATCGAAAAAAGCGGGAAGATCCAATTATCGCCAGTTGTTTTTAAAGATAATCAGCATGTGATGAACGTCATCGATCGGATCGTCTCCTCGGTGGGCCGCCACATTGACGAATCCAGCCCGATGGTCGATGCCCGGCTCCAGGATGGCTCTCGTGTAAATGTGGTAATCCCGCCGCTTTCGCTGGTGGGACCAGTGATTACGATCCGAAAGTTTTCAAAAAAACCAATCACCACCGATCAATTACTTGGTTTTGGTTCGATTTCAAAAAAGATGCTGTCGTTTTTGGAAGCCTGCGTTAAAGGAAAGCTGAATATCATTGTATCCGGCGGCACCGGCAGCGGTAAAACCACGATGCTCAATGTGCTTTCGGGTTTTATTCCGGATAACGAACGGATTATCACGATTGAAGACTCCGCCGAACTGCGGCTGGTTCAGGATCATGTCATTACGCTGGAAAGCCGGCCCTCCAATCTCGAAGGACGCGGCAAGGTATCAATTCGCGAACTGGTTGTCAATGCGCTGCGAATGCGGCCCGATCGGATCATTGTTGGGGAAGTCCGCTCAGCCGAAACGATCGATATGCTGCAGGCGATGAATACCGGTCATGACGGTTCGCTGACAACGATTCATGCCAATTCGCCGCGGGATTCACTGTCGCGAATCGAAACCATGGTTTTGATGTCGGGGATGGATTTGCCACTGCGGGCAATCCGGGATCAGACCACCTCGGCCATTGACATCATCATCCAGCAATCCCGGCTCCGGGATGGTACCCGAAAGGTTGTCAATATTACCGAAGTCACCGGACTCGAGGGGGATGTCATCGTCATGCAGGACATTTTTAGCTATGAAATGACCGGGCAATTGGATACTGATGGAAAATTTAAGGGACGATTTAAAAGCATGGGGATTAAACCCCGGTGTCTGGAAAAAATTGCTCATAATGGCGTAATGATTAACGATGATTGGTTTATTGAATAAATAGACTCTGATGAGGTAATACCATGAATGCTGTACTACTCACCTTACTTGTGATGATAATGGTTTTTTTTCTGGTCTTGTTGTTGCTCTATGCCGTTACTGCCGATCAGCGGCAAATGCGCAAACGATTTGAAACGATGACAAGCCTTAGCCATTCTGATTTAGCAAGTTTAAGAAAGATCAAAAAAAATCGTGATAAGCCCAAACATAAGGTGTTAAAAAAGTTGGAAAATGACCTGGCGATGTCCGGGATTCTGATCAGACCGTCGGAATATCTGTTGTTCTGGGTTGTGCTGGCCATTGTGCCATCAACCCTGTTGTTTTTGTTTGGTGGAAATATTATTTTCTCGCTGATTCTACTGCTGTTCGGGTTGTTGGCACCGCCACTGTATGTCAAGAAAAAACGCGCAAAACGGGTAGAATTGTTTGAACAGCAACTGATTGATGCAATCAGCATTATGAGCAGCTGTTTAAAGGCTGGACTCACCTTTCAGCAGGCGCTAGTCAGTATTTCGACCGAAATGCCCAATCCCATCTCCGAAGAATTCGGTCGGGTAGTTAAGGAACTAAAACTGGGCAGCTCGATCGAAACGTCCTTAACCCGCTTATCCGATAAAATAGACAGTCAGAACTTTATGATGATTGTTTCAGCCATTCTGATTCAGCGTCAAACCGGGGGGAATCTCTCGGAAATTCTGACCAATATTTCGGGAACAATCAAGGAACGCTTTAAAATAAAGAATGAGATAAAGGTGCTGACAGCGACTGCCAGAACATCAGGCCTTGTTGTCGGTTTGATGCCATTGGCGATTATTCTGGTTTTTTTGTTATTCAATCCCGATTATGTGACCATTTTCTTTGATTCCAATCTTGGAATCACGATGATCGTTGTTGCCATTGTCATGGAAATTATCGGATTTTTGCTGATCCGAAAAATTGTCAATATTAAGTTTTAACATTCAAATCTGATTGAAATGAGGTGTCGGTGTTGATTTTATTAACTTTTAGTGTTGCGGCGCTGATTTTTGTTTTGATCCTGTTGGTTTTTTATGACAAGGCCAGCATTGCAGATGCGAAAAAGAAACGACTGGATTCCATAAAAAAAAGAAATCGTAATGATCTTGATGATGAATTTGAAAAACCTTTTTTTCAACGGGTCATTCTGCCCATGTATCAAGCATTAATTAAAAAAATATCGGCGCTGTTTCCCAAGAAAAGTGGTGCAAGTAATAAAAAAACCGAAACCAATCTAAGACTGGCCGGTCTGCAACTATCCGTTAATGAATATAATGCCATTCGGCTGGTGGTTTTTGGCGGCTTTTTTGTGGTCGCTTTTATTGTGAGTGTATTTACCCGTTGGAATATTTTAAATGAACTGCTCTTTGTTTTTGTTTTCATGCTGCTGGGTATTATTTTTCCGGTCTTTTTTTTAAAAGTCAAGATTAATAAACGACAAGGCGCTATTTCCAATGAATTGCCGGATATTATGGACATTCTTTGTGTGACCATGGAAGCGGGACTGGGTTTTGATGCGGCGTTAATTAAAATCGGCGAGCGTTTAAGTGGGGTATTGGTGACGGAATTAAACATTGTTCATACTGAAATCAATTATGGAAAACCGCGTAAAGATGCCCTGAAAAGCCTGGCGGAGCGAAATTCGGTAGAAGAATTAAGAACCTTTGTGGGTTCAATTATCCAGGCCGAACAATTGGGGATTCCGATTAATCATGTCCTTAAGGCTCAATCGGAGGAGTTACGGATTAAAAGAAGACAGCGCGCTGAGGAAAAAGCAATGAAAGCGCCGGTAAAAATGATGCTGCCACTGGTATTTTTTGTTCTGCCGGTTTTATTTATCGTACTGCTGGGACCGACGATTTTACAGCTTGTCAAACAGTTTGGGTAAGAGGTATAATAAATGAAAAACAGTATGATCCTAAGAGATGGCAAGGTGTTATTTGGTGAGGTAAAAGTGGCGGATCGTTTTGGGAGCCGTCTGGTTGGTTTGTTAAGAACCGCCGGATTGACTGAGAATCAGGGTTTGCTGCTCAAAAAATGCAACCAGGTCCACACCTTCGGCATGAAATTTCCGATTGACGTGATATTTTTGTCAAAAGACGGGGATATCCTGCATAAGGAACCGGAAATGGAACCCGGCAAAGTGAGTCCTCATGTCAAAAAAGCGTATTGGGTGCTGGAAGTCAGATCCGGAGCCTGCGATCACTTTCAATTAGAAATCAACCAGCGTCTCGATGTCAGGCAATGAAATGAGAAAGGTATAATCAATCATGGCAAAAAAATCCGAACAATTAACCTTAGATGAGCTCAGAGATAAGTCAGTCAAATCAAAATCAAAATTGTCTTTTGGAAAAGAAATGGGCGGATACAATAAAAAACAGGTAAACGAGTATATTGACAGTTTAACCGAAAACCTGCAAAACGCCGAGGAATCCTTTAATAATCGCCTGGAAGAATATGCGGCCATGATTACGATGCTAAAACAGGAACGGGATCAATATGGTGAAATGTATAATCTCTGTAAAAATTCAAAAATTGAAATGGCCAATCAACTAGATGAACTTAAACGAGAGAACGAAGAGCTGAATCGTTTATTAAGCAAACAAAGTACTGATCAGAGTCCGGTTCAGACTGAAGCCTTAATTTCTAATCTGCACGAAACCAGTCTCGATTCTCAACAAAGACTTGAAGAATATCTGAGCTATGAACAGGAAAGTACAGAATTGAAGGCCCAATTGGATCAGCTTAAAGCAATGGTCCGGGATCTGAATCGTGAACTCGAAACCTATGCAAAGGAAAAGCTGTCAGATTACGATCCGGAAAATTTCAATAAAGAAAAAACACCGGTAACCAATGATGTCTTAAAACAACAATATGATGATATTTTACTGGAACGGAGTGCCTTACTCACAGAAAAACACCGTTTAGCGGAAGAAAACAAGAGACTGTCTGATACGGTAGTTGTTTTAAATGAACAACTAAAGCGTGCCGCAGATAAATGCGAGACCAGGATTCGGGAATCCATGACTGTTTATAAGTCGAGTGCTGAAGAATTTTTTATCAACCATCAAAACACCATGATTCAGCTCGCTGAGAATCTAAAGCATTCCATGAACCTGGTTGCTACTGGAGATGAGCAGCTTTCTGAGTTTAAAAAGACGCTAATTCCTGAATCATTGATCGAAGGTGGCAATGACTAAACGTATTTTCTAGTGCAGGCGTACTCTGAGCGTAAAGATTTTAGGATTGAAAACAATAGCCTGATGATCGTCATCAGGTTTTATTTATATAAATGACACTCCTTTTGGCTAGTACGATAAAAGCAGGTTTTTTTAGCCAGTGTATCAACAGATTGATTTTACAGTGTTTAATGAGTCGCAAAGCGGTTATAAATAAATTAGGGTCAATTACTTGACGGTTTATTATATAATTACGGAGGGCTGATATGTTTGATAAAATAATTGTAGTTTCTGAGGTTTCGAACGCATCTGCTGAGATGGTCAAAAGCATCAAGAGTCTACGAGTGTTAGGTGCTAAAGAATGTTTGTTGATCCAATGTTTTAATCCCCAGGATGTCGACGCCGGGGTTTCATCGTATTTAACATCGATATTTAATGAGAACCTGAAAAACCAGTCCGCGATGTTAACCGAGCAGGGGTTTGAAGTCAAAACTAAAATTATTTCGGGCAATATAAAGAATGAAATCAATCGGATTGCCTGGGAAGAAGATTATGCGCTAATTGTTGTCGGGACAGAAAAACACTCAATGGTGGGTTCGCTTTTTTTGGGCGGGGTTGCCTTTGATATTTTGTATGGTTCAACAAAACCAATTCTGCTGATCAAGGAGCAGAATCAGAAAATAGAAACGATGGAAAGTGATGACTTGATGAGTCACATCCTGTTTCCCACGGATTTTTCGGCAAATGCTGATATCGCATTTGAAATGGTTAAAGAGATGGTGAAAAATGGCACAAAGAAGGTGACTATTTTTCACATTCAGGATGAATCAAAAATTAATCCCTATCTTCTGCATCGTCTGGTCGAGTTTAATGAAATTGATGAGGGTAGGCTTCAAAAACTAAAAAACGAACTGCTGCTACTTGGTGATGCTACAGTTGAAATATTGATCCGCTATGGGGCGCCAACCTCAGAGATTATTAAGTTTGTCGATGACGAGCGGGTTCCTTTAATTGTGATGGGAACCCAGGGCCGTGGATTTATCAAAGAAATCTTTTTAGGGAGTGTGAGTCATAATATCGTCCGTCATGCCGCTGCCTCGGTTCTTTTAATACCGGGAAATCGCGAATGACAAAATGCAATAACATCGCCTTTGAATCGACAACAGCTGGAATCTTTCGGTCACGAAAAGCCAGCTGTTTATTAATTGGTAGAAAAAACTTGAATTTTTATGCATTGCCAAATATAATGGATGACACAGTTTATTTTTTAGGAGGAAGAAATGAAAAGAAAAAGTGTTCTACTTATAACAATGGTATTGGGACTTGCGTTGTTTTTGACCGGATGTGGGAGTAAGACGACCAGCAGTCAAGATCCTCTGGCGGATGGGGTATTAACTGCCGGAACCAATGATATGTATCTGCCCTTGGAATTCCGCGATGAAAACAATCAACTGGTTGGTTTTGATATTGACCTGGGTCAGGCTTTGGCTGATGAACTGGGTGTCGAAATGAAATGGGTGCCCACCGCTTGGGACGGTATCTTTAACGGACTCAATGCCAACCAGTACGACATTGTTTTATCGGGAACCAGCATAACCGAAGATCGATTAAGCGGCTTCAATATGACGGATCCCTATCTGGCCAATGGGATTGTCATTGTCTCCCGCAAGGATGCGACTCCTGCTAAAACACCGAAGGATCTGGCTGGAAAAACGGTTGGTGTGCAAATTGAAACGACCGCAGATTACGCGGCCGAAGCATTGAAAAAACAGGAAAATGTTGAATATACCGTGAATAAATATGATGCCATGTTGGATGCTTTTGCAGCATTAGAAGGCAAACAGATAGATAATATCATGACAGATATCAGCGTGGCGCAGTTTTACACTTCTTTAAAGCCAGATGTTTATGCGGTTTCTTCAGATGTGTTGTCAAATGAACCAATTGGCATTACGGTCCGAAAAGCCGATACCGCTTTCAATGAACAATTAAATACAGCGTTGGATGCGTTACGAGAAAACGGAAAACTAACTGAGATATCAATGAAATGGTTTGGACAGGATGTTACTAAAAACATTGATACCAATTTAAAAGTGATTGAATAGTCACAGCGGTTAAATTTTTTGACCCGGTGCCAGGATATAATATCCGGCTCCGGGCATTTTTATTTGCAATGGCTTTTAATTGCCATTATAATTGTGATACGATAAGTAAAATCGAAAAGAAGGGAAATTGCGATGTGGATGATTTAATCTACTGGCTA
Organism: uncultured Lachnospiraceae bacterium; assembly: GCA_964510565.1. Lineage (GTDB taxonomy): Bacteria > Bacillota > Clostridia > Eubacteriales > Eubacteriaceae > Acetobacterium. The sequence goes on along the minus strand of CAZEBY010000066.1, from coordinate 3,714 downwards.
TGGTTTATGAGTCTTGAGAAAATTTCGCTCAAACAAAAAAACATATTGCTTGAACAATTTCAGTCGCCTGAGATGATTTTTTCATTAAGTCCCGAGACCCTAGCCAAAACAAGAATTTGCGATAAAAACATGGTCAATCTTTTACGCCAGGACAGATCGCTTGATAAAGCTAAACACGATTTATTTTATTTGGAGAAAAACAATATTCAATTGATCACCCGCGATGATCGCCGCTTCCCGGAAGCCCTCGTCAATCTTTACATGCCACCATTAGGCTTGTATGCCAAAGGCGATCTATCCTTATTAGCGGCGCCGCTTACGATTGGGCTGATCGGTTCCCGGAACCCTACGGTGGCGGGCGAAAAATACGCGAAATGGTTTTCGCAGTCGCTATCATCCGTCGGGGTGACGATTGTCAGTGGTTTGGCCGACGGCATTGATGGTAAAAGCCATTGGGGCAGTGTCAATGAGTTGGGCAGTACAATCGGGGTTTTAGGCACCGGTATTGACATCTGCTATCCCCGTAGCAATCAAAAACTTTTTGATTTAATGGCAGAGAAAGCACTGATTATTTCAGAGTTCAATCTGGGTGAACCGCCATTGCCCTATCATTTTCCACAGCGGAATCGAATCATCAGCGGGTTATCGCAGGGTGTGCTGGTCATTGAAGCCCGCAAAAAAAGTGGCTCGCTGATTACGGTTAACCATGCACTGGAACAAGGAAAAAATATTTATGTAATTCCTGGGGATATCAGCGGGAGTAACTGGGCGGGAGGCAACCAACTGCTAAAAGAAGGCGCCAAACTGGTTACTGATCCTAAAGATATTTTAGAAGATTATATCCTTTTTGACCAACAGTCGCCAAAGCGTGATAAAGAGAAGGCGCAATCGGAAATAAAATGGGCCAATCCGGATGAACAAATGCTTTATGATCTGATTAAAAAGGGATATCGCAGTATTGATGAGCTAGTATCCTGCTCCGGGTTGCCGATTAATCGGGTGAATAGTCTGCTGACAATGATGGAAATTGAAGAAATTATTTTAATTAAATATGGAAACATTGTTTTAATTTAAGGACAATCGGTTATATTCATTTGCATGGATTTGTCTTTTAAAGCAATGTTTGCTATAATGTGGCTGTTTCAAATGAAAAGATGGCATTAATATTAGGAAAGAAGGAGGTATTCAATGAGTAAGACTTTGGTTATTGTTGAATCACCGGCAAAAGCAAAAACAATTAAGAAGTATTTACCAAGAGGCTATGAGGTTGAAGCAACCATGGGACATGTGATCGATTTGCCCAAAAGCCGGATTGGTATTAACATAGAAGAAAATTTTAAACCGGATTATATTAAAATTCGGGGCAAGGCGGAATTGCTGAAAAAATTGAAAAATGCTGCCAAAAAAGCCGATCAGGTTTATCTGGCTACTGACCCTGACCGCGAAGGCGAAGCCATTTCCTGGCACATGGCCAACTTTCTGGAAATTGATTTAGCGACGAAATGCCGGATTGAATTTCATGAAATTACCAAAAAAGCCGTAAATGCGGCCATTGAAAACAAGCGAACCATTGATATTGATCTGGTCAATTCCCAGCAGGCACGACGGATTCTGGATCGATTGGTGGGGTATTCACTGAGTCCGTTTTTGTGGAAAAAAGTCAAGAAGGGCCTTAGCGGCGGTCGGGTTCAATCGGTCGTTACCCGGATCATTGTCGATCGCGAAGAGGAGATTGCGGCTTTTATTCCCGAAGAATACTGGAATCTTGAGCTGCTCCTTAAAAAGCCGGATGATAAAAAAACATTTATCTCTAAATTCTATTCCGAGGATGGCAAAAAGAAAACCATTATCAATGCGGAAGAGGCGATCCGCCTGGAAAAAGTGGTAGCCGACCATGCGATTGTTGTCGATAACGTCAAGAAGCGAATCCGCCATCAAAAACCGCCCTTGCCCTTTACCACCAGTACTCTCCAGCAGGAAGCCTACAAGTCGCTGGGTTTTACCACCCAGCGGACAATGCGGCTGGCCCAGCAGCTCTATGAAGGGGTCGAAATCAAGGGGCTCGGATTGACAGGTTTGATTACTTATTTAAGAACGGATTCGACCCGAATTGCGGATGAAGCGGTTCAGGAAAGCAAAGACTATATCCGGCAACATTTTGGCGAAGAATATCTGGGTACCGAAAAAAAGGCCGGTAAAAAGAAAAATGTCCAGGATGCCCATGAAGCAATCCGTCCGTCCTCGGTGCTGCTGACGCCGGAAGAAGCTAAAAATTCGCTGGAACCCGATCAGTATCGCCTGTATAAACTGATTTGGGAACGGCTACTGTGCAGTCAGATGGCTGACGCCCAGTATTTCGTGACCGATGTGGATGTCGCCTGCAGCAACCTGATCTTTAAAACCAAGGGGGAAACTCAAAAGTTTGACGGGTTCACCCGGGTGGGCAAGGGGGGCGGAAAAAATGACGAGAGTATTTTACCGGAGTTGGCTAGTGGAGACGAGCTGGTGCGACTTAAGACGACGAAAGAACAGAAATTTACCAAGCCACCGGCCCGTTATACCGAGGCATCATTGGTTAAAATCCTCGAAGAAAAAGGCATTGGTCGACCAAGTACCTACGCGCCGACGATTGCGACAATTAAGAGTCGCGATTATGTGGAAGTTGAAGACAAGCATTTTAAGCCCACCGAACTCGGTGTCACTGTGACGCATCTGATGAAGGAGTATTTCAGTGATGTGGTGAATATTTCTTTTACCGCCGAAATGGAAGATCGGCTGGATTCGGTTTCGGATGGTGAAACCGACTGGATTGAACTGCTTAAAAATTTTTATCAGGGCTTTGAAAAAGAGCTCGTCAATGCTCAGGAGAAAGCCGAAGCGGTGACGATTGCCGATCCAGAATCGGATGTCGACTGCGAATTATGCGGCCGTCGGATGGTCATCAAAAAAGGGAAATTCGGCCGCTTTCTGGCCTGCCCCGGCTTTCCGGATTGTAAAAATACCAAGCCTTATTTTGAAAAAACCGGGGGGGTCTGTTCCGTCTGTGGTGGGGATATTGTCAAACGGACCTCTAAAACCGGACGAACGTTCTATTCCTGCAATAATTATCCCGATTGCGACTATATGAATTGGGATTTACCGATCCCCGAAAAATGCCCGGTCTGCGGCTCAACGTTGTTTCAAAAAGGGCTGGGTAAACGGAAATCGATCTATTGCGATAAAAAAGATTGTGGCTATAAAGCGCCACCGGCTGAATAAGCATTAAAGTACACGTGTTAAGAAAGTGAGAAAAAATATGTTTCATGCAACAACCATCGTAGGAATACGCCATAATGGCCAGGTTGCCATTGCTGGAGATGGTCAGGTAACCATGGGTGAAAAAACAATCATGAAAAATAAGGCGACTAAAATCAGACGAATCTATGATGATAAAATCCTCGTAGGCTTTGCCGGATCGGTTGCCGATGCCTTTACCCTTTGTGAAAAATTTGAACACAAGGTTGAACAGTATAATGGCAATTTAAAACGCTCGGCGGTGGAATTGGCAAAAGAATGGCGCTCGGACAAGATCCTCAGAAAACTGGAAGCCCTGCTGATTGTCATGGATCAAGCCGAAACCCTGGTCATATCAGGAAATGGCGAGGTCATTGAACCGGATGATGATGTGGCGGCCATTGGCTCAGGTGGGTCTTATGCCCTCGCGGCCGCTCGGGC
>CAZEBY010000065.1:0-14197 GCA_964510565.1 uncultured Lachnospiraceae bacterium | reverse complement strand
ATCTGACAAAATCGTTAAGTTTTAACATTTATGATGTATGCTATGCCAAGAGCGAACGGGAGCAGCGGGACTATATTGCCTATATTGATGAGCAGTATAATTCGGATCGCTTAACCAATATCTTATATCACGTCACGGAAATGATCGGGGCCCGGGTACTCAATGTCTCCAAGCAGGATTATGATCCCCAGGGGGCCAGTGTCACCTTTTTAATTGCCGAAGAAACTTTTTTGCGGGAATACCGTGAGGAAAATATTGAAAAAAATAATTTCCAGGGTGATACGGTGGTGGCCCATCTGGATAAAAGTCATGTCACGGTGCATACCTATCCGGAGTATCATCCGGATACTTCGATTGCCACTTTTAGGGTCGACATCGATGTGGCCACCTGTGGTGAGATCACGCCGCTGAGTACCCTCGATTTTTTGATTGGCAGTTTTGACTCGGACATTATTACCATGGATTATCGGGTTCGCGGCTTTACCCGGGACGTCAGTGGCAAGAAACTGTTTATGGATCATAAAATCACCTCGATTCAGGATTATATCGATGATAAGACGTTAAGAGAATATGATGCCATTGATATTAATGTCTATCAATCGAACCTATTTCATACTAAGATGCTGTTAAAGGAGATCACCCTCCAGAATTATCTGTTTAATACCGATGCCTATGAGTTGCCGCCGCGCACCCGGCTGCAGATTACCGAAAACCTGCGCCGCGAAATGATCGAAATTTTCAGTGGCAGTAATGTCTATTAATGATGTATTAATTTGGGAAGGAAAAAAACGTGCCAAAATTAAATCAACAACGAATGCCGATTATGGAGGCACTCAATGAATTTAAAAGAAATCGGCTGGTACCCTTTGATGTGCCCGGCCATAAACGGGGCAAGGGGAATCCGGAATTAACGGATTTTTTAGGGGAACGCTGTATGACCCTGGATGTCAATTCGATGAAGCCGCTGGATAATCTCTGCCATCCGGTTTCGGTGATCAGAGAAGCCGAGGAGCTGGCAGCCGATGCCTTTGGTGCCAAGCAGGCCTTTTTTATGGTCAACGGCACGACTTCGGCAGTCCAGACGATGGTATTGTCGTCCTGTAAAAAAGGGGAGAAGATTATCTTGCCCCGCAATGTTCATCGCAGCGTGATTAACGCGATGATTCTCGGTGGGGCCATTCCAGTTTATGTCAATCCCGAAACCAACCATGAGATCGGTATTTCCCTGGGGATGACGCTGTCTGCCGTCGCCAAAGCTATCCGGGAAAACCCCGAGGCCAAAGCGATCCTCGTCAATAATCCGACCTATTATGGGGTTTGTTCCAATCTCAAGGCGATTGTCGAAATGGCTCATGCAGCAGGGATGCTGGTGCTGGCCGATGAGGCCCACGGCACGCATTTCTATTTTGGCGAAAACATGCCAATCAGTGGCATGGCCGCCGGCGCCGATATGGCCTCGGTCAGTATGCATAAATCCGGCGGCTCGTTGACGCAAAGCTCTTTTTTACTGGTGGGCGCGGGGATGAATCCCGGTTATGTCCGTCAGATCATCAATCTGACCCAGACCACCAGCGGCTCTTACCTGCTGCTTTCCAGTCTCGATATTTCCCGCAAAAATCTGGCGGTCAAAGGTAAGGAGATCTTTAAAAAAGTGACCGAAATGGCCCAATATGCCCGCGATGAAATCAACCAGATCGGCGACTACTATGCTTATTCTAAAGAGCTGATCAATGGCGATACCATTTTTGATTTTGATGCCACCAAGCTGTCGATAAATACCTTAAACGTTGGACTGGCGGGGATTGAGGTCTACAATATTCTGCGCGACGAGTACGACATTCAGGTGGAGTTCGGCGATGTCGGCAATATTCTGGCCTACATTTCAGTGGGCGACAGCCAACGCAATCTGGAGCGGCTAGTCTCGGCGCTGGCCGAAATTCGCCGGATCTATAAAAAAGACAAGGCCGGGATGCTGCAATATGAATACATTAACCCCGAGGTGGCGGTGGCCCCACAAAAAGCCTTTTATGCCGATAAAGAAGCCCTGCCACTGGAAAAAAGCGGCGGCCGGATCTGCAGCGAGTTTGTGATGTGCTACCCGCCGGGGATTCCGATTCTGGCGCCCGGCGAAAGGATTACCGCCGAAATTCTTGATTCGATTGAATACGTCAAGGATAAGGGCTGTTTTTTAACCGGCCCGGAAGATATGGAAATAAAAAAGCTTAACGTGCTGAAGGAGGATTGATAAAATGGAATTATGGTTTTCCGAAAAACATACCCCCAACGTCAAATTTTCCATTCAGGTGGATCGCCAGCTTTACTGCGGGCAAAGTGAATTTCAGCGGATCGACATCTTTGATTCCAAGGAATTTGGCCGCTTTTTAACCCTGGATGGTTACATGATGCTGACCGAAAAAGATGAGTTTATCTATCATGAAATGATGGTGCATATTCCTATGGCCGTTCATCCGGCGGCCAAAAAGGTATTGATCATCGGCGGCGGCGATGGCGGCGCCATCCGCGAACTGGTCCGTTATCCGCTGGTCGAACAGATCGATTTGGTCGAAATTGACGAGCTGGTCGTGGAAGTCTGCAAAAAACATCTGCCCCAGACGGCCTGTTGTTTTTCCGATGAGCGGGTTACCGTCCATTATCAGGATGGCCTGAAATTTATTCGTCGCTGCGAAAATGAATACGATCTGATCATTGTCGATTCCACCGATCCCTTTGGTCCCGGCGAAGGCCTGTTTACCAAAGAGTTCTATGGCAATTGCTATAAGGCCTTAAAAGAAGACGGAATCATGGTCAATCAGCATGAAAGTGCTTTTTATCTGGATGACGCGGTGGCGATGCAGCGGGCTCACAAACGGATTGTCGAGTCATTTCCGATTAGCCGGGTCTATCAGGCCCATATTCCCACCTATCCCTCGGGGCACTGGCTGTTTGGCTTTGCCTCGAAGAAATATCATCCGATCGAGGATTTAAAGGCAGTCAAGTGGAATGCGCTGGGTTTTAAAACCCGCTACTACAATACCCAACTGCACGTCGGGTCCTTTGCGCTGCCAAACTATGTGGAGGAACTGTTAAAAGATGTTGAATAAAAATATTGAGACCTTTTTAGGCTGTGATAACGAATATGGGGAATCGGGCATTGTCGTTTTTGGCGCACCCTTTGACTCAACCACCTCCTTTCGTCCCGGCACCCGCTTTGCCAGCCGCACCATGCGGGGCGAATCCTACGGACTGGAAACCTACAGCCCCTACCAGGATAAAGATCTCGAAGATCTGGCCATTTTTGATGGCGGTGATCTGGAACTTTGCTTTGGTGATACCGAAAAAGCGCTGGCAGCGATTGAAAGCTATACCACCCGGGTCTTAAGAGATAATAAGCGGCCGGTGATGATTGGCGGTGAGCATCTGGTGACCCTGGGCGCGGTCCGGGCGGTGGCCCGGAAATATCCGGAACTCAAGGTGATCCATTTTGATGCCCATGCCGATCTACGGGATAACTATCTGGGGGTGACCTTGTCCCATGCCACGGTGCTGCACCGGGTCTGGGAGATACTTGGCGATGGCCGGATCTATCAGTTTGGTATCCGCTCCGGGGAGCGCAGTGAGTTTCTGTGGGGCAACGATCACGTCACTACTCAGAAGTTTAATTTTAATGGCCTGGCCGAAGTGGTTAAAAAACTGCAGGGCCAGCCGGTCTATTTTACCCTGGATCTGGATGTCCTCGATCCCTCTGTCTTCCCCGGGACCGGTACTCCGGAACCCGGTGGCGTCAGTTTTATCGAGCTGCTCGAAGCGATCCAACAAGTTAGCCAGCTGAATCTGGTCGGCTGTGACATCAACGAGCTTTCGCCGGTTTATGACCAGAGTGGGGCATCCACCGCCGTCGCCTGCAAGGTGCTGCGGGAACTCTTATTGGCGATGGCATAAACAGTTGGAATTATAACCAATGACCAAAACTCAGACGATTTTGGCACCATTAGGCTGTATAATTAAAGAGTAGTAGGGGCGAGCATTGCTCGCCCGAAATCTGATAGGATTGATATAATAGTTAAATAACAGGAGGAACAAATTATGGGAAAAGCATTAATTATCGGTTGCGGCGGTGTTGCCAGTGTGGCCATTCATAAATGCTGTCAAAACAGCGACGTGTTTACCGAAATCTGCATTGCCAGCCGGACCAAAAGCAAGTGCGATGCCTTAAAAGAGAAACTCGATGGCGGGGCGACCAAAATCACCACCGCCCAGGTCAACGCCGACAATGTCGATGAGCTGATTGCGCTGATTGAAGAAGTCAAGCCGGATGTGGTCTTGAACCTGGCCCTGCCTTATCAGGATCTGACCATTATGGACGCCTGTCTGGCGACCAAAACCCATTATGTTGACACCGCCAATTACGAGCCCGAAGATACCGCTAAATTTGAATATAAATGGCAGTGGGAATACCGGGAACGCTTTGAAAAAGCCGGAATTACGGCGTTGTTGGGCAGTGGCTTTGACCCCGGTGTGACCGGTGTTTTTTCAGCTTATGCGCAAAAGCATCAGTTTGATGAGATCAACTATATTGATATTCTCGATGCCAACGCCGGCGACCACGGTTATCCCTTTGCCACCAACTTTAATCCCGAAATCAATATTCGCGAAGTCACCGCCAACGGCAGCTATTGGGAAGACGGTCAGTGGGTGGAAACCGAACCGATGGAAATCAAGCGGGTTTACAATTTCCCTGAAATTGGCCCGAAAGATATGTACCTGCTTCATCACGAAGAACTGGAATCACTCGGTCAAAACATCAAGGGAATCAAACGGATTCGTTTCTTTATGACCTTTGGGCAGAGTTATCTGACCCACCTCAAATGTCTGGAAAACGTCGGCATGACCTCGATTGAGCCGATTGAATACGAGGGTAAGATGATTGTACCGCTGCAGTTTTTAGCTGCCGTCTTACCAGATCCGTCAACCCTCGGCCCCCGTACCAAAGGAAAAACCAATATCGGTTGTATCTTCCAGGGTAAAAAAGACGGCCAGGATAAAACCTACTACCTCTATAACGTCTGTGATCACGAAGAATGCTACAAAGAAGTCGGTTCCCAGGCGATCTCCTATACCACCGGGGTTCCGGCGATGATCGGGGCGATGCTGGTGATGACTGGCCAGTGGCAAAAACCCGGGGTTTACAATATCGAAGAGTTCGATCCCGATCCCTTTATGGAAGCCCTGAACAAATGGGGACTGCCCTGGCAGGAAAGTTTTGAACCGGAGCTGGTTGATTAAGCATGGCACAAATGGAATTAACGGACGCTTTCAAGGAACTGCCGACGCCCTGTTATCTGGTCGATGAAAGCCTGCTGATTAAGAATCTGGAAATACTGGAGCGGGTTCAAAAAACGACCGGCTGCCGGATTCTGTTGGCCCAAAAGGCTTTTTCGATGTTTTCGCTTTACCCTCTGATCGGCCGATATCTGGCTGGCACCACCGCCAGTGGGCTCTTTGAAGCGCGGCTGGGTCACGAGGAAATGGGTGGCGAAACCCATGTCTTTGCCACTGCCTATCGCGACGATGAGTTTGCCGAAATTATTAAATACAGCGACCATATCGTGTTTAACTCGTTTAATCAGTGGCAGAAATACAAGGATCAGGCCTTAAGGGCGGGCCGGGAATGTGGCATTCGGATTAATCCCGAGTGCTCCACCCAGGATCACGCTATCTATGATCCCTGTTCGCCGGGATCCCGGATGGGCGTTACCCGGGCCCAATTCAAACCGGAGCTGCTGGCAGGGATCAGCGGTTTCCATTTTCATACCCTCTGCGAACAGAACGCTGATGCGCTGGAAGCGACTCTGAAAGCGGTGGAAGAGCGCTTCGGTGAATTTCTGTCGCAGCTGAAATGGCTCAACTTTGGCGGCGGGCACCATATCACCCGGGATGATTATGATGTCGAAAAACTGATTGCCTGCATCAAGGGGATTCAGGAAAGATATGGAATTAAGGTCTATCTTGAACCCGGCGAAGCCGTAGCCCTCAACACCGGGTTTCTGGTGGCGACGGTGCTGGATCTCGTTGATAACGGCATTCACAATGCCATTCTTGATACCTCTGCTGCCTGTCATATGCCGGATGTCCTGGAAATGCCCTACCGTCCCAATATTATCGGGGCGGTCCGGCCGGATGAAAAAGCCTTTACCTATCGGCTGGGCGGACCGACCTGCTTGGCCGGGGATATTATTGGTGATTACAGCTTTGAGAGACCGCTAAAAATTGGCGACCGACTGGTGTTCTGCGACATGGCGATTTATTCGATGGTTAAAAACAATACCTTTAACGGCATGAACCTGCCGTCAATTGCTATTTTCACCCGGGAAAAAACCATTCAGATGGTCAAACAATTTGGCTATCAAGATTTTAAAAACCGATTGTCATAACAGGCAGTCGGTTTTTTTACGGGAAATTTAGCTACTATCCCGGGGTGTCTTTATGGTATAATGGCTCAGATTAGATTATCTATCAAATGAGTGTGAACAGGAGAAAGATATGGCACATAAATTCAATCCGATCAATAAAAATAAATTAGATAATGAATGGCGCAGGGAAAACCTGTCGCCGCTTGAAACGCTTGAAAAATTAGGCTTAAAAGCAACCGACAGTGTGGCGGATATCGGTTGCGGCATTGGTTATTTTACTATTCCGGCCGCCCAGATCATCGGCGAAAATAAAATCTATGCTTTGGATACCTCCCCGGAAATGCTGGCAGAGGTACAACGGCGCAGCAAAGAATTGGCAATCGACAATGTTGAGACCGTAAAAACCGAGGAACTGGATCTGACGATTTCCGGTGAATCCGTCAGTTTTGGATTGATGGTTAATGTCATTCATGAAATTGTTGATAAAAATCAGTTTCTCGAAGAAACCAGCCGGATTTTAAAACCCGGAGGAAAACTGGCGATTGTTGATTGGGAAAAAGGGAAAACAGAAATGGGACCACCGATCGATCACCGAATTGCAAAAGAGGACGTCGTTTCGATGCTCGAAGAATTGGGTTTTCACTGGCAGCAAACCCTTTCTTTTACTGAAAACTTCTATGGATTGGTGCTGGTAAAGAACAGTTAAGACATTAGAAAGGGAAAACGATGGAAAAAGAAAAGATTATAATCATCGAAAATGATCAGTTCGCCAAACTGGTTGGGCTGGAACTGGTCAAGGTGGAACTGGGATATGCCGAAGTAAGAATGGCGATCCAGGAAAAGCACCTCAATGGGGTTGGGATTGTCCAGGGCGGCGCCATCTTTACCCTGGCTGATTTTGCCTTTGCGGCGGCAGCCAACGCTGGCGGAAAAGTAACCGTCGGCATTAATGCCAATATTAACTATTTCAAACCGGCTAAGGGAAAAACGCTGTTGGCTAAAGCCACCGAAACCTCTTCCGGCCGAAGTCTTTGCAACTACACTGTCGATATTTTTGATGAAGACAATGCGGGGCTGGTTGCCAAATTCACGGCTACCGGCTTTAGCAAAAACTAATTCCCGGATCGAAATTCAAAAAATAGCAATTAATGTAGAATCAAAAAAAGTGATGGTTTAACCAGCACTTTTTTTTATAACTTTAAGATAGACCATACCAAGCACTGAAGCCAGACACACCAGCACAAGACTAGCGATGATTTTCAGCGCTGGAACCGATTCGACGGTGGCAGAACCGGCTTTTACCACCGCAATGGTGGCACAATGAATATCGACATCGCCGCCATGTTGGGCACAGGCCCGGTTAAATACCCCGGTGACCTGAAGCTGATCACCGATATGTTTATAGTCGCCAAAAATCTTAATGCTTTGGGCATCGCCAAGAGGCATCCAGATACCGATGGCATTGGTACCGTCATTGATATTGACCCAGGCGTGATCACCCCGCTCCAGCGCTTCACCAATGGCTTCGCCGGTGACAGTGACGGGTTGACCGTCCATGGCTTCGGCATTTTCCACCAGCTGATTCAGTTCGATCACATCAGCGGCCAATACGCTTCCATTCAGGCAGAAAAGCAGGCTCACCGTAAGCATAAACGTTTTTATTATTTTGTCCAACATTTTTTTATACCTCCGATGATAAAACCGATCAGGGCGAAAACGGAAAGAAATTCCAGTCGACCCAGATACATGGCAATAATATAGTAGATTTTCATCACTGCTGGCATACCCGGGGCGGTGATGCCGATGGATAGCCCCACGTTGCCGGTAATTGAGGCCGCTTCAAAGGCAGCGCTGGCCAGTGGGTAGCCATAATAGGTGGCGATCAGCGTTCCGATGGCAAAGGTGATCAGATAACAAATGATGATTAGGGCCGAGGCCTTGACTAGGCCATCCGAAAGAATCTGATCCTTGATGTGGTGAAAACGAAAGACTTTGACATTGCGTTCTGAAGCCAACAGGCGTTTCACATCAGCAAGGATGCTTTTACCGATGATGCCAACCCGCAGCCCCTTAACACCGCCGGCGGTGGAACAGGCCGAGCCGCCAATCAGCATCACGATGACGAGAACCAGAATCCCGAAGTCACCCCATTCCAGGGCGAATTGTCGGGCATAAACCGAACCAAATCCGGTGGTGGTGTGGGCGGATAAGACATTATAAACAACCCGCCGAAACATCGCAATGGCATCATGATAAACACCGGTCCGGGCCAGCCACATGACGGCCAGGATGCTGGCCAGAAACGAGCTGATAAAAAAGCTCTGGGTTTCAATGTTTTTGAGCAATTCTTTTTTATTGCCAGAAAGAATCGCGTAATGCAGGCCGAAGTTCAGTGAACCCAGAATAAAAAAGATGATCGTCAGGTTTTCATAAGAAAAGCTGTGGTAATACATCATGTTCTGGGTATAAGGGGCAAAACCGCCGGTGCTCCAGGATGATGCAAAAATAAACAGGCCATTGAAAAAGGCCGACAGGGGGGTCAGTCCGATGGCCATGCCGTCGATCCACAAGGCCATGGTGCCGATGACCAGATAAACCATGCTGATTTTCCAGATAATCCGGGCCGTACCCTTGACATTGGGAACCAGGTCAACATCTTTGGCTTCCCCGACATAAAAAATATAGGCACCGCCGGTTTCCTTTAATAAAAAGGTCAGTGCCAGGACAATCATCCCCTGGCCGCCGATAAAGGTGAGCATATGACGCCACAGATTTAAACTGAGCGAGAGGTGGTCCAGATTCTGGGTCAACACCATGCCGGTGGTAGTAAAACCGCTCATGACGTCAAAACAGGCATCCAGCAGCGAATTGACATGACCGCTGAGTAAATAGGGAATGGCACACAAAAACATCAAAATGATCCAGGAAAGTGAGGCCACCACAAAACCGTGTTTCCACTGGACAAAGCTTTTATTTTTGCGGGTTTCCTTGCCGATGATAATCAGCAGCAGTCCCAGAATAACCGAAATCGCCATGGTAATGACAAAGTCCCAAAAGGGATTCCATTCCTGAAGTCGCAGTGCAGTCAAAATCGGCAGAATCATCAGCAGGGCGATGCCCAGAACAACATAACCGGTATAATAGCTGATAATAAAGATACTGTAAAAACGTCCTTTAAAAGTATTCATAGCAGTTTTTTTTAAATAACCACAAGGGTCAGAATAAAAAACAGCAACACATAGGCGGATACCGATAGTAGTTCCAGCATCAGCCCCAGCAGTTCATTTTTTCGTGATTCCATTTTAATTTCCTCCCCGTTTTAGATTTTTTTTTAATTTTGCTAAAGCCACCTTATTGGTAATCACCAACACCTTGTCATTTTCCAGAAACTGCGTATCGCCGCGGGGATAAATGACCTGTTCGTCCCGGAGGATTGAAGTGATGACGCATTCGGCCGGAAAATCCATGTCCTGGATAAATTGATTGGCCCAGCGGTCATTGGCATGAATGATGATTTCGATAAGAATCATAGCCCCGCGTTCAAAGGTGTGGATCAGTTTAAAATTATCCTTATCAAATTCGTATTCGATGAGATTGGCAATCACCTCGGTGCTGCAAACCGTCTTATCCACCCCCAAGGCCTTAAACATGGCGATGTTCTTGGGGTTATTGATCCGGGCAATGGTTTTACTGATGTCAAAACTGATCTTGGCAATTTCGCAGATCACCAGATTTTCTTCATCAGTTCCGGTGACGGCGGCAATGATCTCGGCTTCCTGGATGCCAGCGTCTTTTAAAACTTCCAGATCGGTACCGTCGCCGCAAATGATCTCAATGTCAATGTCTTCAGCGATTTTTTGGCAAATCACACTGTTTCGTTCAATTAAGACGACATGATAGCCTCTTTTTTTAAGGGTGTGAACCAGATAATAGCCGACCTTTCCGCCCCCGATAATGATTGATTTCATCGTGATATCTCCTTAGCCAGTGAGGCAATAATTTTTTCTTTATCTTTTTTCCCTATGGTGCAGATTATTTTTGCACCATAGGGAACCAGCTCATCTTTTTCAGGAAAAACAAAGCGATCAGCCACCATTAAGCCGGACAGGATACAGTTATATTTTTCTTCGATGCATTTTACCGTACTCGGCTTATGTTTTTTTATGGTCAGTTCAATGATTTCAGTGTCCGGTTGAATAACCGCTAGCACTTCCACATTTTTTTCAGAGATCTTCCGTTTAAGGATCTCCACCCCCAGCTGGGTAGGACAAATGGTTTCGATACCCAGCATGTCATAAATGTGTTTTCGGCTGGGATCGCCGACTCGGGCGATGATTCGGGGCACATGGTAGATCTTTTTAGCGATCAGCGATACCGTGATATTGATGTTGTCATCAGCGGTTACCGCCAAAACGAAATTGGCCTGTTTGATGCCAGCTTCCTGCAAGCGATCATTATCATATTCAATGCCTTTAAATTTGGAGCCATTAAAACCACTCCCCAGCGCATTCAATTTTTCGCTGTCGTGGTCGGTGACCGAAACGTCGTATCCGGTGAGGGATAACTCTTTGGCCAAGGTGCTGCCGAGCTTGCCGCAGCCAATAATAATGATATACATGATTTTCTCCTCGTCTGAAGCTAAGATGACGGATAAATAAAATAGTTATGGTATTATTTATCCTACAAAAAAATTATCACAGATCCTATAAAGTTTGTGTAAAGATGTGGAGAGCTGATATAAATTTAATATTAATGGATAAGCGTTGAAAAATTAACGGTCCTTCGCTATAATGAGGCAAACAGGCGTTAGTTTGAAAGAAGGATGGTAGAAGAAGATGAAGATAACCGTAATCAATGGCACCATGCGTCATGGCAGCACCTGGCACTGTAAGGATTTGCTTTTGGAAAAGATTGCCCAATGGGAAGAAACCCAGGTCAGGGAGTTTTATCTGCCCAAAGATATGTCCGATTTTTGCAGCGGTTGTTTTTCTTGCTTTTTAAAGGGGGAAGACACCTGCCCCCACGCCGATCAGATTAAGTCCATTGTTGCCGCTCTGGAAGAGGCTGAACTGGTAATCTTAACCTCTCCGGTTTACGGGTTGGATGTAAGCGGTCAGTTAAAAGCCTTACTGGATCATCTCTGCTTTATGTGGCTCAGCCATCGGCCCAATCCGAAGATGTTTAATACGGTGGGGATCAGTTTTGCCACCACGGCCGGAGCGGGTCTTTCCCACACCACCAAAACCATGCAAAACAGTCTGAAATTCTGGGGGGTCAAAAAACGGTTTGCCAGTAAGCAGGCAGTGGCCGCCTTGAAATGGAGTGACATATCTGACAAAAAGCGCGGTCAAATTGATAAAGACATGGCCCAGTTGGCTAAAAAAGCCACCGTCGCGGTGGCTAATATTGAACACAGCGCTGCACCCTTATTCAGAAAAATCATGTTTGTGATGATGAAGAATATGATGAAAAAGAATGACTGGAATCCCACCGATCGCAATCACTGGGAAGCTCATGGCTGGTTAAGCGGGACGAAGCCCTTTTAAATTCAGACCACCTCAATGGTGGTGGTCAGCTTAAGAATCCTGGCCAGCCGCTCCTGGGGCAGTGCCCTTAGATAGGCGTCCAGGTTTTGCTGCATCCGGATTTCGGACGCGGAAAAATCAATGGCATCGATGGCCGGATGGAGGGGATGACGTTTAGTCAGCACGGCCAGCTCAATGTCCTCCAGCAGATCAAAGATCATGGCTGCTTCAGCGGGTTCCAGTTCGCCGGCGATGAGCAGGTCTTCCATATCGGCCAGGGTTTTAATCTGTTCTTTGATGATGGCCAGCTTATCCTCGAAAAAGCGGCAGGACAAAAATTCTGTAACTATTTTCCGATAAGCCTTGTCATCCATTTTAATGCCCATATTGTAATGAACAATCGGTTTGATGTCAGGATTATAGCGGGGCACAAAAACCTTGTTGAGGGAGTGGGTGGCCAATCCCTGATAAACCGTTGTGGTGATTTTCGGGAGACTGGCGATCAGGTATTTTTTCAGGGTCGGATTGGTTAATTCCAGATCAGTGATCAGCTCCTGAGCCGCTGTTTTAAATTGCGTTTGGAGCTCTATTTGGTTATGGCTGCGTAATTTTTTATCGAGGCTATTGAGATCGGCCGGGCTAAAATCCAGGGAATCCCAGGGTGCATTTAGTAATTGGCAACCCAGCGCATTTTGAAAAACCTGGGCACAGATATTATCGAGGAGATTTTTGTAGGTCGGATCATAACCGCTCATCACTTCATGAATGATATCAGCATCAAAGTAGGAACAAAACAAATTTTCATAATAAAGGTTTTCCAGATACTTGATGACGAACTCAACCCCGGCCAGATCCGTGACCGGATGGATCAGTTGATAGTCGATGTCACTGGGGATCTCATGGGCATGAAAATTGATTTCATAGCTTTCGAAAAAGGGCTTAAAACCCTGGTCAATGGTGATATTGTAGGCTTGATTGACGGTTCTTAACTTACTTTTGCGAACCCGATTATAAAAATAATGGGCGACATTTATTTTTCGCTTCAGTACCGACACACCATATTCATAGAGCTTTTCAATCGTTTCATTTTCAATCTGGAAGAGGGCGGCATCCACATCGGGCAGTGATTTAAGGTAGATGCCGATGGTAAAGAGGTTGGAAGCCATGATGCCCTGGGCAATTTCAACCCGGACCGAGCTGCTTTGGCCCCGGGTAAAGCGCTCAGTACAGTCAGCCAGCAGTTTGAGACATTCCAGCTGAATACGCTCGGATTCTTTGGGGCCCAGGTCGCCCTTGAGATAGGCCTCCTGGAGCAGCGATTGAAAATAAAATTCGCCGCTCAGTTTGTCGACATCAATCCTGGTCTGTTTTGTGATACTATTTATCATCGTCATCCTCGGCTTCCATCAATTTTTCGATATCATAAAGATCGTTATAATCCGGATCCAGTCCCAGCCGGACGTTTTTAGCCATCCGCTCCAGTTCCCGAGCCTTAAGCTGATCCAGAGATCCATGACAGACTCCGTCAAAATACTTTTTCATATAGCCAATCAGATCATCATCACTGATTAAATCGAGGGTTTCATTTTTAAAGTAATAAAAGATCTCAACCAGTTCGTTTATGATTTCGGCATAGCGGTATTGGGAGATATAGGGGCTGTCGGCAAAGCTCAGAATGACTTTTTCAATGATTCCACCACCAAATTCGACCCGGCCAACATTTTTCAGCGAATCGGATCGGGTTTCGATCAGTTCCAGCGCCTGTTCTTCGGACAACACCAGCGAATAATCGGCGGTAATTTTATTGCATAATAACACTTCCGAAACGGCCTTTTTTTCGATCAGAAAATTATCAAATAGCATCAGTTCAAAAGACATATGGGTACCTCCCTGTATCCACAAAAAATAGATTACCTATTGACAAAACTGACAAGATATGGTATCATTTATTTGTGGAACAATAAAATGGGTTAATTGCGTGTATGTTATCAATAGTATCACGAAAAATTGAATAAATCAATAATTTTTAATTCAAAACAGGTGTCGTTTAAGAAACGGCGCCTGTTTTTTTGCGTTGATAACCGCCGACAAAAAATCACGGAAGGCGGTCTCTGGAGACAATTCTGACCGGCGGGCAACATCTTAATGAAATCTTTATCCTCTGACGGTGATTCAATATGCCAAATTAATTGCAAAATATATATAATTAACTCAACTTTCCCAGCTTAATTGAGCAAACAAAGCCTTTATAAAAGAGGCTTG
>CAZEBY010000064.1:0-14916 GCA_964510565.1 uncultured Lachnospiraceae bacterium | reverse complement strand
AGAAAGGAAAAGAAGTCATGGTTTCTTTATTAGAGTTAACCCTCCAATTATCCAGAGCATCTGACATGGTAAGTCCGGAACTGAATCATCACCAACGTCTTGTCGCATACATAGCCTTTAACCTGGGGGAAGAGTTGTACTTTGATGAAAAGAAATTAAATGAAGTATCAGTTGCGGGAATTCTCCACGATATCGGGGGATTGAATATGCAGGAACGAATAAACGTGCTGAAATTTGAAGCAATTAATCCACATAAACATGCCCGGATTGGCTGGCTGCTCCTGAAGGATTACCGGGAATTTAAAAAAATTGCAAAAATTATCAAATTTCATCATGTAGACTGGAATGATGGTAAGGGACTAGATTTTGATGGCGAAAGCGTTATGCCGGAAAGCCATCTGATCCATCTGGCCGATCGGATTGCCACCCTGATCTCAAAAGATGACAAGATCATCAATCAAAAAGATCGGATTTATGAAAAAATTATCGCTGCATCGGGTCGCAAATTCGTCCCTGATTATATTAAAGCCTTTGAAACGCTCAAAGAGAAAGAGTATTTCTGGTACGACATCGAATCAATTTCCAATGGGCGCCGTTATTATAAAAAAATCAACTTCAAAGATCAATGTCTGAATATTGATGAATTAATTGGAATTGCCAAGCTCTATGCCCGGGTCATCGATTTTAGAAGTAATTTTACTGCGGTTCACAGCGAGGGGGTATCCGCCGTAGCCAAACGACTGGCTCAGCATTTTAATTGTGATGACCTGTTCTGCAAAAAAATTCAGGCGGCCGGTTATATTCATGATATCGGTAAACTGTCGGTACCGACAGAACTTCTTGAGAAACCGGCAGCGCTGAGTCAGGAAGAATTTGCCGTGATGAAGGAGCACACCTACCATACCTATGTATTGTTGGACCAGGTAAAAGGATTGGAAGAAATCAACGAGTACGCTTCAATGCATCACGAGCGATTGGATGGAACCGGTTATCCGTTTAAATTGACGGGGCAAGATCTTTCATTGGGAGCTCGGATTATGGCGGTTGCCGACATCTTTACAGCAGTGACAGAAAACCGGCCGTATCGGAAGGGGATGCAGAAGGATGAGGTGATTTCGATTTTTAAAAACATGGCTGCTAATGGAAAAATTGATGTCAGTATCGTTGAAACTCTCATTGCTTTTTATCAGGAGATCAACAAAGCCAGGATAAAAGCCCAGAAAAAAGCCAGAACCCGATATGAAGATTTTGCAAAGTTACTGGGGTAAGGGGTAACAATAGAAGCGAAAAATAATATTAACGATTATGCCTTGATTTTGACAGAGGCGGTATGCGTGTTAGCTATACTGCTTGTTTATTGAATACCTTCCGTTAAAATGAACTCAATTTAACGGTGTCGCTGCAATTACAGCTACCAGTCACTATGTTAATTATTTGTCGCGAGATCGTAAACGAGATCTTCCCAAATGGCGGGAGTTTATTTAGATATAACGATCAAACCTGGGCAATAAAAATCCGGTTTGAATCTACTGATTCAAACCGGATTTTCAATTTTGATTGTATGGAAGTATATTAGTATATTAGTATTTATCAAACTCTTGATCATCAAGAATAATGTCTGGAATATTATAAACTGCTTGTTCAACACTATTTTCTTTTTTGTCAACTACTGAGCTCTTGCGCAAACTCGAGGAGTTGGTGTTTTTTAATTTAAACGCTTCAACCATTTGTTTTAGCATTTCGGCTTGTCCTGATAGTTCTTCGCTGGCCGCAGCGCTTTGTTCAGCCGTGGCCGAATTGGTTTGAACTACCTGGGAAACCGCTTCGATGCCTTGATTGATCTGGGCAATTTCTGATGCCTGGTCATTTGAAGCCCGGGCAATACTGCCAACCAGATCGGTGACTTTTTCGATCTGCTTGAGAATTTCGGCCAGACTAAGGGCGGTTTCGTCAGCAATTCGAGTTCCAATTTCGACTTTATCGATCGAACCTTCAATCAGACCGGTGGTTTCCTTGGCAGCTTCAGCACTGCGGGCCGCCAGGGTTCGAACCTCTTCGGCAACAACCGCAAAGCCTTTTCCATGTTGTCCAGCTCGAGCCGCTTCAACAGCAGCATTAAGAGCCAGAATATTGGTCTGGAAAGCAATATCGTCAATAACCTTGATGATTTTAGAAATATTATTTGATGAATCGTTAATTTCACTCATAGCAGCAACCATTTTTACCATTTGGGTGTTGCCCACTTCGGCATTGGTACGAACAGCGATGGCAAGTTCGTTGGCTTCATTGGCGTTCTTAGCATTGCGTTTCGTTTCAGAAGCAACCTCTTCAATCGAAGCCGTCAGTTCTTGAATTGAGCTGGCCTGTTCAGTGCTGCCATGTGATAAGGCTTGTCCGCCATCAGATATTTGATGGGCACCGATTTCAACCTGAGTCGCAGCCACATTGATATCAGATAAGGTAGTGCTTAAACTGGTCGCAATGTCATTTAAGGCTATTTTGATAGCTAGGAAGTCACCGCAGAAATTGCTGGTAATTTCCAGATCAAAATTGCCGCGACCCATTTCTTCCAGATTACGGGTGATCTCACTGACATAACCTTTCAAGAAATCGATGGTTTGATTCATATCATGTTTGATTTTTCCATGTTGACCCTTAAAGTCACCTTGCATCGAAATGCTGAGATTTCCTTCCGCCAATTCTTTTAGGGTTGCTGAAGCAGCTTTAATCGGATCGATAATTGCATCGAGGGTGAGATTGAATCCGTCAATAACGGTTGCATATTCGCCCTGGAATTTGGTGACATCACCACGGTTATTCAAATCACCATCAATAGCAATTTGAGCCATGGTTCGGGTTTCTTCGACCAGCATCATAATGGTTTCGGTCATACCCAGCAGAGCGGGAACCAAACGATCATTTTCACTGCGCTTGCCAATGCTGCGGAGGAAGTCCAGATCACTTAAATCACCGTTACGGATATTGGTAGTAATATCGACGATCCGCCCCAGCTGAGCATGAACGCCATTAATAGATCGGGCTATCTCACCGAAAATGCCTTCAAACTCGCCGTCGATAGCTTGCGTGAGATCATTTTGGTTCATTAATTTCAAAGTGTGATCAGCTACAGTTAAGGCACCCAATCCATCCAGGCAGGCATTCAGGTTATTCTTGATTTCCCGGAAGTCGCCATAATATTCATCGGTAATTTTGGGAGGGATTTCACCTTTACCAATCCGTTCAATATATTCGGCAGCCACATTGAGTGGACCGACGACTGCATCAAGAGTACTATTAACACCGGCGACGATTTCCCTGAAACTGCCACTGAAAGCATCAGCATAACCCCGGGTATCCAGACGGCCTTCCACAGCCGCCTGAGAGAGGGTATTAGCCTCATTGACCAGAGCACGGATGGTTTCGATAGTATTTTTCAGAGCAGGAGCGATTTCATCTTCCGGATCAGTGATTTCGACGTTTATGGAAACATCCCCTTCAGAAATGCGGTTTATCGTGCCGATGACCATATACTGGAGGGCATCGGCCATCTGATCCATGGCAGTTGCCATTTCGCCGACTTCATCCTTTGTATCCATATTGAGCCGATTGCTCAAGTGGCCTTTACTCATTTCCTGAACCATGTGGTTAGCTTTACGTAGTGGTCCACAAATCAGCGATGTCAGCACCAAACCCAGAGCAACAGCAAGTATCATGCTGATGATCATTATAATCGTCATTGTAGTTTTTGCAGCAGCCGCCTGGGCGATATTATCTTCAGATTTGGACAAACCATCAGCAAGCTTTAAGTCCGACAGATTGTCAATGGCAGCTTGCAGAGCGGCAGTAGCTTTCCCGGCAGCCCCATCAGGACTCATCAGGTTAAAGGCTTCAGCGTCTAGATTCTGGGCAGCCTCGCTTTTGACTGCGTCAAGATGTTTGTTGTATTCGACCCGAGCAGATTCAAAAGTGTCAAAGGCCTGTTGCATTTCATCGGTCTGAATCGTTTTCTTGTATTCTTCGGCCAAATTATCGATATTAACTTGCTCCTCATCAATACTTTTGGCAATGGTCTGAATCAGGGCCGGATCGTTAGCCAGAATCATGTCCCGAAGGTTCACACGCATCTTCTGGAAAGTTGTCGACATTTGGCCCACTTGAGAAATGGGAACAGTCATGTTTTCATACAACTCCTGATCAGACTCCTGCAGCGACCATGTGTTCAATATGCCGATGAAACCGACAACGCCAACGAGTAGGGCAATAAGAATAAAAGATGACAGTAGTTTCGTTTTAATTTTTAAATTTTTAAACCAATTCAAGTTAGTCCTCCAGTTTTATAATTTATTGGGGGGGGGTAAATTGCGGACGGTGTCTTTACTTACAGATCTGATGTCAAAAAAAATATACGATTTTACGATAATGGCCAATGGCGGATTTTATCGTAAAGAATTTTCTTTAACCTGAGTCGGACGATTTGATTAAACGTCTATGTTCGTGAATACCACCTTTCTGAATGAAGAGTTAATCATTTGATTAAATGAATACAGTTTTTATTTATAGTAGATTATAAGGGATATTATCGTAAAATGAAACAAAAAAATAACAAAAATTTTATTTTTTTTCAAAAGATATCCATTTTGTAATAAAGTTATAAGCAATAGGCATTAATTATTATACAAAAAAGAAAGAACGTTTTTTGTTATCAGCTCCAGAAATAAAGAATTTGGATTTTTGTTTGCAAAATAATCGTGAAATTCAAAAATATACAATGAAAAAAACTGCTTAATTACGAGTAAACTTTGTGTGATCGTCAAATAAAAAAGCCAGGTTGTAGGTCTGGCCTTAATATTTATCGATGTAGATTTGATTGCCACCCATTTTTATGGCGGCTGATAAGGCATGATCGGCTTTGTTCAACAGTGTATTGAAAGAAGTCTCCTCGGTAAAAATGGAGGTCACCATTCCGATTGAAACGGTGACGGTATCAGTATTTGGAAATGCTGAGTCGATAATTCTGTTTTTGATTCTTTCGGCCATTTCTACTGCACCGGCAGAGTCAGTATCAGAGAGAATACAAGCGAATTTTTGATCTTTCCAAAGAGTGGCCAGATCTCCGGCTCGTTTTAAGGTGCTTTTCAGTATGCGTGCAACTTGGTTAAGGTACACATCATCTCCAATCTGATTATTATTTTCGGGGATATCTTTTATGAAATCGATGGCAATCATCAGGACTGATAAATAGCATATGGTATTTTGGGATTTTTTTAAGGCCTCATTGAACAGCACTGATAATTCGCGGCAGTCATCATTCTGAACGAGAGAATTTAGATCGAGATTATTGATTTTTGAAACATCCTCAATTATGTTATTCTCGCTGTTCAGATCGCAAAATTTACTCATCTTCAGGATTCCTTTCCGGTTCGTTAAAAGCATGTTCTGATCCTTATTATTTTATACTTGATTCATGTTCGCTGTAAAGCTTTTTAAAAACAAATCAGTAGGGGTGGATGTTTTAAAATTATCAAGAAGGGTAAAAATCAAGAGAATAGCGACAAGTAGAATCAGAATTGTTTTCTGTGATGTATTTACCCCAAAAGTTTGGATTTTATCAAAAAACCAGAAAAAGTTATGCTATCAAAAATGATGAGAATTATAATTATTTAGTCAGCTATGATAGGATTGTGAGGAAAAAATGGATTTTAAAAGCGCAAATTTGATATATTTTACCGGTACTGGAGGGACGGCCCGGGTTGCTGACGCCTTTGAACGTTCGTTTAAGAAAAGGTCGATAAGTGTACAGCGGACAGAGTTAAAAAGAGCGATTGATCCAGTTTTTTTTGGTGAAGTATTGTTTTTGCTTTTTCCGGTATATGCTTTCAACGCCCCAAAACCCATCGCGGAATGGCTTAAAAAAATCCAGCCGGCAAAGGGACGACCAGCAGTGGTAGTGTCAGTATCCGGTGGCGGAGAAATCTCACCCAATACAGCATGTCGATTATCCACGATCCGTCTGCTTGAGAAAAAGGGTTACGATGTGATTTACGAGAAAATGATGGTGATGCCATCAAATTTTATAATTGGTTTTGACGAAAGCCTTTGTGCCATGGTTCTTCATGCGACTCCGGTGATTGCTGATAAGGTTGTGGGAGAAATCATAAAGGGGAACCGCCATCGCACAAATCCTTATGGAATTGACCGTTTTGCGTCAAAACTGGGATATTTAGAAGCTTTAGGCGGCAGAATATTTGGACAAAACCTGAAGGTCAATGATAAATGTGTGGATTGCGGGTGGTGTGAAAAGCTGTGTCCACAGGATAATATTAAGATTGTCAACAAAAGACACATTTTTGGAAATGATTGTGTACTTTGCATGCGTTGCGTTTACGGATGTCCCCAAAAGGCGATTGAACCGGGATTTGGAAAATTCATGGTGGTTCCTGAAGGATTTAATCTGAACAAGGTGGAGAATCGGATGGATCATTTAACGGTGTATCCTACGATCAGTCACGTGACCCGGCATGCCTGGCTTCGGGGCGTGAGAGATTATCTGATTGAGAGTAATTGTTTTAAATTATAAAAAGGATTAAAAATTGAAAGTGAGAAGAAAAGATGGATTATAATGCTTTAGCCGAATTCTATCAGCATCTGGACCGATCTTTTTTTATTGACAATGAAATGAAGGTGTTTGCAGATTTGGATAAACCGTTGTCTATTGGTTATGAACAGACGATTTCGCAACCATCATTGGTATTGGAAATGACCCGGATTCTGGAGCCGGAGTCAGAAAGTCGGGTTCTGGAAATTGGAACCGGATCGGGGTATCAGACAGCGTTGTTGGCCAGATTTTCAAAAATTGTCTATACGATTGAGCGGATTGCAGAATTGTCTGAATCAGCTCGGAAGCGACTGGAAACCTTGGGTTATACCAACATTGTTTATCGAATCGGCGATGGCAGTGAAGGTTGGAAAGAATATGCGCCCTTTGATCGAATTATGGTTACTGCTGCAGCAGAGAAAATTCCTAACGAACTGCTGGAACAATTGGCCATTGGAGGAAAGATGATTATTCCGGTAGGACCGCCTGAATTGCAGGAATTAAAGCTGGTTTTTAAGGATGTTAACGGACAGGTTCATCAGCAGACCGTTGATCTGGTGCGTTTTGTTGAAATGAAGGGCAAATATGGTTGGCAGGGATAATAGGCACACATGACACTGAATTAAACAATGGTAAAAAGAGAACCCCTGTTTATTCTAGTAATAGGGGTTCTCTAATTTTACATATTTTTGTACACAAAAACATGGTTTCGACCGGCTTCCTTAGATTTTTCAAGCGCATCCCATGCGTGATTGAGAAGGTTCTCAAACGAATCACGGCTTGAGTTTTTATCAGTGCTAAGTTCCGAGGTAACGCCTAATGACAGGGTTACTACTTTTTCTATTGGTGCAGAATGATGAGGAATTCTTAAATTCAGCACCGCTTTTCGCATATTTTCGGCAACATGAGTGGCCCCTTTCAGGTTAGTGTCCGGGAGCAGGCAGATAAATTCGGCGCCTTCCCAGCGGGCAACCAGATCGCCGGCACGTTTTAAAGTTTTCTTCAGTGTATTTGCGATTGCCCTTAAACAATCGTCACCTTCAAAATGACCATAAGTGTCATTATACTGTTTGAAATAGTCGATGTCGATACTGACTACTGACAACGGGGTATGGTTACGCCTGGCTTTACGAACTTCAATCGCCAGCATTTCCTCAAAGCGGCGACGGTTTGGGATTTGTGTCAAGGCATCAGTATCGGCAGTATCACTGAGGATTTCCCGGTAATGTTTTAAAGCCAGATGATTTCTGATTTTTTCAGCTACATCAGGCAAATCAAACGGCTTGCTAATAAAATCAACAGCACCAGATCGTGAACCGTAGGCTTCATTTTCGGTATCACTGAGGGTTGTCAGAAAAACAACTGGAATACTCATCGTGCGTTTATCCAGCTGGATTTGTTTGCAGACCTCATAGCCACTCATTTCTGGCATGCTCAGATCCAAAAGAATCAGATCCGGAAGTGGAACCTGTTGAATCATAGCTAATGCGTCTTTGCCGCTGTTTGCAATCAGAACTTCATATTCTTCGACCAATGCCTGGGCGAGTAATTGGGTATTTGCAGGCGAATCATCAACGACCAGAATCCGTTCTCTATGTTTGCTGATAGCTCTTTCGGATGATTTTGACTGCTCGTCTCTGATCTGTGCAATCGCCTGGATTTCTTCGGTTTTCAGTCGAAGATTTTTGTTGTACATTGGGAGAACTCGACTGGAAAGACTCGGGTCTTTATTTGAATTTTTTTCATCTTCCCGAAGCAATAAGACATGAAAAGAAAATTCGGAATCACTTTCACTACCTTCTTTTACTGAAAATTTTCCGTTCATTGATTCGACCAGCGTTTTAACAAGCTCCAGACCATAATCGAGACTGCTTCGGTTTTCCCGATCATTAGGATTATTGATAAAAAGAGGATTGCCTTTTAATGGCGCAATTCCGGAGGTTTTTACTTTAAAAAAGACTTTAAAAACAGCTTTGCCGGTGTTGTCAGGGGTTGCTTCGATCGTAATTTTACCTCGTTCCAGACATTTCATGGCATTGAGGATTAAATATGAAATAATCTGTTTAAGTCGCAGTTGATCCCCTACGACAGTCTGCGGTATTTGGGGATCTATGGCTAAATCGATGGCAATGTTATGGCGTTTTGTACTCGCGATCAGGGGGATGATTGCATCTTCGACGGTGCTGTAAAAGTTAAAAGAAATCACATCATGAGCAGTTGGGGTGTTTTTGTCGACGATCAGCATTCCGTTAATCAGACTCTCGAGAAAACTGGCGGTTAGCTGGATATTTTCCAGGCAGATTTCCTGGTCTGAACTGGATAGTTTTTTCCCGATTAACTGGGAAAAAAGAGACAAATTTTCCAACGGCTCTTGAATTTCATTTGATAAAATTGAAACCAGTTGATTTTTTAATAATTCTGCTGATTCGCCATCTTTTCTGGCATGATAGAGTTCAGTCAGATCTTTGGCAGCACTATATATCAAGCCGTCAAGCCATTGTAACTGCCAGGTCACAAATCGATAGGTTCCATCATTTGAACGCAAACGGTTGGTGAGTGTCACTAGTTCATCATTCGCAGATATATTTTCGATCATGAGAATCAGATTTGTCATATCATTGGGGTGGACAAAATCAACGAGGTTTTTATTGATAAGTTCTGGAATCTGGTAGCCCAGCTTTGATTCCCAAAGCTGATTTAGCTTGAGGATTCGCCCTTCTTTATTAATAATACAAAGCAGGTCCATGCTAACTGAGAAAAAACCATTCAGGTGTTGTTCGCATTTTTCGTCAGGGGAAAAGTTGTCGTTCATGGAGATACTCCTTTCAGTAGAATTGGAAGAACCAACAGCTCAGACCCCTGAAGACCACGTATTTTTGATCTTGACATTCCGCTCTTTGAATTCTGGGATGATTGTCTTAGTGTTTCCAATTTTGTCTTTGAATCGTTTG
The DNA here is from genome assembly GCA_964510565.1 of uncultured Lachnospiraceae bacterium. Taxonomy (GTDB): domain Bacteria; phylum Bacillota; class Clostridia; order Eubacteriales; family Eubacteriaceae; genus Acetobacterium. The sequence continues at coordinate 5,370 of CAZEBY010000064.1, read as the reverse complement.
ATAATTTCAAAATCATCCCGAAAATGCATTGGAATCATGACTTTGGGATGAAAGATTTCGATAAAATATTCGCCAGCCTTGTAGAAAGAATCGCCGAGGCGAGGATCGACTGGAATGAAGGCGAATTCCATCGGCAGGTTCTTCATTTTTTCCAGTTCAGCCTTAAAGTCCTTTTCTTCCTGTTCCGAATCGATATTGGGTTTTTCGTTAGTGTCCCAGTCCCACCAATTGAGATCGCCAGCGTGGAAAATCCGGTGGGAGTTGGTGGCAATATAAAAAGAGAGTCCTTGATCAGTGGAGCCAAAAGTTTTTATATCCATTCCACCTAGAGACATATGTTGGTAGGGACCGATAGCATGAGTTTGATGAGTGGAGGACTTGGGAATGTCATCACTTAAGATATAAGTGGGATGATAAATTCGTTCGGTAGAAAAAATATCAGCGGTGTAATGATCGCCGTGGCCATGAGATACAAAGAAATAATGGGGAATTCCTTTGCGTAATAGACTGGTTGGGATATGGGTAAAGCAATCAAAAATCAGTGTTTTATCCGCTAATTGAATTAAAAAACCGCTATGATGTAAATGGAAAATTTTCATATCTTACCTCTCGTGTATCAATTTTGATATTTTGATGACTGGATAATGTAATATTACCCAAATATAATTCAATTATACTCTAAATTTATGCCAGATACGTGAAAAACTTTAATTATACGGATAAAAATATGAATATATCAGGAAAATAAAAAAATAATCCGAACGTTTTAAATTCTATTGATATTATTGTTCGGAAATAGTAAAATGATTGTATCATTAAAAAAGGTGGGAAAATTGTGATAAAACGAATTTTTGTAGAAAAAAAAGACAAGTTTGAAGTAGAGGCTAAATCGCTGACACAAACCTTTCAACGGATATTAAAAATTCAGAAGCTGGAGTCAATCCGGGTTCTGTATCGCTATGATGTCGAAGGGGTAGCAGATGATTTATTCAGCCAGATTATTGGCACTATTTTATCCGAACCCAATGTTGATCAGGTATATGAAGGCGTTCTTCAGGTTAAAGCTGATGAACGAATTTTCGCGATTTCCTATTTGCCTGGCCAGTATGACCAACACGCTGATTCGGCGATACAGTGTATTCAGATAGTGTCCGGTGAGCGCGCTCTGGTTAAGGTTGCAAAAATTGTTGTACTCACAGGGGCGTTGACACCAAACGAATTTAACAGCATCAAACAATATATGATCAATCCGGTGGATTCACAGGAAGCCAGTCTGGAACCTTATGTCACGCTGGCTGATGAAATTAGGGTACCAGCAGATATCGTTCCCCTGGACGGCTTTATTGATCTCAATGCTGATCAATTGGAAGCTTTTCGGACCGAGAATGGATTCGCGATGACTACTGAAGACATAGTGTTCGTCCAGAATTATTTTAAGCAAGATGAAAAACGAAATCCGACCATCACGGAATTAAAGGTCATTGACACCTACTGGTCGGATCATTGTCGTCATACAACCTTTTTGACCCAGATCCAGGAAGTGCGTTTCCAGGGGGATGATCCGATTTCACAGGTGATGAAACAAGCCTATGGCGATTACTGTCAGGCCAGAACAGAACTTTATGGTGAAAAATCCGAGCGACCGATGAGCTTGATGGATCTGGCAGTAATTGGCACTAAAGCCCTTAAGAAAGAAGGACGGATTCGCGATCTCGATGAATCAGAAGAAATCAACGCCTGTAGCATTAACATCGTTGTCGATCATGACGGTGTTGACGAAGAATGGTTATTGATGTTTAAGAATGAAACCCATAATCACCCCACCGAAATTGAACCATTTGGGGGGGCTGCCACCTGTCTGGGCGGTGCCATCCGGGATCCCCTATCAGGACGAAGCTATGTTTATCAGGCGATGCGGGTAACCGGGGCCTGGGATCCCCGGGCGGCCATTGAAGATACACTGCCTGGAAAGCTGCCACAACGGAAGATTTCCACCGAAGCCGCCCATGGTTACAGTTCCTATGGAAATCAGATTGGTCTGGCAACCGGCCAGGTAACCGAAGTGTATGATTTGGGCTTTCTGGCCAAACGGATGGAAGTCGGCGCTGTAATTGCGGCGGCACCTAAGGAAAATGTCATTCGGGAACGCCCTACCCCCGGTGATGTGGTGCTGTTGGTCGGTGGACGAACGGGACGGGACGGCTGTGGCGGCGCCACCGGATCATCCAAGGCCCACACGGAAGAATCGATCGTGGAAAGCGGTGCCGAGGTTCAAAAAGGGAACCCGGTGGAAGAACGAAAAATCCAACGGTTATTCAGAAGCAAAGAACTGGCTAATTTAATCAAACGCTGTAACGATTTTGGTGCCGGCGGTGTATCGGTGGCGATTGGCGAATTGGCAGAGAGTCTGGAAATTGATTTGGACAAGGTACCCAAGAAATATGAAGGCTTGGATGGTACTGAACTGGCGATTTCCGAATCCCAGGAACGAATGGCCGTCGTGGTCGATCCCAAAGATGTGGACACCTTTATTGCGATGGGTAATGCAGAAAATTTGGAGGTTACCCCGGTTGCGACAGTTACTGATTCCGGTCGTCTAATCATGAAATGGCGGGGTTCAGAAGTTTTGAATATCTCCCGAGCCTTTCTGGAAACCAATGGCGCACCGCAGTTTATTGATGTGGCTGTTGAGCCGCCAACTGCCATAAAAACAGTCGATGATGAACCGAACCAAGACGAACAAGTGGATTTTGTCACGCTGATGATAGAAACCTTAAAAGACCTGAACGTGGCCAGTCAGCGGGGCATGGTAGAGATGTTTGATTCCACCATTGGCGCCGGCACCGTGGTCATGCCCTATGGTGGAAAAAACGCCTTGTCGCCAATGGACGGGATGGTAGCCAAGATCCCGATGACTCATGGGGACACCACCACCTGCAGTATGATGAGCTTTGGTTACAATCCGACCATTGCCAAAACCAGTCCCTTTCTCGGCGGGATGATGGGAGTGCTTGAATCCCTGTCCAAACTGGTGGCCATGGGTGGGGACTATAAAAAGGCCCGACTCAGTTTCCAGGAGTATTTTGAAAGGTTGGGCAAAGACCCGGTTAAATGGGGACGGCCTTTTGCAGCACTATTGGGTGCCCATCAGGTTCAGACTGCCATGGGCACGCCGGCCATCGGCGGCAAAGACAGTATGTCCGGGACCTTTGGTGAACTGACTGTTCCGCCAACTCTAATTTCCTTTGCAGTCGCGACATCCGATGTGAATTCGGTGATTACCTCAGAGCTTAAATCCACAGAATCGTTGCTGCAATTATTCACCCTGCCACTGGATAAAAATGGCATCCCCGAATTATCAGGGGTAAAAGCTGTTTATGATCGCATCATCACAGCCAATCAGGCTGGCAAAATCTTAAGTGCGAAAACCACCGGCTATGGTGGCTTGGCCGAAGCGGTAGCAAAAATGGCCTTTGGAAACGGCATTGGGGTTATCATCAATGAACGGATCGATCCCGCCTTTTTGTTTGAACCGCTATATGGCAGTGTTTTAGTCGAAAGTTTTGAAATTCTCGAGGGTGCAACCCCGATCGGGAAAACAAGTGATGCCAAGCAAATCGTTTATGGCAGTGAAGCCATTGCAATCAATGAACTGGTCGAAGTCTGGGAAGCACCACTGCGATCAGTGTATCCAGAAAAAGCAGAAACCACTGGAGAAGTCAAAACGCTTAGCTTTAAGGCAGTACCAATTGTTTACCACAAAGAAAAACAGGCTAAACCGCAAGTGTTTATTCCGGTATTCCCGGGAACCAATTGTGAATACGATTCGGCCAAAGCTTTTGAAAATGCTGGAGCAAAAGCGGTTACGACGATTTTTAGAAATCAGTCAGCTGAGGATATAACCCGCTCCATTGATGAAATGGCAGCTCATATCAGAACATCCCAGATGATTATGATTCCCGGAGGATTCAGTGCCGGTGATCAGCCCAATGGTTCAGGCAAGTTTATTGCCTCAGTGTTCAGAAATCCGAAGATGCTCGATGCCGTCATGGATTTACTCAATAACCGCGACGGTCTGGTGCTGGGGATCTGCAATGGCTTCCAGGCACTGATCAAACTGGGACTGGTGCCCAACGGTGAAATCTGTGAAATCACTGAGGATATGCCAACCTTGACTTTTAACACCATTGGTCGTCATATATCCACCATTCCGATGACTCGAATCAGTTCCAACTTGTCGCCGTGGCTGGCTTATACCAAGGTAGGGGATATCCATCGCATCCCGATGTCCCATGGTGAAGGCCGATTTGTGGCCAGTGATGAGGTATTGAAAAATCTGATCGAAAATGGCCAGATTGCCACCCAATATGTGGATTTTAATGGCGCAGCGACGCTTGATGGTCGCTTTAACCCCAATGGTTCAATTTTTGCAGTGGAAGGAATCACCAGTCGGGATGGTCGGGTGCTTGGGAAAATGGGTCACTCGGAACGAATTGGTGAGAATCTGTATAAAAATATTCCCGGAAATATGGATCAGCAGATCTTTAAAGCAGGGGTTAATTATTTTAAATAATTGTTGCTTCAAATCGGTTCTTGATTAAAGAACAAAAATATTTCAAACCATAAGGAGAATTAAGCATGAGTACACCAAAAGTTGCAGTTATTATGGGCAGTGATTCGGATTTTGAAATCGTCAAAAAATGTCTGATTGCCTTGGAAAAGTTTGGCATCGAATACGATGTTCAGGTTATTTCAGCCCATCGTAATCCCCACAAAATCTTTGAATATGCGTCCACCGCTGAAGCACGAGAAATTGAGGTTTTTATTGCTGCAGCCGGAAAAGCAGCCCATCTACCGGGCGTCATTGCCGGAATCACACCACTGCCGGTCATTGGTATCCCGATTCAAACATCTTTCCAGGGCGGTTTGGACTCACTTTTATCAATTGTTCAGATGCCATCTGGCGTGCCGGTTGCGACTGTAGCTGTTAACGGCGCCGAAAACGCCGGGATTTTAGCCGCTCAGATGCTGTCAATCAAATACCCGGAGATCCGGGAAAAAATGAAGGCCTTCAAAATTCAGCTCAACGATGAAGTTGTTGCGAAAAATGAAAAGGTACAGGAAGTCTTATAAGACATTTACAAGCACAGCATTGATTCAAATCAAATTTTAAGGAGATTAAAATGGAAAAATTAGAACAGTTGTACGAAGGAAAAGCCAAGAAAGTTTTTAAAACCGATAATCCCAACGAATTTATTATTGAGTATAAGGACGATGCGACGGCTTTCAACGGCGAGGTCAAAGGCAGCATTGGCGGCAAAGGTGTCATCAATAATAAAATGACCGGTGTCATTTTCACAATGCTGGAAG
>CAZEBY010000063.1:0-14960 GCA_964510565.1 uncultured Lachnospiraceae bacterium | reverse complement strand
ATAATGACGAACGTATTGCTTACTGTTCAGAATTATTAGAACGTGGTATGGAACGTGGTATGGAACCAACAGATTTACTGTTTGATCCATTATTCATTGTAATCAAAGGAATGCAGGATCAATTAGTTGATGTTTTAGAAGCAATCCAAATGATTACTGACATGGGCTTGTTAACAACTGGTGGATTAAGTAATGTATCCAACGGTGCACCAAAACATATTCGTCCATTATTAGACTGTGCTGTTTTAGCAATGGCTATGCAATGTGGATTCAGCTCTGCGATCGTTAATCCTTGTGACAAACGATTAAGAGAAACAATTGTTGCTTGCGATATTATCAAAAATAATATCCTTTATGCAGATTCAGTTCTCGAGTTTTAATTAGAATACCTTTTTAAATCAATAAAACAGGTATTTGAAAATACTCAATAAAAAAAAGCCCCCGACCACAATTCATCACTTGCCGCACAAGTTAAGATGAAGGTCAGGAGCAAACAACTATGTATAATGTATCACTCACCTACATTGTATAACATTTAACAATGTTTGTAAAGAGTATTTTGATTATTTTTTAAAATATGATAGATGTATTTTGCAAACCGTAAAAATAACTTTTATACGAAACAGGTGCGTTGATATAAATTATAAATTTAGAGAGGTAGAAAAAATATGAGTAATGAATATTTAACATTTGACGAAACAGCTGAAGCGTTACTTGCGAAAGCGCAAAGAGATGGCGCAGAAACAATGTGGGATCGTCGCGCTGCCCAAAAAACCCAATGTGGTTTTGGAGAAGCAGGGGTTTGTTGTCGGATCTGTGCAATGGGTCCATGTCGTGTAAGTCCAGTTCCTGGAAAAGGCGCTGAAAGAGGGATTTGTGGGGCTAACGCTGACACAATTGTAGCAAGAAACTGGGCCAGAATGGTAGCCGGCGGATGTTCTGCCCATTCAGATCATGCCCGTGATATCGTCCATGCTCTGCATCATGCAAAAGCAGAAGGACCTTTTAAAGTTCGTGATGAAAAGAAATTGCGTGTAGTTGCAGCTGAGTGGGGAATTGCCGACGCTGACACAAAAGAAACTTACGCTTTAGCTCATGAATTGTCAGGCATGGCATTAGAAGAGTTTGGTAAACCTTTCGGAACCCAAAATTTCATAAAGAGAGCACAAGCTGAAAGACAAAAAGTTTGGGCAAGAGAAAATGTTGAACCACGTGCGGTAGATATGGAAGTTACCACATTAATGCATTCAACACATATCGGCTGTGCTTCTGACTACGAAAGCATTTTCCGACGTGGGACTAGAACTAGTCTGGCAGATGGCTGGGGCGGTTCGATGATCGGTACCGAATTATCTGATATTCTTTATGGTACGCCAACAGCACGACCAACTGAAGCAAATCTTGGTTGTATTTCAGACGATATGGTTAATATCCTGATCCATGGTCATGATCCTAACCTGGCTGAAATGGTTGTAATGGCTGCTAATAACCCAGAAATGGTCGAGTTGGCAAAAGCTAAGGGTGCTAAAGGCATTAATATCGTTGGGATGTGCTGTACAGGGAATGAAATGACCATGCGTCATGGTGTTAAAATGGCCGGTAACTTCTATCAACAGGAATTATGTATCATTACTGGTGCGATCGAAGCTGCAATTGTAGATGTACAATGTATCTTCCCAGCGCTACCAGCCTTGGCTAAAAAGTACCATACACGATTCATCAGTACTTCTGAAAAAGCAAAAATATCCGGTGATATGTATCTTGAATTCTCAGAAGCAACCGGTTTAGAAAATGCAACTGAAATTGTTAAAATCGCCGTTGAAAACTTCCCTAACAGAGATGCTGCCAAAGTAGAAATCCCAGATTTCAAAATGCCTGCAATGGTTGGTTATTCGACAGAAGAAATTATTAATCACTTAGATAAAGTTGTTAACTCTCAATTAGAAGATAAATTAGGTACAGTAAAACCATTAACCGATGTTATCTACGCTGGTGTTATCCGAGGCGCTGCCGGTGTTGTTGGTTGTAATAACCCGAAACAAACACATGATTTAGCTCATATCAAAGTAATGGAAGAGTTAATCAAAAAAGACGTTATCTGTGTCGCTACCGGGTGTGCCGCTCAAGCTGCTGCAAAAGCTGGTTTACTAACACTCGATGCTAAAGAAAAATGCGGCCGTGGTCTGAAAGAAGTTTGTGAGCGAGTAAACATTCCGCCAGTCCTTCACATGGGATCTTGTGTAGACATCAGCCGTATTCTACAACTTGTAAACTTATGTGCGATCGAAAAAAATGTAGATATTCCTGATTTGCCAGTTGTTGGGATTGCTCCTGAATGGATGTCAGAAAAAGCCGTTTCGATTGCGAACTACGTAGTAGCTACTGGGATTAATACATACCTGGGCGTTATTCCACAGGTATTGGGTTCTCCAAACTTTGTAAAATTACTAACAGAAGACTGCATGGACATGCTTGGTGCAAAATTTGTATGGGAAAAAGATCCAATGATCATGGTAGACATGATTATGGAAGACATCGAAGCAAAACGAACTGCATTAGGGATCTAATTTTTAAAAGATAGACAGGTGAAAAAATGAAAATAGCATTAACAGGAAAAGGCGGAGTGGGAAAAACAACCATCTCAGCAAGTCTAAGCCGATATTTTGCCGATGAAGGATATAATGTATTAACAGTTGATGCTGATCCCGATGCGAATCTTGGCCTTGCCTTAGGCATGAGCGAAGAGATGATTGCAGAAATTGTCCCTATTTCAGAAATGAAAGACCTAGTGGAAGAACGTACCGCTGCGAATACCGGTACCTTTGGTTCAATGTTTAGAATGAACCCTGAGGTTGCCGATATTCCGGAGCGTTATGCCAAAGCGTTTCAGGGGGTTAAACTGCTAACCATGGGAACTGTCGACACCGGAGGATCCGGCTGCGTATGTCCCGAACATGTTTTGTTAAAAACACTGATGAATCATTTAGTGCTTTATCAAAAAGATGTGGTTATTATGGATATGGAAGCAGGCATTGAGCATTTGGGACGAGGTACTGCCGGGGCAGTTGACGCATTTATTGTCGTCGTCGAACCGGGCGTCCGCAGTATTCAGACGTTTCATAAAGTTAAATCCATGGCAATGGATATTGGTGTCAAACAAGTTTATGTTATTGGAAATAAAATCCGCAATGACGGAGATATCGCCTTTGTTAAAGAAAAGGTCGGAGAAGAAAACATCGTTGGTTTTTTAAATTACCGGGATGCGATTTCAGAATCTGATCGCAACAACAAATCACCCTATGACGATCCTGTCATGAAGGCAGATATTGCCACTCTCGGTACAAAAATACTGGAGATTGTACAGGACAAAAAGAAATAAAAAAAACGAATTTAGAATAAATACAAAAATCTAATGATAATTGAACGAATCTAAGGAGGAAAAAGTCCATATGAATATGAATCTTTTTGATATTGTTTACGACGGTCAAGCCCAGTACTTTCAACGTGCTGAAGAAATGGTTGCCAAAGTCGTTGCTGAAAAGGGAAAAGAAACACCGGTAAAATTCCCAGGTACTGCTTATGCTTTACCTTGTATTTATGCCATCACAGGCAAAAAAATCACCAATGTAGGTGAATTAGAAGATGCGTTAGCACTTGCTAAAGCTAAGATCAACCGTACTAATTACCTGCAAGAAGGCTTAGATGCCGGAACTTCTGCGGCAATGTGTGCAGAAATTATTGAAGCAGTTAAGTATGTTTACACTGAACTTCCATACGAAGGTCGTCACGTAGAAGATTTAAATACAACTGATGCCCGTTGTTTAGGTCACATCACCGATGCTGAAGTCCGTAACTTCGGTGTGCCACTGGTAACCGATGATATCCCAGGGGTTGCTGTTATTATTGGTGAATGTAAAGATGCAGAAATGCTTGCTACAATTGTTAAAGATTACCAGGGCAAAGGTCTGTTAACCTTCATGGTTGGTAAAGTAATCGACCAGGCAATTGAACAAAAAATCAAAATGGGTATTGACCTTCGAGTTATTCCTTTGGGATACGAAATCGAATCCGTTATCCATGTTGTATCGGTTGCGCTTCGTGCCAGCTTAATCTTTGGTGCAACACCTCCAGGCGACTTCCTGGCTCACCGCACCTATACCAAAAAACGTGTTAAAGCATTTGTTAACGTATTTGGACCATGGGATAATAAAATAATTGCTGCCGGTGCTGCTGCCATCGAGTTAGGCTTCCCAGCAATCACAGAAACTTATATCAACGAAGTACCAACCTTATTATTAAACCAACCAGATAACAGCAAAGTTGTTGCCACTTCTTTAGAAGCCCGTAACATCAAAATCAAAGTTACCGAAATCGACTGTCCAGTTGCTGTTTCATCAGCATTTGAAGGTGAACGTGTTCGTAAAGATACCATGTTTGCTGAATTCGGCGGGAACAAAACTGAATGTTGGGAATTGGTTACCACCGGTGATTTAGCTGAAATGGAAGATCACAAAATTACTATTGTTGGACCAGATATTGATGACGCCATGTTCGCAGGAAAAGACGTAGTTCGTTTACCTATGGGCGTTGTTGTTAAAGTTGCTGGAAAACAAATGCAAAAAGACTTTGAAACCGTTCTTGAAAGACGTATCCATTACTTCACAAACTATATTGAAGGGGCTATGCATGTTGGACAAAGAAATATTGCCTGGATCCGTTTAACTAAAGAAGCATTTGAAAAAGGCTTCCGTTTAAAACATATCGGTGAAGTTTTATATGCAAAAATGCGATCTGACTTTGATAAAGTTGTTGATAAATGTGAAATTACTATTTACACCAACGCTGAAGATGTTAAACGACTTGGCGAAGAACTGGTTAAACCAATCTATGCTGAACGTGATGAACGTTTGGGTTCTCTGACTGATGAAAGTGTTGATGAATTCTACACCTGTTTATTATGTCAATCATTTGCTCCTAGCCACGTGTGTATCGTAACACCAGAACGTTTAGGCCTTTGTGGTGCGGTTTCCTGGTTAGATGCGAAAGCAACTAAAGAATTGGATCCAACTGGACCTAACCAACCAATCGTTAAGGGCGAAGCAGTAGACGAAAGACTTGGTATCTGGGATTCTTGTAACGAAGTAGTGGCAAGAGATTCACAGGGTGCTGTTGAACGCGTAACACTTTACTCTATCCTTGAAGATCCAATGACTTCTTGTGGTTGTTTCGAATGTATCTGTGGTATTATGCCAGAAGCAAACGGCGTTATCATTGTTAACCGTGAATTCGGCGATACTTCACCAGTTGGTATGACATTTGGTGAATTGGCTTCAATGACCGGTGGTGGGGTTCAAACTCCAGGCTTCATGGGTCATGGTCGATTCCTGATCGGTTCTAAAAAATTCATGTCAGCTGAAGGCGGTTTATCACGAATCGTTTGGATGCCAAAAGAATTAAAAGACGATGTTGCAGAACGTTTAAATAAAGCTGTTAAAGAAATGACCGGAATTGAAAACTTCGCAGACATGGTTTGTGATGAAACAATTGCCAGCGATTCTGAAGCAGTATTAGAATTCTTAGAATCAAAAGGACATCCAGCATTAGCTATGGATCCAATTATGTAATAAATTTTGACTTGAGTCAAAAGCTATAACATGCCTGAAGGCAGAGCACAGACGTGTTCTGCCTTTTTTTCTAAACAATTATAAAAATTGCTTCTAATTTAGATTAATTCTTGACAAGCTCTAGTTTTATTAAGCAAAGAATGTTATAATCATAACAAATTTCTGAACAACAGGAGGAAAGAATATGTGCAACAATAAAGAACTTCACAGCCATGGCGAACACCACGATCATGAAGAAGGACATCCACATTTAGGTGGTGCTGAACACGAACATCAGCATGCTCATCCACACGGTGGTGAGGAAGGTCATGAACATATCCATGAGCATAACCACGAACACGAACATACCCATAGCCATCCTCATAGTGATGACCATGATCATGGCAGCGAACATACGCATACATCAGAACATGAACACGAACATAGTCATGTTCACGCCCATCCTCATCCTCATAAACATGAGCATCCGCATGCTCACGAAAGCGAAGCCCATGCCCATGACCATTCCCATGGACACGATCATTCTCATGGTCATGAACATCCTCATAGCCATGAACATCCCCATCCCCATGTGCATTGCGGGAATCATGGACAAAATAGCGCCGGTTGCGTAGCGTGTGGTGATGTCGAAAATAAAGATATTGAGATTTTAGGATTGTTGCTGGATCATTGGGTCGCCCACAATCAGGATCATGCCATGGAATACAATACCTGGGTTGAAAAAATGAACCGACTGGGTAAAAATGACGTCGCTGAATCGTTGATTGAAGCCATTGCACTGATGAGCGAAGCCGATAAGCATCTGATTGAAGCAAAAAAAGTACTCGGTTAATATTTAAACTGCGTTTCGTGTGATGGATCATGCGAAACGCAGACTTTGGTTTAAACTTTGGAATGATAAGATAAAATTGATAGTCGGTTCGATTCTTCGGACCGACTGTGAATTTTATTTTAACAATGCCTGAAGGCGTTGAATTTCTTTAGAAAAGGAAGTGTGTAATTGTTATGAGTTTGACAGATTTGATTTACGCTGGTTCTAATGCGGTTGCAGGTTTAACTGAAGGAGCTGTTAATGATGCCATTGAAAAATATGGTGCGGATCATTCAGTAGGATACCCGGATACGGCCTATTTTTTACCGATTATTTATGCGGCCACCGGTGTTAAAATCAAGACCTTGGGAGATTTACCAGCAGCAGTTGGGATTCTAAAAAGTCTGATCACCAACAAAGAAGATTTGGGTGAAGCATTAAATGCCGGGCTGGCCACAGCGGTGGGTGCTGAAATTATTGAAGCGCTCCGCTATCTGGAAGGCGACCCCTACGCTAACGATGCCGGTATCGGTTTTGTGGCGGACCCCATCATTCGTTCTTTAGGCGTGCCATTGGTAACCGGAGATATTCCCGGGATAGCCGTTCTTTTAGGTGAATCATCAGATCCGGCCGCATTGGCAGCCATCGTCAAAGACTATCAGGAAAAAGGCTTACTGACCTTTATGGTTGGTAATATTATTGAGCAAGCTTTAGAAGCCGGTGTGAAAATGGGATTGGACTATCGGGTCATTCCATTAGGCCATGAAGTAACTTCAGTGATTCATGTTGTTTCGGTCGCGATTCGGGCGGCTCTTATATTTGGTGGAATCGAACCGGGTAAATTGCCGGAATTCCTGACCTATACTAAAGATCGGGTACCAGCTTTTGTGAATACCTTTGGCGAATTAAACGAAGTGATTGTCTCCGTAGGAGCTGGTGCGATTGCCCTGGGTTTCCCGGTCATTGCCGATGTCCCTGTGCCGGAAGTACCCGGTGCGTTAATGACCCAGGCCGACCACACCAAAACAGTGGAGTTCTCCTTAGAAGCGCGGGAAATTAAAATTAAAGTTACCAAAATAGATGTACCTGTTTCTGTGGCATCGGCCTTTGAAGGCGAACGGGTTCGTAAAGATACGATGTTTGCTGAGTTTGGTGGCAACAAAACCGAGTGTTGGGAGCTGGTGACCAGCGGTGACCCAGCCGAAATGGAAGATCACAAAATTACGCTGATCGGACCAGATATTGATGATCCGATGTTTGCTGGAGCCGACGTGGTTCGATTACCATTGGGGATTGTGGTAACTGTCGGTGGTAAAGCCATGCAAAAAGATTTTGAAACCGTGCTGGAACGACGGATTCATTACTTTACCAACTACATCGATGGGGCCATGCACGTAGGACAAAGAAACATTGCCTGGATTCGGTTAACCAAAGAAGCCTTTGAGAAAGGATTCCGGTTAAAACATATCGGCGAAGTGCTTTATGCCAAAATGAGATCGGACTTTGAAAAAGTTGTTGATAAATGCGAAATCACCATCTACACTAAGGCGGAAGATGTCAAACGTCTGGGCGAAGAAATGGTTAAACCGATTTACGCCGAGCGTGACGCCCGAATGAACGCCTTAACCGACGCCAGCGTTGACGAATTCTATACCTGCTTATTATGTCAGTCATTTGCGCCCAGTCATGTTTGTGTGGTCACTCCGGAACGCTTGGGCTTGTGCGGGGCGGTATCCTGGTTGGATGCCAAGGCTACCAAAGAACTGGATCCATTGGGACCCAATCAACCGATTGTCAAGGGTGAAGCACTGGATGAACGTCTGGGTATCTGGGCGTCAGTTAATGAGGTGGTGAATGCCGCTTCCCAGGGGGCCGTGGAAAAAGTAACCCTCTATTCAATTTTGGAAGATCCAATGACTTCCTGCGGATGTTTTGAATGTATCTGCGGGATTATGCCCGAAGCCAATGGCGTTATTATTGTTAACCGTGAGTTCGGCGAGTCATCACCGGTGGGGATGACCTTTGGTGAGTTGGCATCGATGACTGGCGGTGGGGTTCAGACCCCCGGTTTTATGGGTCATGGTCGGTTTTTGATTGGATCTAAAAAATTCATGTCCGCTGAAGGCGGTTTATCACGAATTGTCTGGATGCCGAAAGAATTAAAAGACGATGTGGCTGAACGTTTAAATAAAGCCGTGTTAGAAATGACTGGCATCGAAAACTTTGCCGATATGGTCTGCGATGAAACCATTGCGACGGACTCTGAAGCGGTATTGGAATTCCTGGAATCAAAGGGTCATCCAGCCCTGGCCATGGATCCAATTATGTAATTTCTGGTCATAATTAAGATTAATAGGTTATAATAAAATGCAGTCGCCCCTTAGCTTGTGTTAAGGGGCGGGCTGTGTTAAAATAGCCTCAATTAAAAGAAAGGAGACTGAGAACATGTGTGAATCTTCAGCTTATATGATTACTCCTGAAGGAGAAACAAAGATAATGGACTATGTTGTTGATATCGTTCCAAATGACGATGGCAGCTTAACCTTGTCTGATTTATTGGGCGGTACTAAAATTGTTCAAGGCAAACTCAAAGAAGTAAAACTTCTTAACCACAAAATTATTATTGAAGGAACAATGGTTTAGTCGATGAACATTGTTGTGCTAGATGGTATGGGAGGAGGTATTGGATCTCGAATTGTGGGTATTCTGAAAGATGAAATACCGCCGTATATTGAAATATATGGATTGGGAACCAATGCGTTGGCCACTGCGGCCATGTTAAAAAAAGGAGCCAATAAGGGCGCGACCGGAGAAAATGCGATTGCCGTGACCGTTAAAAAAGCCGATTTTATTATTGGATCGATTGCGATGACGATTCCGAACTCGATGATGGGAGAAGTCACACCGAAAATGGTTGAAGCCATTGGCAACAGTGACGGATTAAAAATCTATATTCCGATTCTGCCGGAAAATCACCATATTGTTTCACTGGAAGAAAAACCATTATTGCTCCAGATTAGAGAAGCAGTGTCTTTGATTAAAAAAGAACTTAATTTGGGAGAAGTGTAGATGGATGCGCAATTAAATATGGATAAGGAAGCAGACATTTTCAAGGTGTTGCTGGCCCATTGGATCAATCACACCGGAGACCATATTGAAGGTTACCGGGAGTGGGCCGAAAAATTAAAGGGAACATCAAAAGATCAGGTCTCCCAGGAAATATTTCTGGCCATTGACAAGATGCGGGAAGCGCAAAAGAAGATTATGGAAGCAAAATTACGCTTCTGATTTCTGGTAACGCAATGAGATATACGACTAAAGGCAATAAATAATAACCCATGCTTGAAAGCAGGACTTTTTGTTCTGTTTTTTTTTCGTATTAATCAAGTGATACGGAGGAGTCAAAGAATTGTAGTCAAGCGGAGTCCCCGGAAAAATGGCGAATTTTTTCGGGGGCTTTTTTTATAAAAAGTTATGTGGATTTTTAGAGATGGTGTATAATAATAGTATGAAAAACTTAAAGAAGGTTGTAAAATGCGAATAAAAGATAAAAAACGATTTATTATTGCATGTGGTGGATTGGCGATAATTTTCATTCTGGTGATTGTGGTTTTAACCATCGGTTTTTGGCATCGCAATGAAACCCAGGCTGAGGCAGATAATAAAAAAAACTCCCAAACGACAATAACCCAGACGACAACGGAAAAAGAGAACGAAACTGTGACAAATACCCAGGCAGCTACGACGGAACAGCCCACTCAAGTGGAAACCAAAGAAGAAATAAAAACCCCAACCGCAGTCAATATAACCGGTACAGATAGTATCACAGTACTGGTTAATAAGAACCACAGTATTTCGGCCAGTTATGTTCCCGGTGATCTGGTAACGGTTGATTTGCCATCGACTCGGGATACGCAGTTGCGCAGTGTTGCAGCCGAAGGATTGACAAAACTTTTTAAGGCTGCTGAGGCAGCTGGTCACGAGTTATATTGTTGCTCCGGTTATCGTTCTTATGAAACTCAATCCGAATTATATGCCTGGAATGTGGATACCTATGGGGTTGAAGGCGCTGAACTGGTCAGCGCCCGGCCGGGAATGAGCGAACATCAGTTGGGTTTGGCCATGGATGTAACCAGTGCTTCAGTGGGTTTTGATCTGCTGGAAAGTTTTGGCACAACAACGGAAGGACAGTTCATCAAAGAAAATGCTCATAAGTACGGATTTATTGTCCGGTATCCTCAGGGTAAAACCGATATTACCGGCTATGCCTACGAACCCTGGCATCTCCGATATTTAGGTGTTGACGTGGCGACAGATATTTACAATAGCGGCAAAACCATGGAAGAATACTATGGGACGAATTAAACTGCTGGTCTGAGATAAGCCAATCAAAAAGGATATCTTCAATGATATCTTTTTTGATTGGGTTTACGGCATTTATCGGAATTGCATACAAAAAACTATTTTCAAAAAATTCAATGTTTGATATAATAAACAGGTATTTCGTGCGCCCGTAGCTCAGGTGGATAGAGCAGTAGTTTCCTAAACTGCGTGCCGGAGGTTCGAATCCTCTCGGGTGCACCAATTGAATTATACGGCAAAGGCCGTTTTTTTTGTGGAAAAAATTTATAAGACCAATCTGAATAACAGTCAGTTTGTAAATTATTAATTAAGTGAAAATAAACTATTGCAAAGTGTTATAACAAGGTTTATACTTCATACAGTTATTAAGCTGTACGGGTATGTTTAGTCGGGGAGAAAGTATGGAGAATTATAAAAAGGTTTTAATCGTCTTTGGACTGCTTTTATTGTTTGCATTGGTTTCTCCTGTCATAATCGCCTGGATTAGTGTGATTCTTTCACCGATTATTTCAACGACAGGTGTGATTGCGATTATTTTTATTGCGACGGTTATGATCGCGTGGTACGGGAAAATTGGTCGTAAATAGATGGAGGACAGAGAAGCTTGTTCGGTGGCCAACCTAGCCCGGTTCGGAAAAAACATAACAAAGAAATAAATATTGTGAACTAACAGGAGATGATTGACAAAGTTGAACATACGATTAGTAGAAGAAAAAGACTATGCCCGGGTATTGGAAATTTTAAACGAGGCCATCATGGCCCGGAAGTTTACCGCTCAGCTGGCGCCGGCAACCATGGAGATGCGGAAGGAATGGTTTGTTCATCATTCAGCACCAAGACACCCGATGTTTGTGGCCGAGCTGAATGGTTACGTGGTCGGTTGGGTAACCCTTACCGAGTTTCGGACTGGACGGGAAGGATTTCGTTTTACTTCAGAGATCAGTTATTATATTGACAGTCGCTTTCACCGTCAAGGCATCGGTTCCATGATGATGCAACGAGCCATTGAAGGGGCCCGGGAGATCGGTTACCGGAATTTGGTGGCAGTTGTTTTTGATACCAATATCAGCAGTCGTAAACTGGTCAAAAAACATGGTTTTAAACTATGGGGGCATATGCCGGATGCAGTCGATATTGACGGGAAAACCATCGGTTGTGATTATTGGGGATTAAAGATAGAAAAACAATAAATCCTGCTTGATTATTTCTGGCGCTGCTGATATAATTATAATGTTGTTCAAAAGGCTATAAGCCTTTTTTTATTTGGAAACAGATAACAATAATCGGCTGGTTGGTGGCAGAGAAAATCATGGATAATTATCAATGTTTTCATTGACAAAAATAAGGTTCTCATGGTATTCTATGTTAGTGACTATGAAAATAGGGAACGTGTGCCTGCGTGTTCCTGCGGGTGTTGATATAAGGATGTAGGAGGTGCTGGAATGAGAGTAAAAGTTACTTTAGCATGTACAGAATGCAAGCAAAGAAATTACGATACCATGAAAAACAAGAAGAATAACCCTGATCGTTTAGAAGTGGATAAATATTGCAAGTTTTGCAAGAAGCATACACCACATAAAGAAACGAAATAATGGATAAAGAGGAATATCATGGCAACTAATAAGAAAACAAAAAATGCCAGTAGTAAACAAGGAAAAGATAACACCCAGCAACAGGCGCAAAAAACCGAAGATAAGGCAGCAAACCTGGTAAAAGAGGAAAAGAAAACGCCTCAATCAACGGCAAAAAATGAGAAAAAAACACCAAAGAAGTCAAGCGAAAAAAGTAAGGAACCAAATATTTTTCAAAAAATGATCGGCTTTTTAAAGGGCGTGCATCATGAACTGCGAAAAGTTACTTGGTTGACAAAAGATGAATTGATTAAAAAATCCGGCGTTGTCGCTGGCATTGTTGGGATATTCACTTTGCTCGTTTGGGTTGTTGATTCAGGATTAGGTGCACTTGCCGCGTTATTTATGAACATTTAGGTAAGGGAGAACCATGGATACTAATCAACAGGAACAGGCTCAATGGTTTGTTGCACATACCTATTCCGGTTACGAGAATAAGGTGAAAGCAAGCATTGAAGCTACAGTAGAAAACAGAAATATGGAGGACGTGATCCTTGAGGTTCAGGTTCCCGTACAAGAAGTAGTGGAAAGCAAAAACGGCAAAAAAGTCGTTAAAGAAAAGAAGCTATTTCCAGGTTATGTCATGATCAAAATGTTCATGACAGATGATTCATGGTATGTTGTCCGAAATACCCGTGGTGTTACCGGGTTTGTTGGTCCTGCTTCAAAACCTGTTCCATTATCCAAGGCTGAGCTTAAGAGTATGGGCATTCGTCAGCAGCGTGTGGAAATCAGTATGCACGTTGGGGAAGAAGTGAAGGTAATTGAAGGACCACTTGAAGGTTTCACGGGAGTGATTGAAGAAGTACATGCTGAGAAATCAAAGGTCAAGGTCAATGTTTCCATGTTTGGACGAGATACCCTCGCTGAACTGGGATTTGAACAAATAGAAAAAATAAACACTTAAGGAAAAAACTATTCTTCATGCTACTCCATTAGGAGAAAAAATACTATAATAAAATGAAGGAGGTGTTATCATGGCAAAAAAAGTAATTGGTATGATTAAATTACAAATTCCTGCCGGTAAAGCAACACCAGCACCACCAGTTGGGCCTGCATTAGGTCAACATGGGGTTAATATTATGGGATTCTGTAAAGAATTCAACGCAAAAACTGCAAATGAAGCAGGGATGATTATTCCTGTTGTAATCACTGTTTATCAGGATCGATCTTACTCATTTATTACCAAAACTCCACCAGCTGCCGTTCTATTAAAGAAAATTGCTGGAATTGAGTCTGGATCTGGGGTACCTAACAAAACAAAGGTAGCCAAGGTTACAACTGAGCAATTAAGAGAAATCGCAACATTAAAAATGCCTGACTTAAATGCAGCATCTGTAGAAGCAGCGATGAGAATGATCGCTGGAACCGCCCGTAGCATGGGTATCACAATCGAAGAATAATTTTAGAAGGTAGAAACACCTTAAGTGGGAGGGAAACCGCTATTACCACAAGGAGGCAAAGATGAAAAAAGGAAAAAAATATCAGGATTTGGTAAAAAGCTTTGATAAGCAAGAGTTATTTGAAATTGATGCAGCAATTGCTCAAGTCAAAAAACTTGCCACCGCAAAGTTTGATGAAACCATTGAATTGCATGTAAAATTGGGTGTTGACTCACGTCATGCAGATCAACAGGTTCGTGGTGCAATCGTACTGCCACATGGTACCGGTAAAACCGTTAAGGTTCTGGTTATCGCTAAAGGCGATAAACTGAAAGAAGCTGAAGAAGCGGGTGCCGATTTCTTTGGTGAAGACGATATGATCGATAAAATTCAAAAAGAAAACTGGTTTGATTTTGATGTAATGATTGCTACTCCAGATATGATGGGTAAGGTTGGTCGTTTAGGTCGTGTTTTAGGTCCTAAAGGTTTAATGCCTAACCCAAAATCAGGAACGGTAACCATGGATGTTGCCAAAGCTGTTGCAGATACAAAAGCCGGTAAGGTTGAGTATCGTTTGGACAAAACCAATATCATTCATGTGATCATTGGTAAAGCATCTTTCACGGAAGAAGCTTTAAAAGAAAACATGATGGTATTATTGGAAACTGTTAAAAAAGCAAAACCAGCTGCTGCTAAAGGACAATACTTCCGTAGTGTTACGCTGGCAAGCACCATGAGTCCTGGCGTTAAGGTCAACACAGGAAAAATCTAGGAGTTTATCGGCAATCGCAGATAAATTCTGAAACAACTTGACATAGAAAATAACAAATGATACAATAGCATCGTTGTCAAAGATGTATTCATCCATAGACAGTAGGTTTACATAAATCCTACCGAGGTTGAAGAGAAACAAGCCTAGTTAATAATAGAGCTCTCTTCACGTTGTGGAGAGAGTTTTTTGATACGATTTTATAAAGGAGGTGCAGATAATACATGCCAAAGATTGAACAAAAACAAGTAATTGTCCAGGAAATTGCCGAAAAACTTCGTAATGCCCAAACAGCGGTTCTTGTTGACTATCGTGGTTTGAATGTGGAAGAAGTGACTGAGTTACGTGCTCAGGCTCGTGCTGCCGGCATTGACTACAAGG
>CAZEBY010000062.1:0-15377 GCA_964510565.1 uncultured Lachnospiraceae bacterium | reverse complement strand
AATTGTTTATGGTCTGCAGTGGCTGCTGTACAGCATCAACATTTATCTTTACATCATCTTTAACCTTTATCTGATTGTCACCGCCCTGGCAGCTAAAACCCTGGCAGTTGAAGTGCAAAAGGTGATGACCGCTTTAATGGGTGGCGATATTGAAGTCTCCCGGGTACAGGTCGGCTATCTGGTTGGCCGGGATACCTCAGAACTGAAGGAAAAGGAAATCATCCGGGCGACGGTCGAAACCACCGCTGAAAATACCATTGATGGGGTGCTGGCACCAATTTTTTATCTGTTGCTGGGTGCCTTGATACCGGTGCCCTGGCTTAATCCGGTGATGCTGGTAATGCTCTACAAAGCCACCAACACCCTGGATTCAATGGTCGGCTACGTCCAGGAACCTTATAAAGACTTTGGCTATGCCTCAGCTAAATTTGACGATCTCGTCAATTGGGTTCCAGCCCGACTCGGCAGCATCTTTATGCTGGTTGCCGGGATGTTTTTGGGCTATACCTTTAATGATGGCTGCCGGATCTTCAAGCGGGATCGCCACAATCATAAAAGTCCCAATTCGGCCCACCCCGAATCGGTGGTGGCCGGCCTTTTAGGCATTCAGTTGGGCGGCACCAATCAGTATTTTGGACAGGTGCTGGAAAAGCCGACCATCGGCGACCCCAAAAGCCCACTGGAAATTCTTGATATCCGGGAAACCATCACCATCATGTACGGCAGTGAGGTTGTCCTGATGGTTTTTGCCACCTTGATGGCAGTGATTATCTTTTCTTTTTAGATCATTAAGAAAAGCAGAAAATAAAATAATGGGAGCGTCACGATGAATAAACACGGCGGATATCAGGGTGAGAATAAAAAAATGCTGGATTTCAGCGTCAACATCAATCCTCTGGGAATACCCCAGGGCATCCGGGAAAAACTGATTGCCGGCATTGATGAGCTGGTAAAGTATCCGGAGATCACCGGCGTATCGGCGATAAAAAAGATTGCCGATGATCTGGCGGTGCTGCCTGAAAACATCATTCTTGGCAACGGCGCCATCGAGCTGATCTATCTTTTTGCCCGCAGCATCGGGCCGGGAAAGGCATTGATTGTGCAGCCAACCTTTAATGAATATGAACGGGCCTTAAAGCTTTACGGCTGGGAGGTCATTCATCATGTTTTATCAGAGGCAGACCAGTTTACCATTGACCCGGAAGCATTAGTGGCAGTGATTAAAAAAGAAGAGCCCCAGGCTGTCTTTATCTGCAATCCCAATAATCCCACTGGCCGGGTTTATAGCAGTGACTTTATCAGAGCAATGTTAGAGGATTCAACGCCTGAAATCAGCTGGTTTCTGGACGAGTCCTTTCTGGATTTTTCTGAGCAAAGCAGCAGTCTGCTATTGGTTAAAGAAGCAAAGCAGGCGGTCTTTATTCTAAAATCGCTGACAAAGTTTTATGCGCTACCGGGGCTGCGCATTGGTTATGGGATTGGAACCCCGTCGATGATTAAAAAGATGGAAAGCTTCAAAGAGCCTTGGACAATTAATACCCTGGGTTTGATTGCGGCCACCGGGGTATATGATGAAAAAGATTATGCCACTAGAACCAAAGCTTATATTAAAGCGGAGCGGCAGCGGGTTTTTAACGCCCTGAGTCAGATCAAGGCTTTAAAGGTTTATGCCAGCGGCGCTGATTTTCATCTCTGTCGGCTGTTGACAGGCAGTGTGGCAGAAATACAAATTGCTCTGGAAAAAGCGGGCATGTCGCTGCGCACCTGTGAAGATTTTAAGGGTCTTGACGACTCCTATTTTCGGATTGCGATCAAAAAAGAAGCAGAGAATACCGAGCTGCTGACGTTTCTTAAAAACTGGAGGAATTAAAATGGGACAACTCATCTTTGTTACTGGCGGGGCCCGTAGTGGCAAGAGCACCTTCGCCGAAAAATTAGCCCGGGAAACGGGCAAAACAGTGGCTTACATTGCCACTGCCATCCCCTTTGACGACGGCATGAAGGATCGGATTGCCAAGCATCAGGCCCAGCGGCCGGATCATTGGGGAACCATTGAACAGTATAAGGGTTTTCAGACGATCACCGACGTTCCCATTTTTAAACAGGCCGACACGGTTTTGTTTGACTGTCTAACGGTGATGACCACTAATAATATGCTCGACTTTCCCGTCGATTATGACAGCTGCACAATGGATGCGGTCGCTGAAATTGAAGCGACGATTAAGCTGGAAGTCGAAAAACTGCTCGACGTCTGTCAGGAAAAAAACCTGATTGTGGTATCGAACGAGGTCGGCTTGGGCCTGGTGCCAGCTTACAAAT
This sequence comes from uncultured Lachnospiraceae bacterium, assembly GCA_964510565.1. Lineage (GTDB taxonomy): Bacteria > Bacillota > Clostridia > Eubacteriales > Eubacteriaceae > Acetobacterium. The sequence goes on along the minus strand of CAZEBY010000062.1, from coordinate 13,058 downwards.
TGGGCAGTTATTTTCGGGACATTGCCGGCCGGATGAATCAGCTGGTGGCCGCCCGGGCTGATGAAGCCTATCTGCTGGTAGCCGGCTTACCGATGAAATTAAAATAAACAATGGCAAAAGCTCTTTCGGCGGCATCACAACAGCTGCCGTAAAGAGTTTTTTTATGTCTGAAATAACAAGGAGTGCAGAGAATGGATCAACACGTTTTAAAAAGTGAGCTGTTGGCTCTGGCCGATGAAAAATACCAAAAGTTTTCCAGTCGTTTGACACCGGGAACCGATACGATCTTAGGGGTACGCCTGCCAGCGCTTCGGAAGATCGCCAAACGGATTGCCAAAGCCGACGGGCGGGCTTACCTGGAAACCGCCCGGGATGACAGCTTTGAAGAAACCCTGCTGCAAGGCATGGTGATTGGTTATCTTGACGTGGAACTGGCTGAGCGGCTGGCACTGATCAAAGCCTTCATTCCCAAGATTGACAACTGGTCAGTCTGCGACAGTTTCTGTACCGGTCTGAAATTTACCAAACAACATCAAGAGGAGGTATGGCTGTTTTTACAGCCATACCTTAAGTCCAATGAAGTTTATGAGATCCGTTTTGGGGTGGTGATGTTTATTACTTATTTTGTGGAAGACCGATTTCTGGAGCCGATGTTTCGAAATTTCAATGCCATTGACTGCGACAACTATTATGTGAAGATGGCCGTGGCCTGGGCTATAACCAGCTGCTTTACAGTTTTTCCGGAAATGACGATGATCTATCTGAAGGCCAACGATCTGGACGATTTTACCTACAATAAAGCCTTGCAGAAAATCACCGAGTCGAGGCAGGTTAGTCCCGAGATGAAGGTGCGGATTCGCTATATGAAAAGAAAGACAAGATAGAATTGAACATGCTACCATGATATATTGAATGAAACAATTGTGGATCGTACTAATCTTTCGTTGTATAAAGTGTATTTAACACCATTTTATTCGTTGTATTTTTTGTAATTCAAGCGTATAATAAAATTACGAGGTGATGAAATTGTATCGTACAGCCAGTGAACAGCTCTATAAATGGAAACAGAAAAAAAATAAAAAGCTGCTTATTATTAGAGGCGCACGCCAGGTCGGTAAGACCTGGTTGATGAAGACGTTTGGACAGACTGCCTATCAAAAGACAGTCTATATTAATTTTGACAACAACCGCGCCATGCAGGATTTGTTTGAGGCTGATATGAAGATAGAACGGATCGTTACCGGGCTGGAGCTTTATGTCGGCCATAAGATTAATCCGGCGGATACGTTGCTAATTTTTGATGAAATTCAGGAGGTTCCAAAAGCCTTAACAGCGCTCAAATACTTTCACGAAAATGCACCGGCTTATCAGATTATTTGTGCCGGTTCTTTACTCGGTGTCGCTTTGCATCAGGGCACATCGTTCCCGGTCGGAAAAGTTGAATTTCTTGACCTATACCCCTTGTCCTTTACCGAGTTTATGCGGGCGTTAGACAAAGAGCCATTTGTGGAACTGATTGATGCGGGTGACTTTGAGATGGCAATCACCTTTAAACAAGAATACGTTGACTTATTGAAATACTATTATTATGTTGGTGGGATGCCCGAAGTCGTGGTGAACTTTGCTGCAAAACGTGATTTTAATGAGGCTAGGGAGATTCAGCAGAGCATCCTGGCCGCCTATGAACAAGATTTTTCTAAGCATGCGCCGCATGAGATCGTTCCTCGAATCCGGATGCTCTGGAACAGCATTCCTTCACAGCTGACAAAAGAGAATAAAAAATTTATCTATGGACTGGTTAAAGAGGGGTCACGGGCAAAAGACTATGAACTGGCCATGTTGTGGCTCACTGACTGCGGCCTTGTTCATAAGGTTTCCCGGGTCACGGTTCCCAATCTGCCGTTAAAAGCCTATGAAGATTTAAAAGCATTCAAGTTGTTTCTGCTTGATGTGGGGTTATTATCGTGCATGGTTCGGTTGGATCAAACAGTACTGCTACATGGCAATGAGCTTTTTAGAGAATTTAAGGGAGCGCTGACCGAACAATATGTTTTACAACAGTTAAAGACGATAGATGGGTTAGAAACCTATTACTGGTCGAATGATCGTGGCAGTGCTGAGATTGACTTTTTAATCGATTCGGGTAAAGAGATTCTTCCGGTTGAGGTCAAGGCCGAAACAAATTTGAAAGCTAAGAGTCTCAAAACTTATCATGAAAAATTCCAGCCGAGGGTATCGATCCGAACGGCCATGACTGACTATAAAAAGGAAGATTGGCTAATGAATTTACCATTGTGGGCTATTGGGACACTGAAAAAATAGTTAACGCTGTAGACTGCTACTTATACCTAAATAAAGCGAAAAAGCTTATCTTATCAGAATACCAAAGGAACGAAGTAATGAAAAATTGGAAGCACCTGCCTTCAGGCGAAATCGAATTAACAATTGAAAGCGAAGCATATCTTGAGCTCGCAAAAGACGATCTTTTAATCCACCAATACGATGATGCGCGACAGGAGCTTGAGGTTGCCGTCAGAAGCATAAACCCGCAAGCAGAATACCTGCTGGGAGCTCTCTATGAGCATGCGCTTGGTGTTGACAGGGACAACGAAAAGGCGCTTTTATGGTATCTTCGTGCGGCGGACCATGGCTATGCACCCGCCCAAACTGCCGCCGCTTGCTTGTATCTTGAAGAGGACGATGGGCTAACGGATTATGTCGAGGCCTACCGTTTGCTCACATTGGTAGTGCAGAATAAAGACGCTGATGAAAATAATGGGGCACCGTCTGCGGACTTTCCTGATGCAACGGAATGCTTTGATGAAGACGAGCGCTGGATGGCAGTGCAGGAAGGCTATGCCGAGTATCTGCTGGGAAGGGTACACGGTGACGGTCTTGGTGTGGCGATCGATCGTGAGAAAGCCATCAGCTGGATGGAAAAGGCCGCAAAAAAAGGATTTCGGGCGGCTGTTTTTGAGCTTGCACAGAAAAGTGGATATGGTATCGAGCGTAACGAAGTCTGGGCGAAAAAGGCGCTCGAGTATGGCGAATACTCCCCCCTTATTGGTGTCGCACGACGATATCTGGACAAAGATGCCACCTCACAGGACAGCGAAAAAGGCCTCTCAATTCTTACAGAGCTTGCTGATAAAGGGATCGGTAGTGCCCAGATCGCCCTGGCGGAATGCCTGATCAAAGGAAAAAACATTCCCAAAGATGCAGATAAAGCACTTCATTATTTATCGCTGGCGGCTGCTGCGGGGGAAGATCTGGCACTGGTTGAACTCGGGAACCTATACTTTGATGGTGCAGGGGAAATATTGCCGGATCAGGAAAAAGCTTTCACATATTTTACTCAGGCCGCCAAGAAAGATGTTCCCCGCAGTTGGGAATTGATGGGGTACTGTTTGTATGAGGGCAAAGGGGTTTCGCAAAACAGGTGTGAAGCCTTGGGGTGGTATGAAAAAGCGGCCAAACATGGTCTTTATAACAGCTATTACATGATGGGCATGATTTACGGCTACGATGAGACATTATTTAATGATGAGAAAGCGGTCTGCTGTTTTGAAAAAGCGGCCCAATTTGGGCAGACGGATGCGCTCGTAAGATTGGGAACCATGCATTTACACGGTGTGGGAGCGATCCCACCGGATCGGCAAAAGGCTTTTTCATATTTTAGCCAGGCAGCGCAGGCGGATAACAGCCTCGGCTGGGAATGGGCCGCTTACTGCCATTATTGGGGCTACGGTACCCCGAAAAACATGATAAAAGCGCAGCAGTTCTATCACAAGGCCGCTCAAAAGGGCTCGAGCCACAGCCAGTACATGCTGGGTTATATTTATGGCTATGATGTCACACCGCCTGATTTTAAAAAGGCGGCCAGTTGGTTTGAAAAAGCAGCAGAGCAGGGTCACAGTGATGCCCAGCTTAAACTGGGCGTATACTACCACCAGGGGCGTGGTGTCAGGCAAAACTATAAAACAGCATTCAAGCTATTTACCCAGGCGGCGGCCCAAGGCCATGCTACCGCCATGCATAATATCGGCGACGCCTATGAAAATGGGTATGGCGTGGAAAAGGATGAAAAACAGGCGTTTGCCTGGTATCGCAAGTCTGCGGAGTTGGGTGATAAGTGGGGGATGTTTGGTGCCGGTCGACTGCTTTTTTACGGCATCGGCACGCCGCCAAATCAGGTAGAAGGCCGACGCTGGATAAACAAAGCCGCCAAAGCCGGTTTACCGGAAGCCATTAAATGGAGACCACAATAGAGGCCAGACGCTAATGCTTGAGTAAGTCAGGCTCCTTAACTGATAAAAGCTTCATCCATCGCTCAAATAGAGCTGTGGATGAAGCTTTTAAAGTTTCAAATATAATTTTCCAAAATTTGCAATGCGGATCAGGCAGTGCGCCTACTCATACCGTAGCGCATCAATCGGATCCAGCTTGGCGGCCTTATTGGCCGGATAAAAACCAAAGAAGACACCGATGGCCATCGAGAAGCAGAGGGCAATAATCATTGGGCCAATCGGTGGTGTTGATGGGAATTTCATCAGGGTACTGCCTGTTATCCCCAGCACCGAGCCGAGGCCAACGCCAATGATTCCACCGATCAGACAGATAATCATCGCTTCGATAATAAACTGACTGCGGATCGCCGCATTACGGGCCCCTAAAGCTTTGCGGATGCCGATTTCCTTGGTCCGTTCGGTGACGGATACCAGCATGATGTTCATCACCCCAATGCCGCCAACCAGTAGCGAGATGCCGGCAATCACCGAGATCCCCATCGACAAGGTGGCCAGCATCCCGGTGGCTTCACTGGCAATCGCTTCCAGGCTTTGGGCCTCAATGGTGTAGTCGGATAATGAGCTCATCCCCTTAATAAAATATTCCTTGGTCGTCTGAGCGAAGGCGGCGGAGTCGGTATTGGAAGTAGCCATGATGGTGAAGCTTTCGTAACCAAGTGTATTAGCCGTATCCGGATTTAGGGATTTGGCGGTCGTGATCGGAATAAAGCATTCGACCCGGGTATCATCGCCCATATAAAACAAGGGGTTGTCAATCACCATTTTTTCGTAGACACCGATGACGGTGTAAGTCTCATTGGTGGATTTGGTATCGACCTGGATTTCCTTGCCAATCACATCGCCATCAACGCCGACCAGGTTATTTCGCAGGGTGGTATCGATGATGATGACGTTTCGGCTGTCATCCATATCGCGGTCGCTGATAAAACGGCCCTGAACCAGATTGACGTTGTTAACCAGACTATAGTCGGGGCTGGCGCCGGTGATGCTGACATCTTTATGGATGAAGCCGCTGTTAAGCATCCCCGAGCCCAGCCCGGTGGAAAAACTGATGGCCTTGATCTGATCGGCATAGGTATCTCGAAAAGCAGCCAGTTCTTCCGGGGTAATCCGATCGTCTTCCTGCAGGGTGGATTGGGTATCGTAGTTTTTAGGCGACAGTGAAACCATAATATTCTTGCCGCCGATTTTATCCATGGTTTTGGTGACGGACCCGGTCATGGCCGAACCCAGGGTGGAGATGGCCATTACCGAGGCAATCCCGATGATGATCCCGAGCATCGTTAGCAAAGCCCGCATCTTGTTGGCCCGCAGGCCTTCCAGGGCCAGTCGGATATTTTCAAATAGATTCATAGGAGCCCTCCAATTGATACTGACCGTTCATGCGGTTGTCGACGATCGCACCATCCCGGAGCCGGATGGTGCGTTCGGTTTCTTCAGCCAGTTCGGCATTATGGGTAATTAAAATAATGGTTTTGCCCTGTTCCTGATGCAGTCGGTGAAAAATATCCATTACCAGCCGACCGGTATGCGTGTCCAGTGCGCCGGTTGGCTCATCGGCCAGAATGATGGCGGGATCATTGGCCATCGCCCGGGCGATCGCGACCCGTTGCTTCTGACCGCCGGATAATTCATTGGGGCGGTGATGGGAACGACCGCTCATCTCGACCAGTTGCAGCAGCTCCGCCGCCCGCCGTGATCGTTCGCTGCGGGGCACCCCGCCGTAAAGCATCGGCAGGGCGACGTTTTTTAAGGCGGTGGAGCGGGGAATCAGGTTAAAGGTCTGAAAGACAAAGCCGATTTTTTTGTTGCGAATTTCTGACAAACCATCGTCTTTGACGTTTTCCATCGGCAGCTGATCCAGGTAATAGTGTCCCCGGGTGGGGCGGTCCAGCGCTCCGAGGATATTCATCAGGGTCGACTTTCCGGAACCGGAAGCGCCGACAATCGATAAAAATTCGCCTTCATAAACATCCAGATCAATGCCGTGGAGGATTTCCAGTTCGTTGGGGGTGCCCTGATAATAGGTCTTGACAATCCCCCGCATTTCAATCATTTTATTGCGCATTGGTTAGACCCCAGCTTCCACAGAAACGGTCATGCCCGGCGAAACAGTTTGCGGTTGCGTAATAATGGCAAGCCCCTCACTGAGCTGATCGCCGGCGATTTCAATTAAGGAATCGGTTTCCAGCCCAGTGGTGACCGGGATCGCTTCAACGGTAAAGGCGCCCTGTTCGACGGGATTTTCTTTGGCGATATAAATGCAGGGCTGACCGGCCTCATTCATCACCAGTGCTTCAAAAGGAACACAGAACACATCAGCCCGCTCTTCGCTGACAATATTCAGGCGGGTGGTCATCCCGATTTTTAACCCGGAGACATCGGCAGGCAGATCAATCTCGACCTCGAATTCAGCCTTGGTCGCTGCGGCTTCGGTTTTAATGGCGGTCGGCGCGATTTTAGTCAGGTTGCCCGGGAAAACCTTATCCCCGGTGGCGTCAGCTTTGACCAGCACCGGCATGTTTTCGTGGATGTGATTGAGATCAGCTTCTTTGACTTTGCCCCGGACCTTCAGATCGTTGGTATCCTCAATCGTAAAAAGCTCGCCATTGGCGGGGTTTCCTTTTACTGCGTTGATGGCGGTGATGGTACCGTTGGTGCTGGCCTTGACATAACTGTAGCTGTCATCGGCCTTGTTGTAGAGCTGGCAGAGCCAATCGTCTTTGGCTACCCATTGACCAACTGAAACATAAATCTTTTCGATCGTGTCATTGCTGGTGTCGCTGACTTTGACCTTGGTGTAGCTTTCAATCACGCCGGTGGCTGAGATCGTGTTTTGCAGGGTTGCCTTTGAAAGCGGGGCGGTTTTAACCGCAACCGCCGGAGCGGGCTGAGAATTGGCATAAACATAGGCTCCGCCGCCAACCAATAGGGCGACCCCGAGCACAACAGATAAGATAATTCCTTTTTTCTTCATAACGTCTCCTTATTCTTTCATAGTTTTAAAAAATTTTAACAAAACATTTTCCGTTGCGTTTCGTATTACTGTATTAAGCAATTAATACAGTAATACGAAACGCAACGATTGTCAAGCACTTTATTAAATTGCTTTTGTTTCGCTGACATTTTTATGGCTGGTTTTAGTATAAAGGGCAATTATGAAGATCGGGTTATTCAAATTCTTAAGACTTTTTGACAATAAAAAAAGGCTCCGGATGGGAGCTTTGAAGAGAAATGATGCTTACTGATGAATCGGCAGAATCAGTTCAACCTTAAACAGCTGGTTCAGCTGATAATAGTCGATCCGCCCCTGATGGCGGGTGATGATTTTTCGGCAGGAGTCCAGACTGGAACCTTCCGCAGCAACGACTCTTTTGCCGGAGGTGTCGGCATTATTAAGGGTTTTGTTGCGCAGAATAATGCAGAGTTCATTTTTATTGAGAATCAGGCCAAAATCGACAGGTTTGTCGGGGGCGGCATACTTGATGATATTGGAAGTCAGATAGTCAAAAATCCGTTGCAGTTGTTCCAGATCAACCCACAAAGAAAAATCCTGTTCGATACAGTTCTCCTGAACAACGGTATAGCCCGCTTCTTCTAGCGTCCGGGTGGAAGCGCTCAGCAGTTGGTGAAGCAGCGGCTTGCCGTTATAGACTTTAAACTGATAGTAGCCTTTGCCATTGTCAGAAAAAGCGTGCTCAAACAGATCGTCAATAAAATTGATGACCTGATAAGCTTTTTTCAGGGCGATTTGCAAGTAGGCTTCCTTTTTGGCGGCATCATGTTCACCAGGGCTTTGAATCCGTTCAAGATAGCCAATGATGCCGGATAAGGGGGTATGGATTTTATTGGATACCGAGGTGATAATATGATGATTTTCCATCTTGGCCAGGGATTCGGCCTTGAATTTGGCCTCATATAAATCATGAATCTGATTGATGTTTTTGGCAATATCGGTGAGTTCATTGTGGCCCTGAAGCGGTATAGAAGACTCGAAGTCTTCTTCAGCGACCCGTTTAGCCCCGTTTTGCAGAGTTTTGATATAGCTTAATTTTTTGCGAATGATTAGGGACATGATGAGATAAACAAAGAGACAGGGTATAATTGTGAACAGGATGCTGATCAATGGATTGCTGTCTAAAATAGGTAAGAGCATCAGATTCAATAGCGTACTGATGATTGCCGCACCAAATAAAGTCAAACCCAGATATTTTATCAGCAACGGAGCCAATTCTTCTGTAGGTCGAGGCTTGACTTTTCGTCGTTTGGACTGGTCTGGTTTGCTGTTTTTCAATTTAATTTTCCTTTCTGCGGATATTTGTCATATCATCATTGTAAACTGGAATCGGATTATAATCAATATCAGCTGTGAAACAACTTTAAAAATTCGTTCATTGCTGAAAACTCAGTTATCTCAAAATAGAAGCGGAGGGGTGAAGTAATTGAAAGGCTTTTCAAGAAAATAGTTTAACTCCTGATGATTTTGGGATATAATAAGATCAGATTACTATGAGGAGAAATTGAATGAGTTTATACGAAGCGTGGAAGAGCTACATCGAAGAGAATTGCAGCACCCCGGAAGAACAAAATGCCTTTTGGGAAAGATACTGTGCTGAGGAAAAAGTCCTCTACCAGAAAATTCTTGGTGATAAAATTACAGTCGTTGAAGGCCGGTTCGAAGATCTGGCTAATGAAAGCAAAATGGTTCCACCCCAATATATGGGTTTTCTCGATGGCATCAGCGAGAGTCTGATGGCTCCGATTGATCTGGAGTCGATTGAACTGGAGTCGCAAATCAGGTTGGAAATCGATTTTGCCAAACTTTATAAAAACATGCTGGCAGTGCCGGCAGATTGGCTTTACACTCTGGAAGAATGGGATAATTTTTTCACTGCAGATGAACGTCTTGAGCTGGAAAAAGAATACAAGCGTTCAAAAACGGTGGTAAACGAATTAAAGGTTGGTCGCAACGATCCCTGTCCATGCGGATCCGGTAAAAAATACAAAAAGTGCTGTGGCCAGTAACAAAAAAGATAACCCAGTACCGACAATTGTTACATCATGTTGTACGCATCGGAGCGGACACGGCAGCGCCTGTCCGATTCCGCAGCGAACAACAGATTAACAATTGGTCGGTACGGTAGTTTATCAACAACCTCAAAAGAGCGATAGCTCTTTTTTTAGTGGTTGATAATTTCATGGATGTAAAACACCGTGATCATTGAAAGGGCGATATCCGGCGAAAATTTACTGAGAAAGGTTGACATCCGCTCCGGATCAAGATCGCCGCGAATGCTTAAAAAGACGAGATAAAAGGTGATGAAATTGTAGCGGAGATCACTGTCGGTGGCTGGGGTTAAAAAGGTTCCGATGATTTTTGGGTTGTCCAGCAGCGTGAGGTTTTCATCTAAAAGCCGATTTAATTCTGTTAAGATTGCCTGGATAAAAAAATCAATCGCATAGTTTTGCAGGCGGGATACCCCGATGCTTTTCCCGGCAATTTCGAGCATCCCAAGGCCAATCGGCTGGTTTTTAAACGATGTTTTTTTCAATAGATTTTCCAGCGCGTTTAAAACATCGCTTTGGCTGGCTTCGGCGGGTAAGCTAAGCAGGGCCAGCATTTTAAGCAACTGTTTTTTATTTGAAAGTGGTTGTCCCAAAGTGTTGATGAATTTTTTGAAAAAGGTATTACTTTTTTTGGTGTTCAGATAATAATGCTTGCCAGTGAGGGCGCCAAATACTTTCATGGCATCCAGATAACCTAATTGGATATTCTGTTCGATCTGACGGGAATCGAAATTTAGAATCCCGCCCAGAAATTCTGAATTATTGACCGTGATGATTTTGGCTTCTTTATCCCACACCCATTTTCGCATCCCGGGAGCTGGAAACTCCACGGAAATAATCTGAGAAAAATTCTGTTCCAGCATAAAATTAATCGGAACATTATCAAAAAAACCGCCATCGAGATAGGTTCTACCATCAATTTCCTGTTTCTGAAAAATCGGCAGGGCCGCACTGGCCAGCAAATAGTCAATCAGCTGGCCTTCGGGAATATCTTCAATCATTAGCTGGCATGGTTTCAGGCTGGTGATGTCAACCGTTACCAGTCCGAAGCGAATCGGCGAATTGCGGATGGTTTTTTCACAGATTAACCGGCTCAGATTCTCCCGCAGTGGCGAAATATCCAAACCATCAGAGAAAAGAATCGTTAAAAAACCATTTCGAAAAACGTCAAAACTTTCCTTTGACCACTCCTCGACATAGGTGTTGGTGATTTTTTCATTAAAAGCAAGAACCTGATTAATGGTGAGATTGGACCAGAATTCCATGGCCATCTCATAATCATCCTGGGCAATCATGGCAGCGTTCAGCGCCCCGACCGAGGTTCCGATGACGGCACCCAGGGGGAAATTACATTCGCGAAGGGCTTTCCAGACACCCATCTCAAAGGCCCCCTTGGCACCGCCGCCACTGAGAACCAGACCATATTGTTGTTGCGACATAAAATATTCACCTCGCTGGAATTTAGAATTGTTTGTCATAGATTAGTAGTACATCCCGTCCATCAGTCCACCCAACATGCCCATACCGCCGATTCCGATGCAGGCGATGCAGGCAAAGATCATTAACACGGTTAAGGCCATGCCGATGATGGAACAAATCAGACCCGCCATGGCCATGCCAGTGGGCAACCCCTGGAGTTTTCGTTCCTTCATGGCAACCATCCCAAAGATCAGACCCACAGCACCGGTAACCAGACCGCTACCGATCAGGGTGATAAAGCTGACGATTGAGAAGATCCCCAAGGTCAGAGCCAGGATTGATTTGGAATCGTAGGCCTCGGCCAATGCTCCGTCCGGATAACGTTCATCGTAAGCATCGCGATTGCGGATAATAAAAACAAAAATCGGTCCCAGGAAAGGGAAGATGATGCTGAGAACCAGGTAAAGCACCCGGTGATCGCGATCGTAGATGCTGTATAGCCAGAACTGGGCAGCATAATAGTAAAAACTCAAGGCCAGGGATAGTAAAATCCCCATAAAGGCGCCTAAATAGGGAATAAATCCCAGAAGTGTCATCACCACGGTCAGGGCCAGGCCCATCAGCGGCAGAAAGAGCTTGGCGTAGGGAATATGCCAGGTGCTGATCGAAACATCATCATTGATCAGTTCACCCATCAGGTAATTGTTGGCTAAAGGAATCCAGGCCAGCCAAGGGTTATCTAGATTTCGTTTTTTTGCCATCGTGTAAAGACCAAGGGAATGAAAAACATAGCAAACCAGTCCAATCACCAGACTGATAACCAGAATAATACCAAGTACTGACATAATAACGGGCATAATTGCCATAAAACTGTCAGGTTGGGAAGAAATATCGCCCAGATAATCGTCATACATATGCATAAAAAAGCCTCCTTTAAAATCTAATATTTTAATTATACCCGAATGTCATTTAAATAACTAAGGTTTCAAGTGTTTTTGATAAAGTGATTGCGGAATCTTCAAAACAAACATGATTCCCAAAGCAATGAAAATCAGACTGATGAATTGCGAGGTCGAGAGAAAACCGATCGCACCGCGGGGATCGGCACGGAAAAATTCGTTAACAAAGCGAAAGAGTCCAGCAGCGATCAGGTAAAAGCCGGTCGTCAAACCAGGCGTTTTACTTTTCCACAACACGGCTAAAAGAACAGGGGTCAGGATAAAAAGAAAGGTGGATTCAGATAACTGCGCCGGAAACAGACCGACTCCGGATGGCGGATAAGCGCCCACTGGATAATAAACCGCTCCGGGCCCCGCGTAGGGAATCCCATAGCAGCAGCCATTGAAAAAACAGCCGATCCGGCCAATAGCCTGAGCTAGAGCCAGGCACGGGGTGGCGATATCAAAAAGCTCGATGGCATCCAGATGATAGACGGCGGTATAAAGATACCCCCCCAGAAAGCCGCCGATCAGTCCGCCGTAAAACACCGCTCCGCCGCTGCTAAGGCGAATCAGGGCGGTTTCGGGGCTGGCGATCAGATGGGGTAAATCGACAATAATGTAAAGCAGTTTGGCTCCGGCGATTCCGCCTATGATCCCGAAGAGACCGAAAAACATTGCATCCATGGTGAGAATGTAGTATTTCCGGGCAGTCAAAACGCCCAATAAAAAGGCTGCGCCGGCTCCCATCAAAAACAAAACGCCGAAGGTCGGGATGGCAAAATTTAAAAAATGAATAATCGGATACATGCGCATCTCCCTGTTATGATATAAAAAAAGGACGCATAGACGTCCTTTTAAATGGTGCATTGATCAGGAATAAATTCCTGCTGTAGTGAACAGTCCCACACAAGCGACACACGAAAGAAACTCGAGGACTGATAAGCAAAGACCGATGATTGATGTTGTTAGACCGGCAGTCGCCACCCCATTGGGCCTAAAACCCTCTAACTGGCCTGCTTTGCGTATCTGAATGCCAAAAATCATCCCAATAATACCACAGGCAATGCCGATCAGGGAAATATAAAAAAAACAGAGCGAAACCAATGAAACAATTCCTAACACCAGCGAAGCGGTTGCTTTATTAGTGTAATCCTCCATATAAGCCTCCTAAAGTAAAAATAGTTCTCTCTTTAGGATACTCCTGCAAGCAAAAAATGTCAAGAATTATGAATCTCTTTTAACTTGTCAACCAGATCAAAGGCGACGCGATTGATCGTTTGGGAACCGGCCACCAGCACCAGATCATTCGGGCAGAGGTGGTCAG
>CAZEBY010000061.1:0-15839 GCA_964510565.1 uncultured Lachnospiraceae bacterium | reverse complement strand
CGAGCTGGTCAGCCCGATCCTTTCCTACGGGGAGGACATTAAGACCCTGCAGGAGCTGGTACGGCTGCTCAGACGCGCCGGAGCCTTTACCAACAGCTCCTGCGGCATCCACATCCATCTGGATGGCAAAGACCACTCACCCCGCAGCATTAAAAACTTCATCAAAATCATCGCCAGCAAGAACGACCTTTTCTACAAAGCCCTGGAGATTGCGCCCCAGCGGATGAGCTACTGCAAGAAGATGGATGGCATCCTGATTGAAAAACTGAAAAAGCAGAAGCCCACCACCATGGCAGAAATTGAAGATATCTGGTACGACGGCTACAACGAAAGCCGCCGGATTCACTACCACAACAGCCGCTACCATTTCCTGAACCTGCACAGCTTTTTTACCGGCCACCACACAGTCGAGTTGCGGGGCTTCAACAGCATCCTCCACGCCGGAAAAATCAGAAGCTACATTGTTTTGGCCCTGGCCATCAACAACCAGGCCTTAACCCAAAAGTGTGCTTCTGCCAAGAAACCTCAGGTTGAAAATGAAAAGTTTGCCATGCGCACCTACTTAAACCGCATCGGCTTTATCGGCAGCGAGTATGCCAACTGCCGCGAGCACTTAACCGCAGCCCTGACCGGTTCGGCAGCATGGCGGCACGGGGTGGCATGAGCTGCTCCCGGTTCAAAAGGAGGAAAAAGACATGAAGACTAAACTGTATCTGGCCTACGGCTCAAACTTAAATCTGGTCCAAATGGCCAAACGCTGTCCCACCGCCCGGGTCGTCGAAACACTCACCCTTGACGGCTACCAACTGCTGTTTAAAGGCCCCCACGATGGCGCGGTGGCTACCATCAAACCCCAACAAGGCAGCCGGGTGCCAGTACTGGTCTGGGAAATCACCCCGGAAGATGAAGCCGCCCTGGACCATTACGAAGGCTGGCCGATTCTATATCGAAAAGAAACCATCACCGTTCGCATCGGCAAACGGCTGACAAAAGCCATGGTTTACCTGATGAACGAGAACCGGCCCTTGGGGCTGCCAAGCTGTTATTACTACAGCATTATTCTAGAAGGCTACAAGACCGCCGGGTTTGATGTTGGCATCCTGCGGCAGGCGGTCAGTGATTCAACAGAAGTGGCAATTGGCTAGTATCGTTTAATAACATATCAAATTTTTAAGCATCTCTTGCGGGGTGCTTTTTTGTTGTCTGTTTTTTTACAGGCAACAGGGAAAGGAAAAAAATGTATCTTGAAATAGGAACCATGGGTACCGCTGTGGCCCAATTACAACGGGATTTAAATTTCTGTGCTTATGCCGCCGGAACGATCGATGGCGACTTTGGGAGTCAAACCCAGGAAGCCGTACTGGCCTTGCAAGCCTATCACGGTTTGGAGCCGGACGGTATTTATGGGGATCATTCCGATGCTGCCTTAATCGGAGAAATCAGATTGATTCAGGAAGCCCTGACAAAGAATGGCTACTGCCTCGCAATCGATGGCGCTGTCGGTTCTGAAACCCTGACAGCCATCACAGATTTTCAGAAAAAGAATGGGCTGACTGTTGATGGGATTGTTGGCAATGAAACGCTGAAGTCACTGGGTATTGAAATACCATCGGTGGCTAACCAGACCGAAACGACCACGCCCATATCTCAACCAACACCTACTACTCCCCCTAATGGCACAGGAAACGGTCAGCTTGTCTGCATTAACCCGGGCCATGGCGGATCCGATCCCGGAGCCTGTGGCAACCTGCAGGAAAAGGATATGAATCTGGTGGTGAGTCTGAGACTGGGCCAACTGCTTAAGGAACGCGGTTTCAGAGTTATGTATACCCGGACTGATGATCGCTGGATGGCGTTAAGTGACCGTCCGGCCATTGCCAATGCGAACAATGCTGATATTTTTGTCAGTGTCCATCACAATGGTTCCGCCAGTCCAGAATCCAGCGGAACCCTGGTCATTTGTTATCCGGCCAGCACCAATGGATTAAGACTAGCCCAATTCGTGCTCAATGGTCTGTGCAATCGCATGGGTTTAGCCAATCGAGGGATTATCCAGCGCGATGATTCCGATGTCACCTACTCCAATATGCCAGCGATTATTACCGAAGGGCTGTTTGCCACCTCGCCCAGCGATTGTCATTTCTTTAGTAATGGCGGTGCTGATTTGGAAGCACAAGGTATTCTGGAAGGGATTCTGACTTATTTTAACAGCTAAAATCGTTACTACTTCAAAGAAAGGAGCGGTCGGCCATGCGCTATCTGGAAAATTACCAACCTACACTGTTTAAACAAAACACTTCTATCTTCGATCAAAACCGTGCCGATCTGGCAGTTTCATTTATCAATTGCCTTAAGCATACTAAAGGCCAATGGCATGGCCAGCCCTTTGAGCTGATTGATTGGCAGGAGCAGATCATCCGGGATGTTTTCGGAATCCTAAAACCCAACCAGGCCCGGCAGTTTAATACCGCCTACATTGAAATAGCCAAAAAACAAGGGAAGAGTGAGCTGGCGGCGGCGGTAGCTCTGCTGTTAACCTGTGGCGACTACGAGCACGGTGGTGAGATTTACGGCTGTGCTTCGGATCGTCAGCAAGCTTCGATTGTGTTTGATGTGGCGGTGGATATGGTTGATCAATGTCCGGCGCTTAAATCCAGAATCAAACCGATCTTATCCCAGAAGCGACTGGTCTACAAACCGCTGGGTAGCTTCTACCAGGTTTTGTCTGCCGAAGCATATACGAAACATGGACTTAATGTTCATGGCGTGGTCTTTGACGAATTACACGCCCAGCCTAATCGAAATCTCTATGATGTCATGCTCCACGGTTCTGGGGATGCCAGAAAGCAGCCGCTATATTTTCTGATTACCACCGCTGGAACCGATCGCCATTCGATTTGTTGGGAGGTCCATCAAAAGGCCGAGGATATCCTAGCTGGACGAAAGATTGATCCAACCTTTTATCCGGTTATCTATGGTGCTGGTGAAAACGAGGATTGGACCGACCCCAATGTGTGGCAAAAAGCCAATCCTTCCATGGGCATCACCGTTGATATCGAAAAGATCCAGGTCGCCTGTGAAAATGCCAAGGAAAACCCGGCTGAAGAGAACCTCTTTCGGCAGCTTCGGCTCAACCAATGGGTCAAACAATCCGTGCGGTGGATGCAGATGGAAAAGTGGGATAAGTGTGGTCAGACAATCGATCCCGATGATCTGCTTGGCAGAGAATGCTATGGCGGCCTGGATCTTTCCAGCTCCATTGATATAACCGCCTTCGTTTTGGTCTTTCCGCCAAAATACGATGATGAGAAATATGTCATTATGCCTTTTTTCTGGATACCAGAAGAAAACATCGAACAGCGAGTCCGGCGGGATCATGTGCCCTATGACGTGTGGGAAAAGCAAAACCATATGCAAACCACCGAAGGAAACGTGGTTCATTACGGATTTATCGAAAACTTCATTGACGAACTTGGCACTAAGTATAACATCCGAGAAATCGCTTTTGACCGCTGGGGTGCCGTTCAGATGGTGCAAAACCTGGAAGGATTAGGTTTTACCGTGGTTCCCTTCGGACAGGGGTTTAAGGATATGTCGCCACCAACCAAAGAGCTGATGAAGCTGACTCTGGAGGAGAAACTTGCCCATGGTGGCCATCCCGTACTTAGATGGATGATGGACAACATCTTCGTCCGGACGGATCCAGCAGGAAATATCAAACCGGATAAAGAAAAATCCACCGAGCGGATTGATGGGGCTGTGGCCACTATTATGGCACTGGATCGTGCGATTCGCTGTGGTGGAAATATAGGGGGAAGCGTTTATGATGAACGGGGGATATTGATTTTGTAGACGAGAAACAAAGGTTTTTTAATAAAATTAGTTTACTAAAAATGCTATTTTTGTGGTTGGTTTTGAGTTAATAGGGTATAATTGACTAAAATAAATACGAAAGAGGTGTTTTTATGGGATTTTTTGATGTTTTATCATCGATTGCTGGTAGTTTGATGGAAAGTGCTCAGAAAGATAGGAATGAAGCTTTGAGAAAAGCGGCTAAACAAGTGGATGCTTACGAAAAAAAAGTCAGTAATGCAGAAGCTCATTCTGGATCAATGTCTTATGAGCAGCAAATGAAGTTAAAGGAAGCAAGAGAAAAAGTTGAAAGAAACAAAGAAATACTTGCGAGCAACGGTTATGCAACTTCAACAACTTCAACAACTTCGACAACTTCAACAGCTTCAACAGCTTCAACAAGCAACAAAATCGGTGATTATAATTTTGCTCAGTGGGACCAACAATGGGAAAGTATTGGTCCGTTAGCGACTGCAAGTCTAACACAATATAATAACTGCGTAGGTTTATATCGGCATGTAGTTAAAGGAAGGACGATGTACATTGGTCGAGCCGTTGAACTGGATAATGGTGGTTTTAGAAAAAGGCTAAGTGATTACAGAAGAGATAGTGATAGTGCGAGAAAACATGGCTCAGGCAAAATGATAAACGAACATTTAAATGAAATTACGACATATGTATTAGTTGTCGGTGACTCTGAGGATGCGATTGAAGTTACCAAAAAACTGGAAGGACCTATGATTAGAAAATATAGTCCGGCTTGGAATGTTATGTTAAACATTTAATGAAATTAATAAGCATCTCACCCGAGGTGCTTTTTTTTCGCCCATTTTTAAGGAGGAACCCATGAATCGATTAAGAGATCTATTCCATTCTCGCGACAAACCCAAAAACTATCTGGATAACAACCCCTTCAGTTTTTTCTTCGGCGGCACCACCGCCGGAAAAACGGTCAATGAACGAACGGCGATGCAGACCACCGCTGTTTATTCCTGCGTGCGGATTCTGGCCGAAACCATCGCCAGTCTCCCCCTCCACACCTATCAATACACCGACAACGGCAAAGAAAAAGCCGAGGAGCACACCTTATACCAACTCCTCCAGCATGAACCAAACCCTGAGATGACTTCTTTTGTGTTTCGCGAAACACTGATGAGTCATCTTTTATTATGGGGCAATGCTTATGCTCAGATTATTCGGGATGGCCGAGGACAGGTGTTGGCGCTTTATCCCTTAATGCCAGACAAAATAACCGTTGATCGGGCTTCAAATGGAGAGCTTTTCTACAAATATCAGAGTGACAAGGGCGAAGTGGTGATGCGCAAGGAAATGGTGTTGCACATCCCCGGTCTTGGTTTTGATGGTTTGATCGGCTACTCCCCCATTGCCATGGCCAAAAATGCCATCGGGATGGCGATTGCCACCGAAGAGTATGGTTCCAAGTTTTTTAGCAACGGAGCCAATCCCGGTGGTGTGCTTGAACATCCGGGCGTAGTTAAAGACCCCAAACGGGTCCGGGAAAGCTGGAACGCTGTTTATCAGGGCAGCAGCAACGCCCACCGGATTGCAGTTTTAGAGGAAGGGATGCGCTTCACTTCCATTGGCATCCCTCCGGAACAGGCCCAGTTTCTGGAAACCCGGAAGTTTCAGATCAATGAAATCGCCCGGATTTTCAGGATCCCACCCCATATGATTGGGGATTTGGAGAAGTCCAGCTTTTCAAACATCGAGCAACAGTCATTGGAGTTTGTCAAATATACCCTCGATCCCTGGGTGATTCGCTGGGAGCAATCGATGCAGAAAGCGTTGCTCAGTGACCGTGAAAAATCCCAATACTTTATCCGCTTCTCGGTGGATGGCCTACTGCGTGGCGACTATGCTTCCCGTATGGCCGGTTATGCCACCGGGCGACAAAACGGCTGGCTGTCCACCAACGATATCCGGGAGCTGGAAAACCTCAATCGGATACCAGAAGAACTTGGAGGTGATCTCTATCTGATAAACGGCGCGATGACAAAATTGGAAGACGCTGGTGCCTTTGCAAATACAAATGAAAGTGAGGAAACGCATGAAGAAATTTTGGAATTGGATTAAGAATGAAGATGGTTCACGGACCCTATACCTTAACGGGGCTATCGCGGAAGAAAGCTGGTTCGGTGATGAAGTAACCCCCAAGCAGTTTAAATCAGATCTGGTCTCCGGTGAAGGCGACATTGATATCTGGATTAATAGTCCTGGTGGCGATTGCATTGCGGCAAGCCAAATTTACAACATGCTAATGGATTATAAGGGCAATGTCACAGTCAAGATTGACGGAATTGCCGCCAGTGCCGCTTCGGTGATCGCCATGGCCGGAACAACGGTCAAGGTCTCACCCACCAGTTTGATGATGATTCACAACCCGCTGACCGTGGCCATTGGCGATAGCGCGGAAATGAAAAAAGCCATCCAGATGCTGGATGAAGTGAAAGAAAGCATTATCAATGCCTATGAGCTTAAAACCGGACAACCCCGGGCGAAGCTGTCAAAGCTGATGGATGGCGAAACCTGGCTCAATGCCAATAAAGCCCTGGAGCTTGGCTTTGCCGATGAAATGCTCTTTGATGAACGGGAGGTAAGTGATGACGTGATGAACTACAGCTTTTCCCGGCAGGCGGTGACCAACTCCCTGCTCGATAAGCTGATACCCCAACCAATAATCCCTGAAGGAATACCGGTTGACGTGTTTGAAACACGATTAAATTTGATTAAATAAGTGGAGGAAACTGATATGAAAAGAATTTTAGAATTACGTGAAAAACGAGCCAAAATCTGGGAGGATGCCAAGGCATTCCTCGATCAGAAACGAGGTCAGGATGGCATCTTAGCTGCTGCCGATATTGAAGTCTATGAAAAAATGGAAGCCGATGTGGTAAATCTCGGTAAGGAAATCGATCGCCTGGAACGGCAACAGACCCTTGATCTGGAGTTTTCAAAACCGATCAATACCCCGATTACTGCTAAACCCGACGGCATGGCCGAATCCAAAACTGGTCGTGGCAGCGATGAGTATGCGGCTTCCTTCTGGAATGCCATGAGAAACAAATCCTTGAGCGTTGAAATTACCAATGCCTTGCAAATCGGCAGCGACAGTGAAGGCGGCTATCTGGTCCCCGATGAGTTTGAACGGACTCTGGTTGAAGGCTTGGAAGAAGAAAATATCTTCAGAACCCTGGCTAAGGTCATCACTACTGCCAGCGGCGATCGTAAAATTCCGGTAGTGGCTACCAAGGGAACCGCATCCTGGATTGATGAAGAAGGAGCTGTACCTGAGAGCGACGATTCCTTTGGTCAGGTTTCCATCAGTGCCTATAAACTGGGAACCATGCTCAAGGTTTCCGAAGAATTACTCAATGATTCGATCTTTAACCTGGAAGCTTATATTGCCAAAGAATTCGCCCGCCGCATCGGGGCTAAAGAGGAAGAAGCCTTCTTCATTGGTGATGGCAACGGCAAACCAATCGGGATCTTCAATGCCACCGGCGGCGCCCAGGATGGCATTACGGCAGCCAGTGCCACCGCCATTACGGTGGATGAGATCATGGATCTGTTTTACAGCCTTAAATCCCCCTACCGAAAAAGCGCTACTTTTATTCTTAACGATGCCACCGTTAAAGCGATCCGGAAACTCAAAGATGGCAATGGCAACTATATCTGGCAACCATCGATTACCGCTGGAACCCCCGATACGATTCTCAACCGTCCCGTTAAAACCTCGGCTTATGTACCAAACATCGCCGCTGGGGCAAAGACCATCGCTTTTGGGGACTTTAGCTATTACTGGGTCGCGGATCGACAAGGTCGTTCCTTCAAACGCTTAAACGAACTTTATGCCACCACCGGCCAGGTCGGTTTTATGGCCACCCAGCGGGTTGATGGCAAGCTGATCTTACCAGAAGCGATTAAGACCCTGAAACAAAAGGCATAGGTGGATCATGAGTTATACGACAAAGAACTATACAACCGACGGCGGCGATAAAACTGTGATTGGCGGCACCCTCGACATAAAAGAGGGTGCTCTTTTATTGGGCTTGCCCCAAGCCGACTATCAAGCCGATAGCACCGCTACGACCATTGCGGGACTGGTGACGGATTTTAATGCTCTACTGGCAAAGCTTAAAGCAGCCGGTTTAATGAAAACCGAATAATAAATATTCAAACAACTGCTCAAACAATCAAAAATACTAATGAAATGAGGTGACAGTGATGCAGATGCTCCTGGAAAAAGTCAAAGCCAATCTGATTCTTGACCACAACGCGGATGATGAACTCCTACAAAACCTAATCTTTACTGCCACATCTTATGCGGAAAGCTATCAGAAAAAAGAAGATGGCTTTTATGCAAAGCATGACATGCACCCCACCACTGAACAGGCAGTGATTATGCTGTCCTCCCATTTCTATGAAAGCCGGGATGGCAGCACCGGGGGCTTTTTTGCTGATAACGTTCAGGCCAGCAGCCAGGTTTGGTTGGTGGTCAATGGACTGCTAAGCATGAATAAGGATTGGCAGGTATAAGATGAGTTTTGGAAAAATGAATACCTTTATCGATCTGATCACCACCCAACCGATCAAAGATGCGGAAGGGTTTGCAAACACAGGCGATACCATTATCGCATCAGTGCGAGCCTATAAAGAAGATCGCCATGGCAATGAAAGTTGGAAAAACCGAGCCATCTTTACGAGCGCTTCGGCGCTTTTCAGATTTAGAGCCATTCCCGGCATTGCTGTTAAAACTAACATGGTAATTGTCTGTGATACCGGACGCTATAACATCGTTTCAGTTGAGGATGTGAAAGGCCGCGGGATGTACACCGAAGTGCTCTGTGAAAGGATGGAAACCAGTGGCTAAAATTACGATTAAAATGCCGGACGATTTTCTGCTTAAGATCTCACAACTGGCAGAAAAATCCGATGAAATCATTCCCAGAGTCTTGGAAGCCGGTGGTGATGTCGTGCTTGAAAAAATTAAAAGCAATCTCAGTGCGGTTATTGGCAGCGAGACGAAACTTAAAAGTCGGTCTACCGGCGAATTGGAAGCCGCCCTGGGGGTATCCCCGGTGAAAAAAGATAGTGCTGGTAATTACAATCTCAAAATTGGCTTTTCCGAACCCCGCTCTGGCGGTGAAAGCAATGCCAAGATCGGCAATATTCTGGAATATGGCAAAAGCGGCCAACTGCCGAAACCTTTTCTAAAACCAGCCCGGGCAAAGTCGCGAAAGGCTTGTGTTGAAGCGATGAAAAACAAACTGGAAAGTGAGATCGAAAGCCTATGAACAGTTTAATCGAACTCAATCAGATCATTAGTAGGTTGAATGTTTCCGTTGAAACCGGAAAATTCTCTGAAGAACCTGCCTATGAATACATGGTGATTACCCCGCTGACCGATACCTTTGCACTCTATGGCGACGATCTGCCCCTCCGCACAATCGAGGAGGTTCGGATTTCGATCTTTTGTAAGAACAATTACATCGTATTAAAAAATCGACTCACTACTGCCCTGATTAAAGCCGGGTTTGTCATCACCGATCGGCGCTATGTCGGTCATGAAGATGACACCGGCTATTACCATTATGCCATCGATGTGGCAAAAGACTATGAAGTGGAGGAAGTATAATGGCACAAATAGGACTTAAATATCTCATCTGTTCAAAACTGACAGAAACCGAAACCGACACCACCTATGCAGAAGGCCGAATTATGGCTTATGCGATCAAAGCTGATATGAATATCGAAGTGAATGAAGGGGTGCTGCGGGGCGATGACCGGATCATCGAAAATGTCAAAGAATTCAAGTCCGGGAAGCTCACCCTCAATGGGGATCATCTGGACTATGAAACCCGAGCGCTTATCTTAGGGCATACCCTGACGACCATTGAATCCGGGACCAATAAAAAAATGACCGCCAAAGGCTCCGATGATGGGGCTTTTGTCGGAGTTGGCTTTTATGCCACCAGCATTAAAAACAATATCCGAGGTTTCAGGGCCATTTGGTTAACCAAGGTAAAATTTGGTGTCCCATCTGAAAGTATGGAAACTCGAGGGGAAGCCATCAACTTCCAAACCCCGACCATTGAAGGCACCATCCTAACCGATGTGCTGGATGTCTGGAAAGAAGAAGCCACATTCCCAACCGAAGCAGAAGCTAAGACCTGGTTAAATACCATGGCCAGTATTGGAGGTACACCATGATGATGGATACTGATCGAATGGCCGTCGTTGCAATCGGTGGTGTGGAGTATCCGCTGATCTTTACTACCAAGGCCACTAAGGAAATCGCCAAGCGTTATGGCGGGCTTGCCAACCTAGGTGAAACTCTAATGAAGAATGAAAACTTTGAAATGGCGCTGGATGAGGTAACCTGGCTGATCGCCCTGCTGGCCAACCAAAGCATCCTGATTCATAATCTTCAAAATGAAGAAAAGAAACCGCTACTCACGGAAGAAGCCGTCGAGCTTTTAACGACCCCGATGGAACTGGCTGATTATAAAAATGCCATCACCGAAGCCATGATGCGTGGCACCAGGCGTCATGTCGAAAGTGAGGAGAATACCTCTGAGGGTGAACCCCTAAAAAACGTGATAGTCGAGTAGATGATGAAGCATTGTTTACTCGACTTTTATATTATGGAACCGTTCATTTAAACCGTTCGGAAGATCAGGTCTGGCTGATGCCACTGGGTCAGCTGCTTGATCTCTGGACCTGTCATAAACAGTTCCTGGGGATCGAGAAATCGAAACGGGAATGGACTATTGATGAGATTATTCCATAAGAATATTTAGCAATCGAAACACCAGCTTATCGTGCGTATGGTGGTTTTTTCATGCCCAAAATCAAGGAGGTGATGCATTGTGGCAGATAATTTCGGCTTAAAAATTGGGATTGAGGGCGAAAAAGAATTTAAGAATGCCCTGCGGGATATCAATCAATCCTTTAAGGTACTGGGCAGTGAAATGAAGCTGGTCGAGTCCCAGTTTGACCGGCAGGATAAAAGCATCGAAGCCGTCACCGCCCGGAATCAATTATTGAACAAAGAAATGGATGCCCAGAAGGATAAGATCAAAGCCCTGGAAGAAGCCTTGGACAATGCCGCCACCTCCTTTGGCGAGAATGATCGGCGCACCCAAAACTGGGCGATCCAACTCAACAATGCCAAGGCTCATCTCAATGGTTTGGAGCATGAAATCAAACAAAATGAAAAAGCCTTGACCGAAATCGCAGATGAGTTTGATGATGCCGAAAAACAGGCTGAGCAGTTTGGCAAGTCACTCCATGACACTGCCAATAAAGCAGAAAGTTCTGGCGGTAAATTTAGTGCTTTAGGCGGAACCTTAAAATGCATCGGCATCGCTATGGGTACAGCCTTTGTCGCCGTTGGTGCGGCAGCGGTTTCATCGGCCAAATCTTTAACCGATATGACGGTGGGTGCCGCCGCCTATGCCGATGAAATCCTGACGACGGCTACCGTTGCCGGAGTATCGGCTGAAAGTCTGCAAGCTTACAAATACGCCGCAGAATTGGTAGATGTATCGATGGAAACCCTCACCGGCTCCATGGCCAAACATATCCGGTCGATGTCTTCGGCCCGGGATGGATCAGCGGATATGATTGAAGCCTATGGTCGCTTGGGGGTAGCCGTTTCCAATGCCGATGGCTCCCTGCGCAGTGGCGAAGATGTTTATTGGGAGACCATTGACGCCCTTGGCAAAATGGAAGAAGGCGCGGAGCGGGATGCCTTGGCCATGAAAATCTTCGGGAAGTCTGCCCAGGATCTCAATCCGCTGATCGCTCAAGGCTCAGCCGGAATCGCAGAACTCACCGAAGAAGCCAAACGGATGGGCGCTGTGCTCAGCGATGAAACCCTGGCCCAGCTTGGGAAATTTGACGACAGTGTCCAGCGCTTGAAATCCGGCAGCGATGCAGCTAAAAATGCCCTTGGCACGGTACTGCTGCCACAGCTCCAGATTATGGCCGATGAGGGCGTTTCTCTGCTTGGGGATTTTACCAAGGGCCTTCAAGATGCTGGCGGTGATTTTACCAAAATATCCCAGGTCATTGGCAGTACGGTTGGTGGGATTGCCGATATGGTCCTGAGTAACATGCCCGCAGTGGTTCAGGTCGGGATGGATATCATTGGTGCGGTGGGCAGTTCCCTTCTTGCTAATCTGCCGATGCTGATTGATACTGCCAATCAATTGATCTTCACTCTTCTGGAAGGGTTGATCTCAGCCCTGCCGCAACTCACCGATGGCGCTCTGCAACTGGTGCTGGCTCTGACCCAGGGGATTCTCGATAATCTGCCGGCTATTTTAGAAAGTGCTATGGTGATGGTGGCCACGCTGATTACCGGGATAGCTGAGGCACTGCCGGAACTGGTGCCAAAGATCGTCGAGTGTGTGATCCTGATGGCCCAAACCCTGATGGACAATGCCGGTCTGTTAATTGAAGCGGCTCTCGCTTTAATCACAGGATTAGCCCAAGGACTGATTAACGCCCTCCCGGTTTTGATTGAAGCGCTGCCCCTGCTGATCAATTCGTTCATCAACTACTTTGTCAATAACCTACCCATAATCATTGAAACCGGTATTAACTTAATCATTGCCCTGGTCACCGGTCTGATTGCCGCCATTCCCACACTGATTGCTGCGCTGCCAGAAATTATTATCGCTCTCGTGATCGGTCTGGGACAGGCAGCTGAGGCGATCTATGATGTGGGGATCAACATCGTCAAAGGCTTATGGGACGGGATCATGTCCATGGGACAGTGGCTTTCAGATAAGGTCACCGGTTTCTTTGGTGGCGTTACGGACGGTGTCAGAAATCTCTTAGGGATGCACTCACCATCGACAGTGTATGCGGATATTGGAGAAAACATGGGTGCTGGCGTTGGGATTGGTTTTGTCAGAAAAATGGCGACGGTCACCCGGGATATGCTCGGTGCCATTCCCACCACCCTGGATGTGAGTACCCAATCAAACGGGTTAACCGGGAGAACTTCAGCTGGAAACAGCTCAAACGGTATACTAGATGGTGGCAGTACCGCACCGATTTATATCTACACCACTGTCGAGCTTGATAAAAAGGCAGTTGGCCATTCAATTACCCCGATTGTTTCTCGGGATCTGGCCTTTAGTTTGAGAGGAGGTAAAATCTGATGGCAGTTTGTGAAATAACTAATAGTAACGGCGCAGTCTTGTTATCAACTTTCAATGCGACTTATGCCAACAGCCTTTATACCCCCGGCGATTACAGCCCATCTTATTTCTGGCCAGAAAATGCTGAGAAACCGATCTACTTTAAAACCAAAGAACGGTTCAGCAAGCTGGCACTGGAATGCTACTTTAAAAACGGTAAGCTCACCGATATTGAAGCGTTAAAAAAAGCCCTGAAAAAATGTGTGGTGACCATTAACAATCGCTTTATCGAAGGCCAAAGCTTTGACTGTATGCTAGTGAACACCCAGATCAATCAAATCTCAAGCCGCCATTATAGTGCTGTTTTTGTTTTTGACTGTGTGATCCTAACCGCTGGGTAGAAAAAGGTGAAATGATGATACTAAGCTTACTCAACCAAAACAAAACACTTATTGGTGAACTGGATCAGCTGGATAATTGTTATATCACGGAACTGCTGGAAACCGGTGAAGATACCCTATCTTTTGAAATCTATGTCAAACACCCGCTGTATAAGGATCTGATTGAAGAAAACCTGATTCAAACCGATGACAACCGCTACGTCATAAAAAGCATCGATGAACGGGGTCAAACCACCATCATTGGCTGCGTTTTGGATTTATCGGACTTTATGGTGGCAGGGTATCATCAGTTTTTAGTTGAAGAGATCACCCTAGCAGCATTTCTCAATCAAGTGCTTTCAGGGACGGGTTGGTCGGTTACCGGGGCTGCGAATATCACATCAACAAAGACAGTATCCCTGGAATCTGGAAACACTCTGGATCTGCTGCGACTGGCTGAAAAATCGTATGGCGTGATCTTTCGCTATGATTGTATAGGAAAGATTATCCTAGTTACGACGACTCAAGGCTATACCAACAAAGGCGTTCATTTTTCTGATGAACTCAACATCAAGGAGTGTGAACTCCGGGGTGATAGCTTTGACTTGGTTACCCGTTTGTATGCTTTTGGAAAAGATGGGCTTTCCTTTGAAGACATCAACGGCGGCAAAGCCTATGTCGAAAATTTTCAATATACAAGCAAAGTCATTACTCAGGTCTGGGTCGATGAACGTTATCAGCTAAAGGAAGAACTGCTGGCGGCGGCTCAGAAAAAAGTAGTTGGTTTATCCATCCCCAATCGGGTCTATACCGCTTCGGTGGTTGATCTGGCCAGCCTTTTGCCCGATCAATATGGAATCCTAGCTATTGCCATTGGTGATAAGGTCACACTGATTGATCGGATTCGTGGGATTGAAGTGGAGCATCAGATTGTCAAACTAGTCAGCTATCCGGATACTCCGGAAAAGAACATCGCAGAGTTGGGACGGGTCTCTACCGATTTTGAATCGACGATCACAAAGCTAAAAACGGAGGATATCAAAGAAGCAATTGATAAAAACGTCCCCCCAGCCGTCAATGAATACATGAATGAATACTTTGGCGGTCAAAAATGGCTCTGTGTTGAAGCCTACCCGGAAGTGATGGATGCGAACACCTTGTACCTGAAGTATGTATGATAAATGAGGTAAGTGATGGGAATTAAATTTAACGGTCGTGAGATTGAAAGCCTCAAAGCAAATGGCTTTACGATTATCGAAGCAATGATAAATGGCCGCATTGTCTGGCCGGAAGAATCTGACTTCCACTGGCAGCCCAACCCCGATATGGTCTGGGCTAGAAGTCAGTGGGAAGCCCTCTCTGATGGACGAATCGGCTATCTACGAATGCACTATGCCAAAGACCTAGTCAATGATTTCTTTTATGAAGAAGGCACCGTTGTCACCTCTGATGGACAAACCTATCATAATTCAGCGGCAGAAGGGATCGAACACATCTGGGATTATTCCAACAGCCGGGTCAGTGCAGTGTATCCGACCACCAAAGTTGTCTGGACGATGTATTTCCCCAACACTTCAGCGGTTTATCCGGCTTCCATTGAGTACGGCGAGACCTATTTTTGCTTTGATAACGTGTCGGCGGACTGGTCTTCCTTTTTCTGGACAGATATCGCTTACTTTGATCTGCTAAACCAGGCAACCGTCTTTATTGATGATAGTAGAGTGGCGCTTTACCTCGGTTTTTTTAACGGCTGTCGAAAGCTTCAGGCAATCCCTCAAGAATTCACAATAAAACCGAGTGCCTACCGCTTGCAGGGGATTTTTTCTGGTTGTGCCGCCTTAGTGTCGGTGCCGTATCTGGATATGACCAACGCCATATACGGAATGGGAATGTTTGATGGATCGGTTAATCTAAAAGAACTTAAACTGTTAAATATCAATATTGCCATTGACCTATCCCCCTGTACCAACCTGACCAAAAGCAGTCTGCGAAATGTACTGGATGGGCTAAAAGATCGTACCGGTCAGGAAAAGCTGGCCATTGGTTTAGGGGCAGCTAATATCGCTAAGCTGACACAAAGCGAAATAAATTTGGCACTGAATAAAAACTGGGACGTGGTTGAGACCATCACCGACTGGCCAGTATTTCCAGAGGATGAATAATACCTGAAGGGAGAATTTTATGAAGAATTATAAGGTGACCGTCAGAGAAAAGCAGCTTTTTTATGATGAGATGATCGTCAGTCAATACGATCATTTGGTTCAGTGTTTGGTATTTGCGATTCCCAGAATAAATGATGGTCTTAATGTGGCCGATTTTAACATTCATATCGAAACCGAACTTGGTCGTTTGACCGATCGGATTCTTATGATACCGGTGATCGATGGTGATTTTGTTCGTTTCGTCTGGATTCTGACCTCAACGACCACCCAAA
>CAZEBY010000060.1:0-15868 GCA_964510565.1 uncultured Lachnospiraceae bacterium | reverse complement strand
ATATAAAAAAGAAGGCACAACGAGAGATTGGACCGGTCGGCAAGCAGAATCGCATCATAATTGCCATGGTTGTACTTTCATTGTGCTTAATTATTGTTATTGGGAAATTGTTTTCGCTGCAAATTGTAAATTCGACAGGAAAATACGAACGACAAGTCGATCAGCTCGTTGAAGAAGTGCCAATTAAGGCCTCCCGAGGGGATATTTATGATCGCAACAAAAATGTACTGGCCAAAGATTCTTCAGCTACGGCGGTTAATGTGATCCCTTATGAGGTCGAAGACCCGGAACGTCTGGCCAAAACACTAAACAGCAAACTGGGCTTGAAGGTTGAAGATATTCAAAAAAAGATCGCAGTTCTGGAGAATGATATTGTTGAGGTGAAAACTGGGATTAGTCAGGGCGCTGCGGTTATTGTGCTGAGTCACAATTTTGCCGGGGTGACAATTGAAGACGGCACCTTGTATTTTGAACCGATTAACATTAAAGACCCTGAAGCGGTGGCCTCGGCGATCGCCAAAGATCTGGATTATAATTATGAGTCGCTCTATGATAAAGCCACCCGAAAAGAAAATCAGCCGGTTCTGATTATGGGGAAGGTTGACAACGCTTTAGCTCTGGAAATCAAGGAATCGGAAGCGATTAAAGACGAAAGCGGCGAAATCGAAAGCTATAACGGCATTGAATTACTGGATGATTACCGCCGTTATTATACCAATGGCAATTTTGCTTCTTACATTCTCGGTTTTACCGGAACAGATTACAGTGGACTCTACGGGGTGGAAGCAACCTATGAAGATGTTTTAAGTGGCGAAGACGGTGTGGTATATTTTCAGAAAGACGCCGATGGCAACCAGATTCCTTCCCAGACAAAAATTCTCAAAGAACCGGTTCAGGGGGAGGATATCGTATTGACAATCGACAGCAATATTCAGCTGATGGCAGAAAAGGCAGTTAAGGAAGCCGCGGCAACCTGGAAAACGAAGAGTGTTACCGCGATTGTGATGGAAACAAAGACCGGCGAAGTGGTGGCGATGGCGACTACCCCGGACTATAACTTGAATGATCCATTCACCTTGGATCCGAATTTTGCGGCTACCCACGCCGCCGATCTGGTCGGAAAAACCGAGCAGGAAAAACTGGCTGAAATGTATAAGAATCAGGCCGTCGGTTTTATTTACGAGCCGGGTTCAACCTTTAAAGCGCTGACCGGAGCGGCCGCCCTGGAAGAGGGGGTGGTAACGCCAGATACCGTGGTTTATTGTGGAGGATCAATTCAAATTGGCGATGCTGTCATCAACTGTGCCACCGGCCCTCATGGCAGTGTTACCGTATCGGATGCCATCGCCCATTCCTGTAATCCGGGGCTGGTTCAGATTATCGAAAAACTGAATCCGGATGTTTTCTATCAGTATGTTTATAACTTTGGACTGGGAGAAACCACCGGGATTGAGCTGGATGGTGAAGAAGCTGGCATAGTCAATCGTTTATCGACGGCTAATGGTGGAATCAATGAAGTCGATTATGCGACCTTTTCATTTGGACAGGGTTTGGCGGTAACGCCGATTCAAATCATCAGTGCACTCAATAGCGTTGTCAATAATGGCTATTATGTCAAACCGACAATTATCTCCAGTGAAACGAAAGGCCAGGCAATTGAATCGCCGAAACAGATTATTTCAAAGGAAACATCGGCGGCCACCAGAGAAATCATGCGTAAGGTGGTGGGCTATGATGCTGACATGACCGCGCTTTCAGAAGGCTACAGCATTGGCGGTAAAACTGGAACGGCGGAGAAATTCATCAATGGTGAGTATTCCAGTTCCAAATATGTTACTTCCTTTTATTGTTTTTCGCCAGTGGAAGATCCCAAATACTCGGTTTACGTGGTTTTGGATGAACCGGCGGCAGGGGCCTATGGAAGCACCAGTGCGGCGCCAACTGCGATTAGTCTAATCAAACAAGCCCTGAATTACAACTCGGCAGATACCTCGATCAGCGGTGCGGCAACCGAAGAAATTCAAAAAGGAACCATTACGGTTCCTGATCTGGTTGGTCAGAACATCAATTTTGCAATCAGTATTCTCAATGAAAAAGGGATAAAATACGTTGTTGATCCAGCCACTAGCGGCTCCACGGTGGTGAATCAAAGCTTACCCACCAATTCGGTCTACGATCCGAATAGTGAATTGATTCTGGCGCTGGGAAATGCTGACAGTGCGGCAGCCGGAACGGTCATTGTGCCCGATTTAAAAGGGCTATCGATTCAAAGTGCCAATGAAATCCTCACCGGATTGGGACTAAATCTTAAGATAACCGGGAATGGTTTTGCATCAAGCCAGACTCCGGCAGCAACAACTGTTGTGGAAAAGGGCAGTGACGTCAGCGTAACGTTTACCCCATAAAAGATCAAAAGAAAAGCGAGGGGGAAATCCTTGCTTTTCTTTATGTTTAAAGTTTGATATAATATTTAGGTCTTTTTGAACAGTGGAATTTTGTGATGAAAAAGAAAAATTGAAATCAAACTAAAATAACAAAGAAAGTTCAGGTAGTATCCATGGAAAGTATCAGTATCGATAAAATACTTGAAATTACCCGGGGTGAATTGCTTCAGGGAAATCACTCAATAGCAATTTCAAATATTGCCATCGACAGCCGCAAAATTAAAAACAATGATTTATATGTGCCCATTATCGGGGAAACTAATAACGGTCATGACTACATCAATCAGGCCTTTTCAAATGGCGGCAAGGTTTGTCTGACTCAGGAGAGAAACCGATCGTTTCCGACGGATATGACGGTCATCTATGTGTCTTCCACCCTGGCAGCGATGAAAGCGCTGGCGGGCTTTAACCGCCATCGCTACCAGATACCGGTGATTGCCATTACTGGCAGCAGTGGCAAGACAACCACCAAGGATCTGGTGGCGGCAGTACTGTCACAAAAGTTTAATACCTTAAAAACCGAAGGAAACTTCAATAATGAATACGGCATTCCTCAGACCTTGTTTAATCTTAGGCCTGATCATCAGATTGCTGTGATTGAAATGGGAATGGATCATCTCGGGGATATTGAAAAATCAATCGAGCTGGTGGATCCGGATATCAGTGTGATCACCAATGTGGGACTTAGCCATATTGAACGCCTGAAAACCCAGGATAATATTTATCAGGCCAAAAAAGAGATCCTCCAGACCTTAACGGCCGATGGGGTTGCTTATATCAATGGCGATGATGCTTTTTTAAAGAAGCTCAAGTCCGAAAAAAATCTTTACCAGGTCAGAAGCTTTGGTATCGAGGGAGCGCATACCGTAAAAGCCATGCACTACACGTCAACTCAGACTGGTCTGGAAATTCAGGTGGAGTGGGAAGCGCGAAACGAGGGCTATACATTTAACTACCCCGGTAAACACAATGTTTATAATTGCCTGGTAGCGATCGGTTTGGGGTATTTTTATGGAATGACCCAAGCGGAGATTCAAAGAGGGCTGGACGCCTTTGTCCCCAGCGGCAATCGGATGGATATTTTCACAGTGGGCTCAATCAAGGTGATCAATGACTCATACAATGCCAATCCGGATGCCATGAAAGCCTCGCTGGATGTTTTGGCGGCGCTGGGGTGTGACTACCAGCGAAAGATTGCCGTTCTTGGGGACATGCTGGAAATGGGCGAACATGGACCGGCTGCCCATGTTGAAGTGGGAAACTATGCCAGGAATAAAGCGGATCTTCTGATTGGTGTTGGCCAGCTGGGACAGGCGATTTGTCAAGGTTATGATCATGCCGGAACAGTCTATCAGGTTGCTGATGCACTGGCGGCCGGGGCCTGTTTAAAAGCGCTCATCCAGCCGGGAGATATCATTCTGATCAAAGCATCCCGAGGCATGCGATTGGAACGGGTGATTGATTTTATAAAGGAAGGTGGGAAATAATGGAGATGACAAGTTTGCAAACGGGAATGATAAGCCTGCTTGTTTCCTTTTTGGTTGTCTATTTTGTGACACCCCGTTTTATCCCGATGCTCAAACGTCTAAAATTCGGACAGGCGATCCGGGAAGAAGGCCCGCAAAGCCATCTGGAAAAATCAGGAACGCCAACCATGGGGGGGGTGGTGATTCAACTGGGTGTTTTAGTAGCGTTTATGATATTGTCGGCGCTGATTGGAAACTGGGACTTTTTCCCGATTCTGGTGATGCTCTATTTCGGTGCGGTGGGTTTTATTGATGACTATATCAAGGTAGCCAAAAAACATAACTTGGGTCTGCGAGCCTGGCAGAAAATGGTACTTCAGTGTATTGGCGCTCTGGTTATTGCCCTTTATGCGTATTATTCACCGGCCATTGGTTCAAAACTGGTCGTGCCGTTACTGAACATGTCTGTTGATTTTGGAATCTGGTATGTGCCCTTTACTTTTTTTGCAGTGGTATCAATTGTCAATGCGGTTAATTTAACCGATGGTTTGGACGGTTTGGCGTCAGGCGTTACCTTGATTGTTGCCATTTTCTTTTTTGTAGGCTCACTGATTCTGCCCCAGGCCAATACCAGTATTTTTATTGGGGCCATTATTGGTGGCTGTTTGGGTTTTTTAAGACATAATTCGAATCCGGCAGACATTTTTATGGGAGACACCGGTTCAATGGCATTAGGAGGAGCAGTGGTGGTTATGGCGATAATCACCCAGCTGCAGATTTTTCTGCTGATCGCTGGAGCGCTGTTTGTCATTGAGGCCTTATCGGTTGTCATTCAGGTCGGCTATTTTAAATCCACCGGCGGCAAGCGATTTTTCAAGATGGCTCCGATTCATCATCATTTCGAACTGTTAGGCTGGAGCGAAACCCGGGTTGTTACCGTTTTTTGGGTTATCACCGCCATTTTTGTGACTATTGCATTTATTTGTTTAGGATAGGAGAAGCGCATTATGAAAAAACGGACCCTGGTAATAGGCGCTGCCCGGAGTGGGGTAGCGGTCACCGAATTATTGTTAAAACACGGCGAAGTGGTGGTATTAACCGATACCCGGACATCGGGGATTGTCTTAAAAGAATTTCCCCAGATTCTGGAATATGAAAAAAATCCTGATTTTGAATCAATTTTCGGGATGCAGCCAAGCCTGGAAATTTTAAAGGCAATTGATGAAGTGGTGGTCAGTCCGGGAGTTCCGCTGATTATTCCAATTATTCAAGCGGCATACGAACAGGGTATTCCTGTCACTGGAGAGGTTGAAGCGGCCTATCGATTGACAAGAACACCTTTTATCGCAGTCACAGGAACCAATGGTAAAACCACTACCACCACACTGCTGGGAGAAATATTTAAAGCGTCCGGTCATGGCACCTATGTAGTGGGAAACATCGGTGATCCCATTACCAACTACGTTGACAGTGCTACCGAAGACGAAGTCTTTGTAACCGAGATCAGCAGCTTCCAATTGGAGACGATACATACCTTTCGGCCCCGGGCGGCTGCGATTCTAAACCTGACCCCTGATCATCTGGATCGCCATCTGACGATGGAGAATTATGTGAATGCCAAAGGCCGGATTTTTGAAAATCAAACCGCTGAAGATCTGCTGGT
Organism: uncultured Lachnospiraceae bacterium; assembly: GCA_964510565.1. Classification (GTDB taxonomy): domain Bacteria; phylum Bacillota; class Clostridia; order Eubacteriales; family Eubacteriaceae; genus Acetobacterium. Next base: position 10,295 of record CAZEBY010000060.1, on the reverse strand, counting down.
ACTCAATGGGGATGATCCGCTGGTCTGCCAATTGGGTGAAAAGGCAATTTCAAAAAAAGCTTTTTTCAGTTATCACAAAACTGTGGATTTTGGTGCCTGGTGTTTGGCTGGCGAAATCTATATTAACAACGGCCGGGAAATGATCTTTGTATGTCGCGAAAACGAACTGGGCATCATCGGGCCCCATAACACCATGAATGCTCTGGCAGCGCTGACCCTGGCTTATTTCTCCGGGGTCGAACTGAACGTGATCGTCGAGGTGCTTAAAACCTTTAAAGGCGTGGAGCATCGTCTGGAAATGGTCGGTTGTTTTGCGGGCGTGACTTATATCAATGACTCCAAAGGTACGAACACCAACGCCACCATTACAGCCCTCAATGCGGTGAAGGAACCAATTATTTTGCTGGCCGGCGGCTATGATAAAAAGGAAGATTATTCGGAGCTGATGGAGCTGGTGGCAAAACGGGTAAAACAACTGATTGTGTTAGGTGTGACTGCGGATGATCTGATCAAATCGGCTAACTCCAAGGGTTTTACCGCCATCAACAAGGTAGACAATTACGAGCAAGCAGTTGCCTGTGCCAAAGCCTTAGCGGTATCCGGTGATACCGTTTTGTTATCACCGGCCTGTGCCAGTTGGGATATGTTTGACAATTACGAGACCCGCGGTCGGGTATTTAAGCGATTGGTGACCGAAAATCAATAAGAAACCGAGGAGTAAACCATGAAGAATGGAAAAATAGATCGCCCCTTTTTGATTGCCCTGATGCTATTGGCGGGTATTGGGGTAATTATGGTATTTAGTGCCAGCATGTACTCATCCACGATCAGTGGTGAAAAAGGTTACGCCCTGTTCTTGAAGCAATTGGTTTTTGTTATTTTGGGTGTGACTGTAATGGGTTTTATGAGCAGGATTGATTACCGGGTTTATAAAAAATACTATCTGGTGGGCATTGTAATTTCTGTTTTTCTATTGATGATTGTTTTGATCCCGGGAATCGGATTAAAGGTAAATGATGCGAGACGGTGGATCGATTTAAAAGTAACTACTTTTCAACCATCGGAATTTGCCAAGGTCGCCGTGATTCTTTATTTCAGTACCATTATTTCCCGGAAACCCAGCATTATCAAAGAAAACATGCCATTTTTATTAAATTGTATGATTCCGCTGGGACTGATCTGCGGTCTGACGGCCATTGAACCGTCATTAAGTGCGGCCATGGCGATTGCCCTGGCTGCTGTCGGAGTACTTTATTTTGGCGGGATTAAATTCAAACTATTTTACCCCTATCTGGGTTTTGGGATATTGGCGGTGGTCGCCTTAATGATTGCCGAACCCTGGCGGTTGGATCGTTTTAATGTTTTTTTGGGTAAAGGCGGGTATGACTACCAGATCTCACAGTCGCTTTTAGCCATCGGCACCGGTGGCATCTTTGGTCGGGGCTTGGGTAATGGCAAACAGAAATACTTGTTTTTGCCGGAGTTACAGAATGACTTTATCTTTGCCAATATTGCTGAAGAATTTGGTTTTATCGGTTGCTTGCTGGTTTTAGGCGTATTCGCCTTTGTGATTTGGCGGGGTTTTCAGATTGCTCAGAAATCTCCGGATACCTTCGCCTATTTGTACACCAGCAGTGTTATGCTGTTGCTGGCATTCCAGGTTTTGGTGAATATCGGGGTTGCCTCGGCGATTATTCCGGTAACCGGGATGGCCTTACCCTTTATCAGCGCCGGCGGTTCTTCGATGATCATTCTGTTTGCGATGATGGGTCCGATTTTAAATATTTCCAGAAATGTTGATCTCGGCAAGAAAATCGAGCCGAGTCGAAAACCAGCGTTGAATAAGAAGAAGATTGTGAGGTAGACGGTGAAAGTACTGATTGCAGCCGGTGGAACCGGGGGACATATCTACCCGGGACTGGCCATTGCTGAAAAAATAAAAACTGAAAATCCCGGGGCTGAGATTATTTTTATCGGATCGAGGGTGGGGATGGAAAAAAATATTATCCCCCAGTACGGCTATCCGCTTGAGTATATTCGCGTCAGAGGTTTTGAACGAAAGGTCTCATTGGAAACCCTGGCGGCAGTTAAAGGGATTTTTGACGGACTCAACGATGCAAAAAAAATAATTGCCAAATATCAGCCCGACCTGGTCATTGGCACTGGCGGTTTTACCGCCGGACCATTGCTTTTGATCGCCAGCCGGCGGAAAATCAAAACGATGATTCACGAACAAAATGCCTATCCCGGTAAAACCAATCTGATGTTGGGTAAACGGGTCGATCGGATTGCCATCAGTTTTAAAGAAGCCGAGCAGTATTTCCCCAAGGAACGCACCTTTCTGGCTGGAAATCCGGTGCGGTCAGAATATCACCAGATTGACCGCAATTCATTGCGAAAAAAACTGAATCTCGCTTCGGATCAAAAAATGGTGCTGATCATGGGTGGTAGCCAGGGGGCTGGCTCCATCAACCTGAGCGCGCTGGCTCTGATTGCATCATATCAAGATCGGGACGATCGGGTCATTTATCATTTAACTGGCAAAGATCAGTATCAGTCGATCAAAAAAGAAGTTGAAAACCTGGGGCTCTTTCCATCGGGTCATGTTTTTGTGGAAGCCTACAGCAATGAGGTACATCGTCTTTTAGGAGCTGCTGATCTGGTGATCAGCCGTTCTGGAGCCATGTCAGTCGCTGAAATCCAGGCAGTCGGGGTGCCTGCGATCCTGGTTCCCTACCCAATGGCTGCTGGAAATCATCAGGAATTCAACGCCCGGGTGATTACCGATCCGGGCGGTGGGGTTCTGATTAAAGACAAAGATCTGACCGGAGCGCTGCTGATTCAAACGGTTGAAACGCTATTGGATGACGACGAAAAACGTCAAAATATGGGTCGAATAACAAAGAAACTGAGTATTAACAATGCTGGAGATCGGATTTATGATGAAATCAAGAAATTAATGGAGAATTAATGAAACGATCAAAGAAGAAATCCAAAGAAAAAATCATCAAGAAACCGCAAAACCACGAGCCGACAAAGCAGGAAATTCGGGAGCAACGGCGCCGGCAGCGAAAAGCCAATAAGCGTAAACGCATCATGAAAGGTCTGATTACCATCCTGATTATTTTGGGAGTAATTGGAGGGATCAGTTTTGGTGCCTATCAGGCTGTTAACCTGGGAATCTTCAATGTGGCGGAAATCGAAGTGGTTGGTAATGAGATTGTTGATACGGAGACAGTTATAGGCGCATCGGGTATCAACATGGGGGAAAGTATTTTTCTGATCGATGTTAATCAGGCAAATTATAACATTAATGCGCTGATGAATCTGGATGAATTGGAAATTTCCAAGATCATGCCCAACAAGATTCTGATTCGTATGGTCGAGTCGATACCGATTTGTGCGGTTAATTATGATAATAAGGTTTATTATCTTACTGAAGACAAGAAACTGATTGAAGATGGGGAATACCTGAGAAAAACCGATATTCCGCTGGTTTTTGGCAGTGATGCCGTGACAATTTCAGAAATTGGCAAAGCGGTAATTGTTGAACCCTATTGGCGTTTTGACACGGTGATGAACGTTCTAAAAGAATTAAAAGATGATGGCAATTTGGCAAAAATATCCGAGATCCGGATGACTGAGGTGAACACCTATGAAATAGTCACCAAGAATGGGACGGTTTTTATTCTTTGGGATTATGACAATTATATGGAAAATAAAGCCTACATTCAAACAAATTTGGATAAAAATACCAGTAATATGATTATCAATTTGGCAGCGGGAACAAAGCCGGTAATCAAACCCCGGTAAAAAGTTGGGAATATTATGATATTTTGCAGATGATTTTGTGTTGTTATAAAATATTGGTGTTATTTTACTTAATTTATTATTCAATAGTTGAAAAATTTGTAAATAAAGGTTAATATAAGGGGGTGAACATTTCTTTAGTCATATAATAAGGTAAAGAAGTGTTATTAACAATAAAAAACACCTGAAATAATTCAATTTTCAGGAAAAAAGATACACGAGATTTCAATTTAGAACGAGAAAGCTGTTTAGTAAGAGGAGGAATAAAAGTGTTTGAATTAGATGGAAATTACGATAATTTTGCAAAAATTCGCGTTATAGGTGTTGGTGGTGGCGGAAATAATGCCATAAACCGGATGATTGAAGCCGGGATGAAGGGTGTTGATTTCATTGCGATTAATACCGATAAACAAGCCTTGGCCTTAGCTTTATCCGAAAAAAAACTTCAAATCGGGGAAAAGATCACTCAGGGACTTGGTTCCGGAGGGAATCCTGAGATTGGTCAGAAAGCTGCTGAAGAAAGCAAAGACGCCATTGCCGATATGATCAAAGACACTGATCTCCTGTTTTTAACAGCTGGAATGGGCGGCGGGACCGGATCTGGAGCGGCTCCGATTATTGCAAAAATCGCCAAAGACATGGGGATTTTAACCATTGGTGTGGTCACCAAGCCATTCTCTTTTGAAGGCCGGGTGCGGATGCGTAATGCTCAGATTGCCAGTGAATTTTTACAGGAAAATGTTGATTCATTGGTGACGATCCCCAATGACCGGCTTTTAAGAATGGCCGATAAATCAACATCACTAAAAGATGCGTTTAAATTAGCGGATGATGTGTTGCTACAGGGTGTCAAGAGTATCTCTGATCTGATCGCGATGCCAGGACTGATCAGCCTTGACTTTGCCGATGTTAAAACCATTATGAAGGATACCGGTCTGGCCCATATGGGTGTTGGTCGGGCAACCGGGGATAATCGTGCCGAAGAGGCTGCTAAACAGGCAATTCTCAGTCCATTACTGGAAACCCAGATCGATGGGGCAACTGGGGTGCTGCTTAATATCACTGCGGGTGAAGACCTGTCATTATTTGAAGTCGATAAGGCGGCCAGCATCGCCAGAGAAGCATCTGATCCGGATGCCAACGTTATTTTTGGGGCTACCATTGATGAATCTTTAGGCGACGAAATCAAAATTACCGTTATCGCCACCGGCTTTTTATCGGGCGGCGAAAAAGAAAAGAAAGCGGTGATTAAAAAAGTTGTCAAAAGTGCCAATGAATCAGTTGGTGAATTTTCAATTCCCGATTTTCTGACTCAAGAATAAAAGCAATGAAATGTCCGTATTGTGCGTTCGATGACAGCAAGGTGGTTGATTCACGGCCATCTGAAGAGGGAACAATGATCCGCCGACGTCGGGAATGCAACCGCTGTAATAAACGGTTTACCACCTACGAACGGGTCGAAAATATTCCCCTGATCGTGGTAAAAAAGGGTGGTCAGCGAACAGCCTTCGATAAAAATAAAATATTTAATGGTATGATTAAGGCCTGTGAAAAACGACCGGTTCCCATTGATGCGATTAAAACGGTGGTTGATGATCTGGAACGGAGTCTGTATCAAAGTGAAATGAAAGAAGTGCCATCCTCACTGATTGGCGAACAGGTCATGGGTGCTTTAAAGAGCATGGACCAGGTTGCTTATGTCCGTTTTGCCTCTGTATATCGTCAATTTAAGGATGTTGCTTCGTTTATGGATGAGCTGGAACGATTAATCTCCGAAAAACAGGTTGAGGGTGGCCATGAAACAGTTTGAAAAAACCATAAAAAGCGATGTCATTTATGATGGTCGGATTGTTAAGTTAAAAGTGAATCAGGTGGAGCTTCCGGACGGCAGCTTGTCAAAACGGGAGATTGTTGAGCATCAGGGTGCAGTAGCCGTTTTAGCGGTTAAAGATGGACAGATGCTCTTTGTAAAACAATACCGGATTGCCAGTCAGCAACTGCTGACCGAAATACCGGCTGGTCTGCTAGAAAGTGGAGAAGACCCCGAAGCAGCAGCGATCCGCGAATGTCGCGAGGAAATTGGTTATCGACCGCTTAATCTGTTTAGACTGGGGGAGTTTATTCCGACGCCGGGTTATTGTTCGGAGAAAATTACCCTTTATTGTGCAACCGAGTTTGCTTGGGACCCATTGGAAGAAGACCCTGACGAATTTATCCGAATTGTTAAAATTCCCGTACGGACGGCTCGCACTCTGTTTATCAACGGACAGTTCATTGATGGTAAAACCGTTGCAGCGCTGGGTTATTATTTCACCATAGCCGCAAGAAGACTGATAGCAGAATAATAATAATGTTCAATGAGGATAGATGGTTTATTTCGATGCAGAGCATTAGAATAAATCATCTATTTTGTATTATGCATCATCGCTTCAACGCATCGGATAAACACCTGAGCGAGGAGCAGAAAAAAATTGATTTGTCAAAGCGGTAGCTTCAAAAAAGCGTTGGTTTGAGTAAATCAAAGATGCAATCTCAAATTACGAGGTAAGAATAATGTTTAATTTTACACCAGACTATTTTTATAATCTAATCTTGAGCCTGCCGGGAATACTGATTGCCATCAGTTTTCATGAAATGGCCCACGGCTATGCCGCTGATTCAATGGGGGATCCAACCCCTAAAAATGCCGGGCGATTAACCTTAAACCCGCTGAAACACATCGATCCCCTGGGTTTTATCTCGATGCTGCTATTCCGGTTTGGTTGGGCCAAACCGGTGCCGGTCAATCCCGGAAATTTTAAAGATCGCAAGAAAGGCATGATTGTGGTATCGCTCTCGGGGGTGCTCACCAATCTAATTCTGGCATTTTTAGGAATGGCTGCCTATCTGGCGGTGGTTCCGCTTAACAATGAAGTATTGATGCTGGTACTGCAGTATATTTATATTTATAATATTATGTTTGCGGTCTTTAATATTATTCCAATTCCGCCGCTGGACGGATCGCAGATTCTGGTTTTATTTTTACCGCCAAAGGCATTGATGACTTATTATAAATATCAGCGCTATGGCATGATTGCAATTTTTGTCTTGGCGTTTACCGGATTATTGGGATTGATAATCAATCCGGTTATTAATGGGATATCGAGCCTGTTTTTTGCGATATTACTGCCAATTTTTAATCTGATCTGGTCCTGATGATGGCATATGCAGTGAGTCTGGAGACTTTTGAAGGACCCCTGGATCTGCTAATCAATCTGATCCAGAAAAATAAAATCGATATTTGTGACATTTCCATCGCTGACATCACCAACCAATATTTATTGCAGATTCGCAGCTGGCAGGACATGGATATGGATGTAGCCAGTGAGTTCATTGTGATGGCGGCCAGACTGCTGGAGATCAAGGCCAAGGCATTACTGCCAATAACCGAGACCGAGCAGGAAGATGCCGAAGATTTTCAGGCCAGACTGGTTCGTCAACTGGTGGAATATAAGGTCTTTAAAGAGATCAGTCGTTATTTTCAGTCACGGGAGCAAGAGGAGCTTTGTGCCATTTATCGCGATCCGGAGTACATTCCACAAAATACGGAAGCGGCGCCACTGGTTATTGATCCCTACGTCCTGGAACAGTGCTTTAAACGGCTGTTGTTTCAGAGGGAAGAGGAGAATGAGGCGATTGCGCCGCCGCAGAAGATCATCCGGGAATTATTCAGTATTGAAGAAAAAATTGCCGAAATAACGGAGATTCTGGTTCAGGCTGGCGATGACGGAGTCAGCTTTTCAGAGCTGCTCCGTCCCGACATTTCTCGGGAGGAAGTGGTGGTAACCCTGCTGTCGTTGCTGGAGATGGTTAAAACCAGCGGGTTGCGATTGCTTCAAAATCGGGTGTTTATTGATTTTCAAATACATAGGGAGGTGGAGAATAGTGAACAGTGATGAACTGGCCGGTGTCATTGAAGGGGTTCTCTTCGGCGCGGGCGATGGAGTTTCGATGTCGGAACTGTGCCGATGTCTGGACAAATCAGTAGCAGAAGTGCAATTTGCCATGGAGATTCTTAAACAGGATTATCAATCAAAAGCCAGAGGCATTCGTCTGGTTCAAATAAAGGATACCTACCAGCTTTCCACAAAACCGGAATATTATCGGTATATCAAAGAAATTACTCACCAGCAGGAAAAAAACGGTTTATCTCGAGCGGCGCTGGAAACCCTGGCAATTATTGCCTACCGTCAGCCGGTTACCCGGCTGGCCGTTGATGAACTCCGAGGAGTCAGCTCCAGCAGTGCGATTCAGCGTTTGCTGGATCGGGGACTGATTTGCGACGGTGGTCGCCTGGAAGCCCCGGGTCGTCCGATTCTTTATAAGACAACTAATGCTTTTTTAAAAACAATGGGTTTTACAAGTCTTAAAGAAATGCCGGAGTTTGAGGTTTTTTCCCAGGGAAAACAGGAAAGTTTTGATTTGGAGCTGCTCAAGAATGAATCGCAAAACACCGATGATTCCAGTGAAGCGTTGTTGGCCGGGATGCTGGAGAAAACCATGGGTGATGCCCAGATTCTGGAGGCAGCTCAATGAGAATTCAAAAATACATGGCTCAGTGTGGGGTGGCTTCCCGGAGAAAATCTGAGGAATTGATCCAAAAGGGTCTGGTTCAGGTCAATGGGATCACCATCCGTGAGCCCGGTTTTCCGGTTGAGCCAGAACAAGATGAAATCATTGTCGCTGGAAAAAGACTCAATACTTCGGAAAAAATCTATCTTATGGTCAATAAACCCAAAGGAGTCTTATCAACTTCGGAGGATACTCATGGTCGTCAGCGGGTGTTGGATCTGGTGCCGATAAAAGAACGGCTTTACACCGTCGGACGCCTGGATATGGAAACAGAAGGTCTGCTGTTGCTGACGAATGACGGCGATCTGACCTTCCGGCTGACTCACCCCAGTCATGAGTTCGTCAAGACTTATGTTGGTCTGGTCAAGGGCTGTCCTGACAAAAGCAGTCTGGAAGCCTTCCGTCACGGCATCGATATTGAGGACTATCGCACTGCCCCGGCTGCCATCAAGGTACTAAAAGCGAATCGCGAGACCAGTTTGCTGGAAATGCAGATTCATGAAGGAAAAAAACGACAGATCCGCAAAATGTGTGCGGCGATCGGTCACCCAATTATTGACTTAAAACGGGTAGCCGTTGGTAAACTGAGCTTGGGGAATTTGAAACCCGGAGAATGGCGATATTTAAAACATGACGAAATTATTTATTTAAAAGGAGAAAACGAATGGTAAAGATAGGATTTCCAAAATCATTTAGCCAAATACAGGCATTATTTCCAGAAAAAGAAAAAGAACGGGATCTTTATATTGTGGCCGAGGACACAGCCAAGTCTGAAGTTTTGGGAGCAGTTCGCTTTTTTTATGGGGCAGAACAGGTTGATATTTACGAGATGATTATGACCTATCAGGGTGATCAGGCGATGGCGGTATTTGATGGCATCATCCGGACGCTGCTTTACAAAATGGCCGAAGAAGGTTGTACCATTCTGACGGTACAGGGTTATACCGGCGAATTTACCACATATTTCAAAGAACATGAACTAATCGAAGAAGGTGAAAAACTGATCCACCGGGATTTTGTCGGAGAGTTTTTCAAACCCTGTGCCGGCTGTAGTGAAAAATAAGCCGTTGCGGGTCACTGATTTGGCCTGGGATTTTTTGCGGCCGGTCCTTGAACCGGGTGATATTGCAGTCGATGCCACCGCTGGAACCGGTCAGGACACCCTGTTTCTTCGGCAAAGTGTCGGCGAAACCGGACAAGTGTTTGCCTTTGATATTCAGGCAGCAGCTATCGGGCAAACCCAAAAAATGTTGCAGAAAAGCGGCCTTTCAGACAATGTTACCCTAGTGTGCAAAAGTCACGAATTTTTAAATACGACATTGAACGATGCTGGGGTTGGCGAGCAAGCTGTTAAAGCGATTATGTTCAATCTCGGTTATTTTCCCGGGGGCGACCCAGCCATTATTACAAAAGGCGAAACAACGATCAAAGCACTAAATGATGCATTGCGATTATTATTGGCTGGAGGAATGATGACCATTGGTCTTTATCCGGGGCATCCGGGGGGACTTGAAGAATCGCAAGCGGTTCTTGCCTGGTGCGAAGTCCTAAAAGCTCCTTTTGTGGCCCATCATTTTCGCACATTGAATCGAATTTGCCCCCCCACATTAGTCATCATCCAGAGAACGAGGTGAAGATGAAAGACGTTTTAAGTGTAAAAGAAAGCCGTGATATTTTTTCAGCAATTAAGAAGCGTTATCCAAAACTTAGTAAATCTCATAAACTGATTGCTGACTATATGCTAAGTCATTATGAAAATGTGGCTGAAATGTCGGCGGTGATGGTGGCCAAAAGTGTCGGCGTCAGTGAAGCAACCGTGGTTCGTTTTTCGGTGACTTTGGGTTACGAAGGTTACCCGGAATTCCGGCGGGCGA
>CAZEBY010000059.1:0-15877 GCA_964510565.1 uncultured Lachnospiraceae bacterium | reverse complement strand
CATGGCGGCTCAAAAAAAAGACCCGCAGGTTGTGAACCTGAAACAGTGTCAGCGGCTTAGCGGTTTTTGTTAAGGCCGCGATGATTTCGGTATGACCGAGATTGGTCACCCCGGCCGCTTTGAGCGATTCTTTGTTAATCGCGGTCGTCACCAGCCCCGCGGCTTTTTTAGCAAGACAGAGCTGCGTCGCCGTTTCGATGTACTGATACGCGGCTCTGCCGGTCATCGCCTGCACCGCCCCCATTTTTAATTGACTAAGCGCGATATTGTCCAGATCAATCAGATTTAAAACCCCGGGTGAAAAGTTTCCCTCCCGGGGTTCGTCAATGCGCTTGATTTTCAGATCGACATTGGTAAAGGTCAGTGCCTCGGCCAGCACCTTATGATCCCCCACCACCACCAGATTGGCCAGCTCGGACACACCAGCCTCCGCCAGCGCTTTGACCGTAATTTCCGGTCCGATGCCGGCCGCATCGCCCATCGGTATGACAAGAATTGGTTTATTCATCCGGTTCTCCTTCGGTTTATTGATGTAGGTAATTGCGAAACTGACGTGAGCTTTGGGCCCAGTTTCGCACGAAACAATTTCTACACTGTACGGCGTACAGTTCTCCGAACTGTTCGCCTACACGTTACAAAATTGTTTGTGGAAACTGCACCCAAAGCAACCATTGTTCGGTGTTTTTTCATTTCGCAATGACCTCTTATATTGATAAACTGATCATAGCATAACCCGAAACAAAGATCTATCGGAAAATGCCAGCCGCTTTGCGGCTACCAGCTGCTACCGCCGCCACCGCCACCGCCGCCGCCGGAAAAACCGCCGCCGCCCGAAAAGCCACTGTCGCCAAAACCACTGGAGTCATGATCCTGATAATCGCTGACTGGCATACTTGCGGCCTTGACTGCCCCGCCCACGCGGTTCAGGCTGCTGGTAAAATCAGCCGCAAAGATGGTCGGATAAAAATCGCGATTATATTCGGAACCATCATACCATTGTGGCCGGATCATCGCCAAACCAGCAAAACGCTCGATCCATTTTTCCGTTACTCCCAAAACATAGGCATAGGGCAACACCTTATAAAAATATTGTGGATCTTCATCAATCAGGGTTTCCAGCCGATCTTTTTCGGCCAGCCGGATAAAGTTTTTTAACCCCAGCAACTGACCATACCAGCGATTCCCTTGCTCGGTCCGTTTGAGTGTCACGGCCTGGAGACAGGCCGTCCCATAGGCGGCGCTCAGAGCCGCGACGGCCATGATCAGGCCGGTTATTCCCAGGTAATAAAAATTAATGGCGCCAATTGCAATCGCTGAAACACCCCCAAGGATACCGCCGATCATTAACTGGGTCATTACTTTTTTATGAACCATCCCTTTTCGCTTGCGTAACACCGCGTTGATGATCACGATGCCGGCGATTGGTCCCACCAGGTAGATCAGCCCCACAATGGCAAGGATCGTCCAGTCGTAACTGCTCACACCGATTTCCTTAAAAGCAAAAATCCCCGACACCACAATCGGGATAAACATCAGAAACCGGGTGACCTGAGCGGCGGTCCGGGAGAGACTGGTAAATAAACGGTGCTCGTCCTTTTCAAAATAGGCTTCAGTCTGTACCTGGGCCTTTTCAAGCACCTCCCCGATCCCCAGATCCGCGGCAAACGCCGTGGTTGAGTAGCACGCTTTTGACAAAAACAGGTAATCAAACAATGTGTGTTCAAAGTCATTGGCCGAATCCGGGAGGTCTTTGATTTTATGTAAATCAAAGCGGTAGGAGGCGATCTGTTCGATGCGCAGATAGCCCTGATCGGCCCAGTAGATAAACAGCGAGACCAGTTCGCCGGTGTTCAGGTGTCCATCGATGATATAACCCGCCTGCGGAGGCGTCAGTCCGCTGGGGGCATAGAATTCGACGGTTTCGACCGCTTTTTTATCACGGCCGACCAGCAACCAGATTAGCAGTCCCAACAGCAACGGCAGAATGATCCCAAGGGTCGTAAATTTTGACAACGGGTTGCCCCAAAAATGCTTCGATACATCATCAGCGAATGATTGCGTAAAATAGCCCTCGGGCAGATTGATTTTCAGGGTCACCCCCTCATACGCTTTTAATGGCCGGTTGAGATTTCCCACAATGGTATTGCCATCAACCCGGAAGTCGACAGCGCCGGTGTCAATACTGCCGTAGCTGCCGGTCATGAATTCGACCTGGCTGGGATCAAAGGCTTTCGGTAAGGTGATATGAAACTGCGCCGCTTCTATCACCGTGTCCCATTCGCTGCCAATCAGATTATAATAGACATCATCCATCGCTGTGATCCGGTCACTGCCCGGATCCCAGCGGTAGGAAATTAGGTAGTTCTGGGTGTCGGAAACAAATTGATTGGCGCTGCCAATGCGGATGATCTTGTCTTCAGCCGTCGCAGTCGTCTGATAAACCCGATCCGGTACCTGAATGTTGTCAACAATCGCCCGATAAGGCGTTTCAACCGATTTTCCTTCAATCTCACGATAAAAAGAACCTTTAACGGGAATCGTCCTTGCGATGCCATGCCGGGGTTCCGTAAAGGCCACGGTCAAATCTTCGTTGATCAGATAGGCGTGATCTTCCATCACATCCATCTCGACATTGTACTGGAGAATATCAAAATACTCGGCCGCAATCGCCTTTTCCGGCACCATCCCCAAAGAAAATACCGCCACCAACAGCAGCAGTATCGTCCATCGAAAATTCATCTTGTTCATGTTTAAATGCCTCATTACTGGTCTCCTTTATTTACGAATCCCCCAAAGGACTCTGTTATCGTTTATTTTTTTACCATGGTCTGGTTTATTGCGCCGTGGACGCTTGTAAAAAAAGTTCGATTTGCGATTCATCAATCGGCTTTGAAAAATAATACCCCTGAACATGATCGCAGTGATAGGTTTTCAGGCAGTCAAATTGTTCCAGTTCTTCAACCCCCTCGACAATGACATCCATTTCCAGAATATGAGCCATCATAATAATCGACTCCATCAGACTTTCATTGTTTTTATTAACCAGCAGATCCCGGGTAAACGCCTGATCAATTTTTAAGGTATCAACCGGCAGGTTTTTCAGATACGCCAAAGAAGAATAGCCGGTTCCGAAATCATCGAGTGACATCTTAATGCCAATCGCCTTCAAGCGTTTAATAATCTCAATCGCCTCTTCAAAGGAATGAATAAACAGATTTTCAGTAATTTCCAGCTCCAGCAGCTCCGAGGCCAAACCACTACTTTTTAGGATATCTTCGACCATTGCGGGAAACTGCTCATGACTGAGCTGAACTGGTGAAATATTAACTGAAATGATCAGCTTCGATCCGGTTTTTTTGTTCAGGTCGACCATTTTGTGACAGGCGGTCTCCATGACCCAGGCGCCAATCGGAACAATCAGGCCGGTGGATTCGGCGATGTGAATAAAGTCCAATGGTGAGATTTTCCCCAATTGGGGATGTTCCCAGCGGATCAGCGCTTCAAACCCCCGAACCGCTTGGGTCCTGACATCAATCTGTGGCTGATAATGAAGCGAGAACTCTTTATTCTCAATCGCCAGACGCAATGAATTCTCCAGCGTCATGTTTCGGAGCAGATTATTCTTCATACTGCTTTCAAAGAAAGCATATTGCGATTTTCCCTGCTGCTTGGCTATATCAGAGGCGACATGGGCATACTGGATCAGCTCCTCGACGGTTTTTGCATCATCGGGATATAGGGCAATCCCGACATGAAAATGAATATAGATATTGTTTTCATTAACGGTGATTCCCTGGTTAAATACCCGTCTGAACGCTTTGATTTCTGTCAGTACCTCGTCAGGATTGTCAAAATCCGTCAGTACCCGGATAAAGTTGGAGCCGGTAATCCGGGCAATGACACCCCGGCTCAATTTCATCTGCTCGATCTTTTCGCCCATAATTTTTAGGATTTGATCGCCAAAAGACGGGCCATAGGTATCATTGATCCGCTTAAAATTTTCGATATCATAACAAATCACCGCGATTCTTTTTTGACTGTCCAAAAGATACTGGCTCAGCCGCTCGCTTAAGTATGCGGCATTGGGTAATTGGGTTTGAGGGTCATAAAAAGCCAGCGTCTTTAAAGTTTTGTCACGCTCCTCGATGGAGGTCACCATTCCATTGAAGTTCTCCGTCAGGGTATTGAATTCATCAAAACGATTATCCTCACCAAGCTGGCGATAATCACCAGCGGCGATTTCTTTGGTCTGGCGGTTCAGCTCCTTGAAGGACTGGTTGATGTCTTTGAAAACCAGCCGGGCCACAAACCGCGATAAGATCGCGAGCAACAAGGTAAATAACAGCATCATCCCGATAAAAGACTGTAGGGCTGCATAAATAGAATCGTAGGACTCATAAACAAAGACATGCCAGTTGGCATTGGCCACATCGGCATGACTGACCATCGCGGCTTGACCATCATCGGTTAAGGTATGGAGCTGCTCTCCGCTATCAGGGTGAATATCTTTAAAATTAGCTTCAATCTCGCGCTGATAAACCTTTTTGATGTTTGGGCTGGAAATAAAAACGCCATTGTCATCGGTGATGGCAACCGTTACCGTATCACCAAAGGTTTTGATATGGTTCAGCGACACTATGCTGATTTCTTCCAGATTTAAATAAGCCACCAGCACGCCTTCCGTAGCGGGAATGGCGATGGTGATGGTCGGCTGACCGGTCTGCTGTGAAATAAAGGAAGTCGACACAAAGGTACTCCCGGAGTCCCGGGTGACTGAAAAAAACGGCTGACCGGTACGGTTTGCGCCCAGAATATTGATATTTTGGGGTGCATTGTACTTAACGATTCCATTGGCATCAATCACTTCAAAACCCTCGATCGATTTGGAATTTTCAAGCATCCCGTTTAAATAAGCCTGGATGGTGGCGTCCTCTTTGAGGGTGCCATCAGCCAGCAAATGATTTAACTGATCAAGCACCAGGTACGACTCATCGATAAAATCCGACATCCGTTGAGCGATGGTTGCCGCAATCATGGTATTTTTTTCCTGCATGTCTTTGATCAGATAATTATAAATCAGTGGCGTCACCAGAAAACCCACGAGAATCAGCGGGATGATGATGGACAGCATATTGTTGATCAGAATATAATCTCGCAGCTTCTTAATCCGCTTCATTTGTTATTCCACCTTTTTAAATTTACCATTCTGGACCACATATTCATAAATCGTCCGACTCGCATCGCCGTATTCATTGATCGTGATGGTATCCTGAAGTCCTGCAAAACTACCTTTTTCAAGAATCGCCTGGCGCACCGCATTGGCATCGGTGCTTTTGGTTTGGGCCAATGTTTCGAACAACACCATCGCCGCTTCATAGGTGCGGACGGCGGCAAAAGTCGGCTCGGCGCCATAGGTTTTGAGATATTTCTCACGAAAGTCCAGATAGGCCGGGACCTGTGACTCCAGATCGATGATACTTGAAAGAGCAACCCCTTCGACCGCCGCTCCGCCCTGTAAGAGCAGATCATTGTTCATCGACCAGGCGGCCAGATAAATCGGGGTCTGATTGTTGAGTTTATAAAACTGCTGGCAGAACATCGCCGCATCAAAGGATGAGGCCAGAATGACGATGCTGTCCGGTTGGCTACTTAAAAGCCGTTTTGAAATATCCAGGTAGTTGGGATTGTCACCGGATAAAAAATCCTCCTGATAAATAATTTGCCCACCCTGTTTTGCGATTTCCCGTTCGATTCCGTCTTTTACCGTCCCGGTATACGCCAGATTCCGGGATTCGTAAATCACGGCTACCTTCAACCCGAGACCTTTTTTTGCCATGCTTTCTGTGATGACCTGGGCCTGATCACCATTAGCCGAGATGACCCCAACGACATGATCATCCTGACCAAACAGTGTCGTGGCACTCATCGTCGGATTAATCATTAACATATCTTTGCTGTTGACAAAGGGCACGCTCAAGGCCGCCATGTTGCTGGTCATATGCCCGACGATAAAAGAAATGCCGGCTTCATAAAGCTCCTGATCTGCCGCCAGACCGATTTGGGGATCATTCTGGTCATCCTTGACCACCACCTCGACGCGCCGGCCGTTGATTCCCCCTTTCTCATTCACCTCTTCGACCGCCAGCATCAGCCCATTGCGCCCGTCAACTCCCAACTCGGAGGTACTGCCAGTGAGGCTGGCCACAAAACCAATCGTGATCGGTTTTTGTTGCCAACAGGCGGTGAGGGAAAAAGTTATGACTGCAAACAGCACTAGTGCTGTAAAAAGCTTCTTTGGGTTCATGACGAAGGCCTCCTTTTACGTGATCAGATCGGGTCTCAGATCCTGAAAAATAACCAGCTCGGCTGATCGGTATCTGTATACCCTTTTTTAGCGTTTACTAACCTGTTCGATCTGAAAATTATAACCAGATTTTATTTGGGGCTGCGCTGCTGTTTATTTTTTTTATTTCAGGGTAATCATTAATAAAATCAATTTATATCACTTGATCCCATTCCGATACAATGCCAAACTGATCCAACTCAAGCCAGATCGATAGTCATGTTATTATCAGTGATTATAAACCAGTAGTGCAAGGCGATGAATATGAAGATGGGATTACATATCCGGATGATATTGGCAAATGAATTGCCGCTTTCATCCCGTAATTGATTAAACCTAATATTCAGAAAGGAGCATTCTCATGAAAAACAAACACAGTAATGAAACCCGGCAGACCGCCGCTAATCTTCGTTTATCGACCAAACTGATGGCCTTTACCACGCTGATTCTGGCGGTTGCAGTCCTGACGCTGGGGTTGATTGCCATTAATTTAAGCGCAGCGGCCCTGAGCAATGAGTCGAGCACCCAGGAAGCGGCCTTTGCCAAAGAAGGTGCCGGCCACATCGGCGCCGTGATCGAGGGAAATCTCGGTAAACTCGATGAAATTGCCCTGCGGGCCCGCACCGCCACAATGGACTGGAACACCCAGGTCGCTTCGATTGCCGGCGATATCGAGCGGCTCGGTTATCAGGATATTGCCGTGATGGATCTCAATGGCAACGCCAAATACATTCTCGATGGTCAGGCGTTTAAATCCGAGGGCCAATTCTGGTATCAAGACGGTTTTGCCGGCAATAATTCAATTTCTGATGTTACCCTCAACCCCGTTACCAATGAACCGGTGGTCTTTGAAGTCGCTCCGATCAAAAACAACGGTCAGGTCGTTGGACTCCTCGTTGGTCGAAGAGATCCTATCTTTATGTTGGATATCACCAATGCGATGGGCGATGGGGTCCGTAAATATGGCATGGTAATCAATGAAGACGGTGCCCTGATGGCCCATCCTAACGAACAATTGCTGATCGATCAGACGAACATCTTTGATGAGATTGAAGCCAATGGCCCCTTGAAAGAATTTGCCCTGGCGATCCAGGAATTGGGGGTCAAACAATCGGGCAGTATCGCCTACAACTACAAAGGTGATCAGAAACTGGCCTACAATGAACCGATTCCCGGAACCAGCTGGACCCTGATCATCACCAAATTTGAAAGCGATGTGCTGGCCCCGATTAACAATCTGCGAAACATCATTCTGATTGCCTCCCTGCTGATTTTACTGGTCGGCGCCCTAGCCACCTATATCATGGCCCGAAAAATTTCCAATCCGATTGTCTCTCTAAACCGGATGATCAAAGAAATGACCCAGGGTCATCTCAGTGAGCGGCTAAAAATCGAGTCCCGCGACGAAGTCGGTGAAATGACCGCGTCGATGAACCAGCTGGCCGATGATCTTCAGAATGTTGTCATCGCCACCATGAATCAGATCTCCAACGGCGATGTCTCGGCCAATATCGAACTACGCGATCCCCAGGATGAAATTGCCCCGGCGCTAAAACAAACCATCGAAACCATCCGCGGCTTAATTGCCGAAGCCTCGATGCTTTCTCAGGCCGCCATCGCCGGTCAGTGGGAAACCCGGGGCGATGCCGATGCCTTTAAAGGTGGTTTCAAAGAAATCGTCGAAGGGGTCAACGCCACTCTCGATACGGTGGTGGATAAGATGGTCTGGTATGAAGCCATCATCGATGCGATTCCCTTCCCCCTGCATGTCACCGACATGGATATGAAATGGACCTTCATGAATAAACCGTTTGAAGATTTAATGATTGCCAATAAGGTCATCAGAGATCGAAATTCTGCCTGTGGCATGGATTGTTACAATGCCAATGCCGATATCTGTCGAACCGAAGGCTGCGGCATCCGCCGTCTGGTTGATCAGGGCCTGAACGACAGTTACTTTGAGTGGGTCGGCCGCAGCAATAAGCAGGATACCGCCTATCTCAAAAATAAAAACGGTCAAAACATCGGTTTCGTGGAAATTGTCACTGATTTAACCCCGATTATCCGGGTCAGCGACTACACCAAAAACGAGGTTACCCGGCTTGAAAATAATCTGAGCAGCCTCTCCCGGGGCGATCTCAATTTCGACATTAATGTTGGGGTACCCGATGAGTACACCGAAGAAGTCAGCGTTCAGTTCCATAAAATTGGCGAAACCCTGGCTGATGTAAAGCAATCGGTCGGTAATCTGATTGATGACGCCAGCATGCTGGCCCAGGCCGGCATCGATGGCAAACTCAGCACCCGGGCTGATGCCAGCAAGCATCAGGGCGACTTTGCCAAAATTGTCGATGGGGTTAACGCCACTCTCGATGCCGTCGTGGCCCCGGTCAAAGAAGCTTCCGATACGCTTCAGGATCTGGCCCGCGGTAATCTCAACACCGGGATGGTTGGAAATTACAACGGCGACTACACCCGCATTAAAAACGACATGAACCAAACCGTCGCTTTCCTGAAAAACTATGTCGATGAAATTGCCGAAACACTACTGAAAATGGGCCAGGGAAATCTGGATATCGAAATCACCAGCGAATATCTGGGCGACTTCCAGGCCATTAAAACCGGTCTTAACGGCATTGCCGCCACCCTCAGCGAAACCATGGCGGAAATCAATGAATCCGCCGGTCAGGTTGAAGCCGGTGCCCGCCAGATTTCCGATGGCGGCCAGGCGCTGTCTCAGGGTACCACCGAACAGGCCAGTGCCATCGAGCAGCTCAATGCCTCGATTGAAGAAGTGGCCGGCGAAACCAAAAAGAATGCCACCAACGCCAACGAAGCCAATCAACGGGCTCTGGAAGTTCGCAGCAATGCGGAAGT
The DNA here is from genome assembly GCA_964510565.1 of uncultured Lachnospiraceae bacterium. Taxonomy (GTDB): domain Bacteria; phylum Bacillota; class Clostridia; order Eubacteriales; family Eubacteriaceae; genus Acetobacterium. Next base: position 6,657 of record CAZEBY010000059.1, on the reverse strand, counting down.
CGGCAATAAACAGATGTCCAAGATGGTTACGGCAATGATTGACATCAATGAATCCTCCAAGAATATTTCAAAAATTATCAAGGTCATCGACGATATCGCTTTCCAGACCAATATTCTGGCTCTGAACGCGGCTGTCGAAGCCGCCCGGGCCGGAAGCCACGGTAAAGGTTTTGCCGTCGTTGCCGAAGAGGTCCGCACCCTGGCGGCCCGCAGCGCCGAAGCGGCCAAAGAAACCACCGGTTTGATTGAAGGGTCGATCGATAAGGTCGAAGTCGGTACCAAAATCGCCGATGAGACGGCCGCCAGTTTAGTTGAGATTCTCAACGAAATTGAAAAAGTCACCGACCTGGTCGGCAACATTGCCCGGGCCTCCAACGATCAGGCCACCGAAATCGCCCAGATCACCCAGGGCATCGAACAGGTTTCCACCGTTGTTCAAACCAACTCCGCCACTGCCGAGGAAAGTGCCGCTGCCAGCGAAGAACTGTCCGGTCAGGCCGAAATGCTCAAACAGATGGTGGGCGCTTTTAAACTCAGAAAAAAAGGCACGACCCATCAGGCCACAAAAGCCTCCCCGATGAAAAACCCGGTGAAATCACCAACTCCAGTACAAGCACCAGCACCACCAAAAATTGTCCTGGATGATATGGAAATGGATAAGTATTAATCGTTAAAAAAAAAAACAGGCGCCACTGGCTGCCTGTGAGGTTGTCGAAATACTCCCGTACCGACCAATTGTTAATCTGTTGTATGCTGCAAGCTCGGACAGGCTATCGCCGTGTCCGCCTTGATGCATACAACATGATGTAACAATTGTCGGTACTGCTTTATCGGGATGATAACAATCTCTCAGGCGCCACTGGCTGCCTGTTTTTTATTTATCCGAAATTATTTGTCTTCGCCATCCGGTTCGGTGGTTTCGGTTGACTTCTCAATGGCTGTCACCCGTTCTTCCATACCGATGATCTCATCAATCATTAGCAGTTCGCCGTTGTCGTCTGTTCGCTCGTCTTTTAGTTTTTTATGGGTAAACAGCACATTGTAACAAATGAAGCCGACCCCAACCACATAAAGGAAAAGATACACAACAAAATTGACAAAGGGGATGTAGCCCAGCACAATCACTGCTGCCGCAATAATCAGAATTGAAACAAACGAGCAAAGCAGCGGTTTCATCTTATCATCAAAGAAGCGGGTCAGCAGTTTGGATAAGACCACTGCCGCTACCGGCATCGCCAGAATCGCCAGCGCGATGATCCCAAAGGTCATGGCCAAGCCAAAGGGAGCGTAAATGATAAAAGATACAATCAGCAACAGCGGAGAGACAAAGAAAAAGCCAGCGCCGATTCCCAGAGAAGCCAGCAGATGTTTTTTAGCCATCACCGAGGTATTGGCATTAAAGTCTTTGGTCATAAAGGTAATCAGCACCCAGATCACCAGAATAAAGGCCAGTTTGGTGATAATCGATAACAGAATCGAACCGACCGACGGGCCCTGATCGACTTCAACGGTCTGCTCCTGGGTGACTTTCTCCCAGTTTATCTCCGGGGCAGTGGCACCGGGGGCGACAACCGCCTGATTGGCACTGCGGTTGTTAATCGGACCGGTTACTTTGGCGCCGCTGTTGATCGTCAGCTGATCGACCTCCGTTTCGACAAAACCGTTAATCGACCCGTTAATTGAGAGATTACCGGCCCCGACCCGGAGATTTCGTCCGACAATGCCATCAAGATTGATATTGGCAGCCGCCAGATAAACATCGCGGTTCAGGTTGGCGGACTTGCCGATCATCAGATCGGAACAGCCGGCAAAAACGTCCCGGGTCACTTCGCCGTTGATGATGATCTGGTTGGCCCCGGTATAGAGATTACCGTTAATTTTACCATTGATGGTAACGGTATTGGCGGCCGCAAAGACGTCGCCATTATACTCCCCGTCCAGGGTGATGTTGTTCCCGGCAAAAAAGGTGGTGGTATCAAAGACCGAATTGACGGTAACATTCGAACCGGCAAACATAAACTCGTTATTGGGCACCGCAGCCCCTTCAATATTGATATTTCCAGATGAATCCTGATAGCTGCTGGTCACGCTATTGGTGGCCCCAAACGCTGTGGTCACGGTGATCATCAAAACCATAATGACCATAAAAACTGACAGACTTACTTTTTTTAACATTTTTCTTCTCCCTTAATTTTTTTATTTATTTGCCTAACAGAAATGATTCTCATTTTTTAAATGATAAATCATTACGCCTGTTCCGACACAAATAACGATTGACATAAACAACGACATGGCAGTAAGACTGCTTTGCAGCGCCTGAGAATAACGAATGACAATGCTGGTGCAAAAAGTCATGAGCGTGGCATCCCCCGTTTGCACATAGACGATGCAGCGCATCAATAAAACTGCAAAGGCAATCGGCAAAATATAAAACAGTGCCAATAAATCCGCATGTCTGGCTTTTTCCATGGCTACCTGGTTGATCTGCCCGATAATCTCCAGTTTTCGGCTGGTGAAGGGCATCGCATTGCCGTAATTTTTAACGTTCGTTTCACTAAAACCCAGGCAGGTCATCATTTTATCGAGTTCGCACATGGTCACATTCCTCCTTGATAAAGGTTCTTAAGTTTTTTGCAGGCCCGGTTCAACCGGGAAGACAGCGTTCCCATCGGGATATTTAGAAATTCACAGATTTTTTTATAATCCCAGTCATAATAATACCGGAGGATCACCGCCGCTTTCAGTTCGTGGGGTAATTGATCGAGCGATTTTTGAATCTCACCAAAATCGAGCGCATCGATGTTGTCATAACAAAGCGCGTCATCCGCGAAGATGCTTTCGCCAATTTCCTGATCATCGAGATAAACCATCGTCTTGTTTTTGCGCAACAGATCGAGACTGTTATTGTGTACAATTTTTAGAAACCAGTTTTTAAAGCTGCTGCCTTGCCGATACTGCTTGATTCTGGTAAAGGCTTTTAAAAAACTTTCCGCCACCACATCCTGTGCGTCAAATTCGTTTTTAAGAAGAGAGTAGGCATAGACATAGGCATAGCGTTCGTAGCGCTCGACGAGCGGTTCAAAATATCCGGATTTTCCGGTAGCCAGATACTGCTTAATCAAAACGTCATCAGCGTCCTCTTTTCTATGATTTTTCAACAAATTTCACCTCCGTTTTTCCTGCACATCTATATAACGGGCGTGCGCCGGGTTTTCTTCCCAAAAAAATAAAATATTTTCATTTTTTTTTATTTGCTTAAAAACTGCAAAAAAGCACTGATTCCTACCAGTGCTTTTTAAAGATCAAACTATTTCCAGAATTTAACGCTCTTGACTGTTCCCTGATGACCTAGGAAGGTCACATAGAATCCCGTCTGGTCATCATTAAACCAGATCATCATCACAATCGGGTTATTGGAATCGACCGGATTGGCCATTTGAATGATCTCGGTTCCTTCTGATCCGAGCAGTGCTTTGACCTCCGCATAGGGCATTCCTTCGGTGATGCCGGCCATTTGATCTTCAGTAACATTGGCATCACTGAGTCCCATAATTGCACTGTCATCTTCGTGATACAGTATTTTTGAAATAACCATGTCACTGGCATCGTAACTGATCTGAACACCAAATCCGGTTTGCGCATCGGTGTAGACATAGGTCTCATCCACGGCTTCCGGTTTGACACCTAATGCCGACTCCACCTGACTCTTTTCCATCCCCAATTGAACCTGGTTGTAAAAGTCATCCGGTTTATTGGCCGTTTCGTTTTTAGTCCCATTACAACCAGAAAGGATGATCGCCGCACCCAAAATCAGAATGACCGAAAACTGCCATCTCGAAACGCTTCTTTTTAACATCCTCTTTTTCTCCCTTCGAAATTATTGTGCGTACCCTTTCAATAAATGTCATTTTTTTTAACCGGCTAAATTTTGTATTCCGTCATTAACACTTTACCCGTTTCGCCATCAAAAACAACACTTAATGATGAAAAATCCGGATTGATCCATGTCAACACATAAACGACCAAGTCCTTGGTTCCTGGATAGATCATGACCGCCAATTCCAGGCCTTCACCACCAAGAATATTTTTCACCTCGTCATAGGTCATGCCTTCTGCGATACTCGGTACCTGGCTTTCGGTGACCGTTGCCGTACTGAATTTCATCCATTCACCGCCACCAGCCGGTGGTATAAGGATTTTTGCCGTGACCAGATCACTCGCACTGTAAATCACATTCACCGAAAAATCGGTATTGGGATCGGTATAGATATACGAACCATCGGTATCGGACACTGCTTCGACCCCCAGGGCACTATCAACCTCCGCTTTTGTTTGATTGATCGCAACCTTATTGTAAAAATCATAAAAAGGTTGGTCCTGTCCCACTTTGGGTAGGGGACTGACTTGGGTTTTATTTTCTGTGGTTGGCTTACTGCCGTGATCATCTTTGTTTTCCGCGGCCTTTGGAAAACACCCGGTAACCAGTATCACTACGCTCAAAACGATGATCAGTATTTTTATCAGTTGCAATAAATTCTTGTTCTTCATTGAAAGCCCCCTCCTTATTTTATATTGGTGCTTACGCAAAACTCCCCGGTTCTACAATAAACTGTCTTTGAATTCGGCGGCAAGCACCGTATTGGTGTCCGCCGCAAAGGTCACCACTAAAATCGAACCATCGGCATTGATCCAGGCCAGGGCATAAGCCTCGTTGTTTTCACCGTTGGGAATCAGCATGCGCAGCAGCTCGATCCCGTTACCGGTCAGCGCCTTTTTGACATTGCTCTGAGTCATCCCCGGGGTAATGTTGTCAGCCTGTTCTTTGGTGACGCTGGCATTGCTGAGTTCAATCAGCTCGCGGGCTCCGCTGGTGGGCACCAGCAGTTTGAGCGTAACCTGATCTTTGGCATTGAAAAACACATTGACGGCATAGTTGGTATCGGGGTCCAGATAAACATAGGAACCTTCGGCCGACGTGTTTCCAGCAGCGCCTAACGACTTTTCAATATCGGCCTTTTTGTCATTGAGTTCAATCTGGTTGTACAGATCAAAAATGGCGTTGTCGGTAATCTGTTGTGGTTGCACATCACTGCCGGAGCCATTTTTAGCCTGGGCCGATTGTCCTCCACCGGATGAACATCCCGCTGCCGTCATCACCATCACTAAAATAAGTCCAAAAACCAACATGAACCGGGTTTTCGTATTTTTCTTCATTCGTCTTTCCCTCGCTTTCCCTACCGCTATTTTATTAAAATTATTTTTGGGGCTGTCGATAAAATGCGGTGATTCCCTGATATTGATTTTTTACCCGCATTTTAAAATTTATAACTCGGTTTTATTTCACCACTTTGCAGTTTTTTCAAAAGCTATCGGTCAACCTGCCAAAACAGGCCCAATTATATGAACCGTACCGTCATCACGATTTGCGCGCTACGGTTTCACTCCTTCACTTAACCGGTTTGCGATCACGTTCCTGAAAATACTGACTGATCATCGCATAGCTGTCTTTGACCCGTGCTTTGTAGTTCGGGACGTTCCAGTTTTCCCAGGTAAAGGCATTCTGATTGGCCAGGCCAATACTGGCAATGGTCTGGTTGCTGTCCCGGTTAACCAGGACGCCACTGGCCAGAATCCCCTCACTGATCACCGTCTGCAGCTCGTTCGTGGTGGGGTTTAGAATGATCCGGGGATCATCGACTACCCGCATCATCGAGGGATCGGTGACATTAATCCGGGTCCAGGGAATCCGGATGGCGATGGTTTTACCGGAAATCTGCACCTGATTCCGGGAATTGTTTTCCAGTGTGCCAAAAGTTAACTGGCTTAAATCCTGAACCACGGCGGGGATTTTGGTGCCGTCTCTGGTGATGGTCTCCTTGTTGGTCAGCAGCGTCATGGTCTCAAAGTTGCCATCCGGCGAATCCGCCGCGGCATGTTTGCCGTTTGTACTGTTGTACTCCGGCTGGACTTGCAACGCTCCCGCACTGATGCCGTCAATGGTGATGATATATTCCAGCCCGGTCGCGGCCGGAGTTGGAATCGCGGTTTTGAATTTGTGATTCCCCCGGCTGCGGTCATAGGTATCCAGTCCGATGATCAGCTGTTCCTGAGAAAAATCGATCAACCGCGCCAGTTCCACGTCAAGATAGAGATAGGTTTCGTCCGCCGCCAGTGACATCCGGGAAATAACGCCATCACCGGCAATGGCATACGGCAGGGACCGGGGCCCATCCGATTCCATCGCCAATATTCCATAATTCTGTTCCGGATCAACGGCGTTGTGCCACAGCGGATTACGCTCATAGGGGATAATATAGGGTTCGTTGATCCAGGTTTTCTTGGCCCACTCGTCGGTCCATTCAAAAATGATGGCCCCGGCATAGCCCTCTTTTTCAATTGCCTTCATCATCCGCACAATGCCGGTCCCCTGCGCCGCTTCGGTGAGCCCGCCATGATTGAACCCGTCCGGGTTTTGATGCGCATTGCCGGAACCGGTGGCCAGTCCGAATTCGGCCACAATCGCCGGATATTTCTGATGACCGGCGATAAATTCCTGGAGGTAGCCGCCATAGCGGAAGCTCCCCTGTTCGTCGCGGTAAGCCGCGTAGTTTGTTTCATTGTTCATAAAATCGGGATAGTTGGGATAGATATGATAAG
>CAZEBY010000058.1:0-15965 GCA_964510565.1 uncultured Lachnospiraceae bacterium | reverse complement strand
TAGTTTATCTTATTTTCTGGATTTTGTGTCCAACTATTTGTGAACATTATAATTAATCAGCCCGTTTATTTCTTTAAAAAAGTAGTTCCCTGGAAATGCGGCAAAGGCATATCAACCACATTTAAGTATCCCGGTTCTGCACCAATGACATCCGGAATCCGATTGATAATATTAGCAGTGGTGGTAATTGGCCCCTGCATATCATCGGTAATCAGATTGATATTTGGCACCCCCTCAATTTCCCATTTGTTGTAGGCAGTTTCCCCTTCTTCTTCCAATTTGGAGATGAAAGACGCTGAGATCAGGATCCCCTCTTCGGTGCTTAATTCCGTGGTGGCAATATTGCCAATTAAACAGCCACCCTTGATGTGGCGGTCAATTTTTTCAGCATAAACATCTTTCTTCGCAATGATCGGTTCACAACTGGTATTCTCTGAAACAACATGGAGTCCCAGTTTTTTTACTATTGAGTAAAGAGCAATGGTGAAAGCATCCACTGGGGCTTCTGCTCCCATGGCCATAATCGCGTTGAATTCTTCGATGGTGCTGCCGGCAAAAATTTCATCTGCCACAGCCGGTCCGAAATCATCTACCAGCGCACAATTATAGCCCCGAATCGCATTAATCTCCAGACAAGCACCTGACAAAGCTATTGGTAGGGTGGACCAGAAGACATCCTGGATACCTGTCGCATAGAGAGTTACACCATTTTTCTTGGCCAACTCATCAAGCTCCTTTTCTCTTTCCGGTGCTGTTCGGGATGCAAAGTAGGCATCTTCTGAAGTCGTGATGACATTAAGTTTGTTTTCCAAACAAAGCTTAAATGTCGGGAAAACATCTTCCATGAACGTCTGAGTGCTGACAAGGGCAATATCCGCCTGGACATTTTTTACAACCGACTCGGCATCTGATTCGAATACCACACCTAACGGCGCGGTCCCCACTGCTTCTCCGACATCTCTACCAAGTAACTCTTGATTTTTTTCCACTGCACCAACGATTTCAATGCCACGTTCAACCGCATGACGGATTATATCTGCTCCAGTCATGCCACATCCAAGAACGACTGCTTTTATATTTTCTTTTTTCATTTTTTCTCCTTTATTTTTTAAAATGCTTTGCCAAAACCGCAATTTGGAAAAGTACACGTTTGACAAGAAAGACAAAGACCACCTTGTCCCAAAGGTGTGAAGTCACTGCATCTTAAGCGTTCATCCGTCATAATTCTGGGTAGTACCAGATCAAAGATCGTCCGCTTAGCATACATGACACAACCGGGAAGCCCAATAATGGGTATAGATCCTTTATAATAAGCCAACATAAACATGGAACCAGGCAATACTGGTGCGCCATAGGTAATAATTTCTGCACCTGTGTTTTTTATCGCCATGGGCGTACGATCATCTGGATCCACACTCATCCCACCGGTGCAGACAATCATATCTGCTCCTTGTTCCAGCAAAGTCATAATCGATTGGGTGATTCGTTCATGGCAGTCATCTGAAATCACCTGGCCGATTATCTCAATATCAAATGCGGCCAGCTTTTCCCGAACCACTGGCGTAAATGTATCTTCAATCCGTCTGTGAAATACTTCACTACCAGTTGTGACAATGCCAACCTTTTTTTTTACATACTTTCTGATTTCAAATATTCCACCCTGAGCGCAAACCTCACTGACCCGATACATTTTCGCTTCTTCAATCACCAAAGGAATTATCCGGGTACCTGCCAGCACATCTCCTGCCTTCACAGGAAAATTGCCATGCCGGCTAGCGATCATCATTTCCCCTAATGCATTGATTTGATTCATTTTTTCAGCATCAATTTTCAAGACTCCATCACAGGTGGCAATCAGTTCAATTTTACCTTCTTTTATTTCTGAAGGCTGCATATTTTCTCCCTTGCAGAGAGTATATAAAATTTCGGCGGCCTCATTTTCATGTAGCATCCCAGCTTCTTTTTCCCAAACATACAGGTACTCTTTCCCGACAGATAATAATACTGGAATGTCCGCTTCTCTTACAATATGACCTTTCCGAAAAACAGCATCTTTCGTGCCACCTTTAATGATTTGGGTAATATCATGACATAATATATTGCCGACTGCACTGGTTGTTTTTATTAATTGCATTCATTTTCACCTTTCTCTGAAATTTGCTTAAATTGCGCCATTTTACTCAGCATTCAATTTGCCACAAAGCATAAAATAGCCTTCCCCAGCTTTCAAGCGAGAAGAACCAGCGGGTTCCAGCTCCCCGTCCCAAAAATCTATTTGAAACCCCATGTTATTAAGAAGCTCAAATAGTTTATCTTTAATAAAAGCCCTGCCGATACAGTACCGGGAAGGTCTCTTCATCTTTCTGTTCTCACAGTTCCCCTGTTGGTTCGACTTCTGTTCTTCTTTTTCTGCCAATCCCGCTGCTCGTCGAATGTCATCAGCCTTTGGATTCTTGATATAATAATCACTGATACACAAAAATCCATTTTTCTTCAACATAACTTTTGCCTGATATATGACATCCTGCAGCATATTGATTTCGGACAACACTTCATTCATTAAAACACCCGAAAACATTTGCCCAGGATAAGGCAGCAATTCAGCATCACCGATGTTCATTAAGTTCTTTGGATATTTTTTTCGACCTTCCAAAATTTCCGCTGCATTATTATCAATGCCCAGCACCGTAACATTGTAAGCTTCATTAATAAAAGCCATATTGTCACCTTTTCCACAGCCGATATCCAAAAGCAGATCACTTGAATTAATCGGGTATTTTTCAAACAAAGTATTAATAACCTGATACTTGTGTTTTTCTTCCAAAATATTACCCCTTACTTAGTAAGATTCGTAGAATCCGGGTCTTCATCAGCGAACCAGCGAAACAAACAATCCCACCTATTGCATCATGAACCTTTTATTATTCTCTTATTTTGTTTTTTCTCTTAACGCCATTAAAACTCGTTCTTTAGTTAAAGGGATGGTATTAATTTTTACCCCAAGGGCATCGTTGATGGCATTGGAAACACCTGGGGCTACCGGCACCAAAGCGACTTCGCCAAAACCTTTTGCCCCATATGGTCCAGCCGCCAATGGTTCCCCTGCTCGGTCCGTAATCCATTTATCGTTATTGGGCATATCCAAGGCTGTTGGCACTTTATAATCCCGGAAATTGCCATTGATAATGGCACCTTTGTCATTGATAATCACTTCTTCAAACATAGCCTGCCCAATGCCCATGGACATGGCCCCATCAATTTGGGCATGAACCTGGGTAATGTTAATGGGTTGACCCATATCATAGACTCCAACGGCATTGAGTAGTTTTAAATCACCAGTTTCTGTATTGACTGCCATCTCAAATCCTAAGGCTCCATAAGAGTAATAATCAACCGGATTTCCCTGTCCATTTGAAGAATCATAGGAACCTTCGGGTCCTTTAAACGTATCTTTTCCTAAAATCTCAGCACCACGTAGCAGGTAGCCGCCCCATTGGTACAGTTCAGCAAAAGTCAGACCGTTCTTCTCATTATTGATTTCATAGACCCGTCCATTTTTTACTTCCAGGCTGTACTCGGAAACATTAAGTTGCTTGGCAGCAATATCTTTAATTTGGCGAATAGCATCCCGGCAGGCCAGCATCACCGCATGGCCATTCACGTAGGTACCGCGACTGCAGTATGTCCCTTCATCATGGGGACAGAAATCCGAATCCCTAGGATTAACTAGAATATCCTCATAGGGTACATCAAATTCTTCCGCTGCAATTTGAGCCAATACGGTATCAGCTCCTTGACCCATTTCAATATGGAAATATCGTAATTCAATCTTCCCATCCGGATGGATTTTGCACATGGCAGCTGTCCCGGTTGATCCACAAGCGGAAAACTTATTTCCGAGGGATACACCACGTCCATAGACCCAGGGGGATGGCAATTCTTTTTTGGCTTCGCCCCAGTCCAGATAATCGGCTACCTTATTCAGACAGCTTAAGGTCCCGTTATTATGGGTAGTCTGACTAATAACATCCACGTCGCCATCTACCAGCACATTTTTACGGCGGATTTCAACCTGATCAATACCCAGTTTATCCGCAATTTTGTTCATTTGTGATTCAATGGCAAAGGCCAGAATTTCGGAACCCAAAGACCGAAATGGACCATTTGGCGGGGTATTAGTGTAAACCCCATGGGCATCCAGCTTGAAGTTTGGAACCCGATAGGTGCCGGTGGCACCATAAATCCCTTCACTCACCATAACAGTGACGTAAGTACTGTAACCACCGCCATCCATTACTTCCTCAATTTGTCGAGCAACCAGGGTGCCATCATTCATCACGCCATCTTTTATTCTGACCACAGCACCGCAGCGGGGGCTTCCGGACGTAAAAACTTCTTCCCGGGTCATTTCAAGCTTTACTGGTTTACCGGTTTTCAGTGCCAATGCCGTGGCAATCGGTGTCACCATTATATCAACCTTACTGCCGAAACCACCACCTACATAAGGAGTGATCCAATGAACCTGGGAAGTGGTCAAACCAAACAGATGACAAATCGCCCCTTTGGCCGTTAATCCTGCCTGTTCACTGGCGTGGATGGTTAAAGTCCCGTCGGGGCTCGGAACCACTATACAATTGTGGGGTTCCATGGCCGAGGGATGGGCACGAGGCAGCCGGTATTCACTTTCAACAACCAAATCAGCCTCCTCAAACCCTTTTTCTACGTCCCCATGTCGAACCCGGCGATGAATAATCTGATTAGGGTGGTTTTTGTCGAATCCGAAGCTGACATTATGCTGTTCAAAGAAATGGTAATTTTCCAGATCTTCATGAACAACAACTGGACAATGCGCTTTCTGAGCTTCTTCAAAATCCAGGATATAAGGCAATTCTTCATATTCCACTTCGATGGCATCCAGTGCCGCATAAGCCGCTTCTTCCGAAGTAGCTGCCACTGCCGCGATGGGATCACCTATGTAGCGAACCTTTTCTTTTGCCAGTACAAAACGGTCTTCGATATACCCGGCATGCATGATATCCGGTACATCTTTACCAGTCATCACTGCAATAACCCCGGGCAAAGACTCGGCTATAGTTGTATCAATGCTTTTGATGTAACCGTGAGGAATGGCACTGCCCAGATATTTCCCATACAACATCCCTTTTGGTAAAAAGTCGGTTGCAAATTTTGCTGAACCTGTTACTTTGGCAAAACTATCCTTTCGATTCATGCCCTTTCCGACAATTTTATATTCTTTTATCATATTTGCTACTCCCTTCCCTTTTCAGAACGCATGATATGTGCCGCTTCTTGAACGGCGTCAATGATTTTGACATAACCGGTACAGCGACAAATGTTACCCCTTATATAATCTCTGATTTCATCTTCGGTTGGATTTGGATTTTCTTCCAACAACGCAATCGTTGACATAACCATTCCCGGGGTGCAGAAACCACACTGGATGGCAGCTTTGTCAATAAATGCCTGTTGCACCGGATGAAGCTGATCTCCACGCATCACCCCTTCAATGGTGACAATCTCTTTCTTCTGAACATCTATCGCCAGGGTACAGCAGGAAGCCACCACTTTTCCGTCAACAAGAACTGTACAGGCACCGCAATCGCCGTCGTTACAACCTTTTTTTGTACCGGTCAAACCAATTTTTTCGCGGATGACATCAAGCAACGTTGCACCGCTTTCAATTGCCAGGTCGAAATCAACGCCATTAACATTTAAAGTTACTAATGTTTTCATATCTGAACCTCTCTATCTTTTAAGCCCGCTGTCACGAGTATCCCATCTTTGATCAGAACCCGGACAAGTTCTCGGCGATATTCTTTGGATGCCCGCATATCGCTGATGGGGCAGCATTCACTGTCAGCAGCAGCATCCCCGGCTTTTCGCGCCAGCTCTTCAGTAATTTTTTGTCCGATGAGTAGGGCTTCTGCCGTTTTAACCCGCTTGGGGGTGATGGCAACAGCACCTAATGCGATTTTGGCATCCTCACAAATACCGTCTTTTACCCGCAGATTGACAGCTACCCCAACAATAGCCAGATCCAAGGCCTTTCTTAGCGTGAAGCCATAATAAATTGAGCTTTCTCCGCTTTTTTTGGGGGGAATCTGGACTTCAGTGACCAGTTCCTCAGGTTCCAGTACCGTTTTGCAGACCCCTTTAAAAAAGTCTTCGATCGGAATGAGCCTTGCACCTTTTTTGCTGACAACTTTGATTTTTGCTCCTAATACTAACAGCGCAGGGGCCGTGTCTGCAGAGGGTACGGCATTGCAAATGTTGCCAACTAAGGTCCCGGCGTTTCTGATCTGAGTGGAAGCAATATTGTGACAGCCGTCATAAAGAGCCGGATATAAATCTCTGATGATCTTATTTCTTTCCAGCTGTGCCAAAGTCACGCTGGCTCCAAACTGCAGACCATTTTCTTCATCATAATTGATATATTCGAGTTCCTTCACATTTGTCAGACTGATGAGCTGTTCGGGTTTTAAGACCCCGCCCTTCATTTTCGGAATCACGTCGGTGCCGCCTGCCATAACCGTCGCATTTCTTCCGTATTTTTCCAACAAACTAATAGTCTCATCAATACTCAACGGTGCATGATAATTAAATTCTGGTAATGTTCTAATCGACATGTTTTCTTCTCCTATTCAATAATATTTTTAACATTTGCACGATCATGCTGATTACATTTAGCCCCGGGGAAGGGGCACTCCCGGCATGATTTTTTGCAATCATAGGACAATAAAATTGGTTCCTTCCCTAAGTTCACGATCCCACTATCTGTCTTTTTTTCATTCATCTGTTCATCTTCTTTCATTGTTTGATAACCAATTAAATATGTGTCCATTTCCCCGGTCGATATACCGGCCGTTGAGGAATGTCTGCCAGGGTGATAATACCAGGTCTGGCATTAATCACATCAGGAATACGATTGACCGCCGTGGTTGATGTTGTGATTTCACCGCAGATATCTCCCAATTCAAGGTGAAGATATGGTTCCCCTTCAATAGTCCATTCGGTACCCGACTTTTCTCCTTCTTCTAAAACTTTAATCACCATACTGGTGGTACAGAGAATTCCCTGCTCTGTTGACATCGCTATGTGAAAGGACTGCCCGAGCATTCTTCCTTCTTTGATGACCATGTCCCATTGAGGCATTGGCATATCATCTTTTGCTAGAATTGGCTCGACTGAAATTGCGACATCTTTGGGTGTTAATCCCAGGATTTGAGCATTTACATACAGGGCTAACAACGGTCCTCCTACAGCAGGATCTGCTGCCAGATCTTTGTTTGCCACTTCCTGTTTAAATGCTTCCGGATCGCTGTTAATTTGGAACTCTTCGGCAACACCGACACCCATACCTTCCAAGGGCAGTTTGTTTTGAAAATCGATTGAATCAACATGTTTACACGTGCCTACCAGATCAATACCCAACCCCGACCAGAACACGTCATTGATTCCGCTGGCAAACAATGAAACGCCATTTTCCTTGAAACTGGCATCGATTTTTTTTGCCAATTCCTGGTTAGTATTCCAGGGAAAGTAAGGTTCAATCGCCGTTGTAACGACATCGATCTTGTTCTCGGCACAAATCATCAGATCCTGTTCCAATTCAACCAATTCGGATGCTGAAGCTAAAAATGCCACATTTGGTTTTTCCCGTTTAACTGCTTCTAGCAGATTGCTTTCAATTTTTATCCCAATGGGTGCATACCCAGAATGCTCAGCAACATCTTTTCCGATGATCTCTTCATTGATATCAATTGCCGCAACAATCTCAATTTCATGATCAATTAATGTTTGAACCCCGATTTTTCCCATCTCCCCAATTCCGACAACGACAACCTTTATTTTTTTTACAGTCATTACTTTAAACTCCTATCTATTCTTACTTTCAACTAAACCAAAACTTGCACCGTCATACCTTCCTCCTTCATAACATCCATTTAGTTAATTTGTTATGTTATTATCACAACAATATTTAATAGCAATTCTCATGCCAACCTATCCTACTCAGCCTTATTTTGACTTGCACGGCTTGAAACAGGGAAATGAATTAAGAAATTAAGATCAAGCATCTCTAGTTTTTTTGATTAATCCCGCAACCGCCCAATATTAGTTAATTAAATTTAGGCAGTTGTTCTTGTATTTTCAATTTCGATCTGCTATACTGTCTGTGATTACGCTGTTAATTTATAAAAAAGAAGGTATCCAAACATGAAGGCTGAAAATTTAGATTATTTTGAAAAATTTGGTATTACATTACCTTTCGGATTCGTCGTCGTTCACGACTCGCAACAGTCTGTGTACGCCAATGAAAATGCATACCTCCTTTTAGGCATATCAAACCCACTAGGAAACATTCTCCCCGAAGAAGCAATGCTTGATTTTATATCAACAATTAAAAACAATCATCTTCTCCAAATCGGAAGTCACTATATAAAAATACTGAGCCATTCTGTTATGCTAAATGATGAATCTTTTCATCTTTCTTTTCTGATGGATGCGTCTTCGGAAATTCATAATGAAAATAAACTTTATTTATATGAAAGTGCTTTTAACACCATGCCCAATTATGCCATTGTGGTGTGCGATAAGGACGGCATCATTCTACTCTATAATGAGCTGAGTTCTTTCTATGACGGTATCCCCAAGGATCATGTCATTGGTAAACACATTAGCAGCATAACGAAAGATTTTGAGAATGATCCTCTCGTCAAAACCCTTCAAACTGGAAAGGCCAGCATTGATAATCGTTACACCTACCTCTCTCCGGCCGGGAATACAGTTAATACGATTGGAACCACCGTACCCGTTTTTAAAAACAATGTCTTAATCGGCGCTTATGTTTTGTATCGACATCAAAGTCGTTTCAATTCGATTATGAGTGAAATCATTGAATTACAGTCAATTTTCTCAGCGCGTGATAAATCATCCTATAACGGAACCCATTATACTTTTGAAAAAATCCTAGGTAATAGTGCCGTCATCACCGAAGCCAAAGAAAAAGCTAAGCGCGCTGCTTTGTCCGATGCTCCCATCCTTTTATATGGTGAAACGGGAACTGGTAAAGAACTCTTTGCCCAAAGCATTCACAATGCTAGTTATCATTCTGGCGAACCCTTTGTGGCTGTAAATTGCGCGGCTATCCCTGAGAGCCTGCTGGAATCAACCCTTTTTGGCACCATAAAGGGCGCATTTACCGGCGCTCAGAACTCAACCGGCCTGTTTGAAGCCGCCAAATCTGGAACTATATTTTTGGATGAAATCAACTCTTTGCCTTTACAATTGCAGCCAAAACTTCTTCGAGCAATTCAAGAAAAAAAGGTGCGAAAGGTTGGTGCCACAAACGAAATTCCGATTCACTGCCGAATTATCAGTTCTTGTAATCAACCCCCACTGGAATGCATCGAAAAAAATGCTTTGCGACCTGATTTATTTTATCGACTCTCAACAGTAACTATTGATATCCCGCCCTTACGTCTCAGAAAAAAAGACATTCTTGAATTGACCTACTTTTTTGCAAAGAATTTTTCAGGGCTCAATGCTTTACCGAGCGACTATTTATCTGAAGATGTCAAATCCATTTTTTTGAACTATTCCTGGCCGGGCAACGTCCGGGAATTACAACATATTATCGAAAGCACCCTCGTATTGACTAATTTTGAAGAAGGCATTACGGTTGGAAGCTTACCCTCATATTTAACAGTACAGACTGTTAAAAACAATTTGGATAGCAAATGGATTGACTTTGCTGCTCCTGGTAGCCTCAAAGAACAACTCTGTCAATTTGAAAAACAAGCCATTGAACAAGCACTGGTTGAGAATAATTTCAATTTATCAAAAACTGCCAAACAAATTGGTTATACCCGCTCCAATTTACAATACCGGCTCAAAATTCTAAAGATCGAATTTTAAACCGGTATCACTTTAGTTTTCGTGCTATTAATCAGCCCGTTTATTTCTTTAAAAAAGTAGTTCCCTGGAAATGCGGCAAAGGCATATCAACCACATTTAAGTATCCCGGTTCTGCACCAATGACATCCGGAATCCGATTGATAATATTAGCAGTGGTGGTAATTGGCCCCTGCATATCATCGGTAATCAGATTGATATTTGGCACCCCCTCAATTTCCCATTTGTTGTAGGCAGTTTCCCCTTCTTCTTCCAATTTGGAGATGAAAGACGCTGAGATCAGGATCCCCTCTTCGGTGCTTAATTCCGTGGTGGCAATATTGCCAATTAAACAGCCACCCTTGATGTGGCGGTCAATTTTTTCAGCATAAACATCTTTCTTCGCAATGATCGGTACACAACTGGTATTCTCTGAAACAACATGGAGCCCCAGTTTTTTTACTACTGAGTAAAGAGCAATGGTGAAAGCATCCACTGGGACTTCTGCTCCCATGGCCATAATCGCGTTGAATTCTTCGTATGACAGCCTTTGTTCAAATTTCTAAATTATACAAACCCATAAACGATTACATTTCAAGAACCATTTATCTTCTAAGCCTGGTATAATCGTCGACATTCAGCAACTGCAGCTACCGCATTTGGTGCAAACCCGTCAACACCGATGCGATCGGCAAAATCTTTTGTAATCGGAGCCCCGCCGATAATTGTCTTCACAACTAAGCCTTCTTCATTAATCAGATGGATGGTATCGGTGATACTTAACATAGTGGTTGTCAATAACGCTGACATGGCAACTATATCCGGTTTTTCTTTTTTTATTGCTTCCACATATTTTTCAGGTGATACATCAATCCCCAAATCGACAATGTCAAAACCGCTACTCTTTAACATCATGACCACTAGATTTTTGCCAATATCGTGTAAATCGCCTTTAACTGTACCAATGATAATCTTTCCACCGTTAACTATATCCGCTTCATTTTGGGTAGCTTTAAGCATTTCAACGCCGACTTCCAGGGCCTTTGCCGCCATCATAATTTCAGGCACATACATTTCACCGGCTTTGAATCGCTCCCCAACGATGCTCATACCGGCAATCAATCCATCATTTATCGCCACATTCGGATCGATCCCAGCATCGATCGCGGCCTGAGCCTGAATTCTTACCCGATTAACATCCCCACTGATTACGCTTTGAGATAATGCTTCTAAGTTTTCCATTATTTTCTCCTTTATCTTTATTTTAGTTTAATCACCATTATTTCGCACTGAGGTTTTTACTTTTTATAATATGCTTCAGCTTCCTGCATGATCGCATCCAACTTTTCAATCACTTCTGGAGCCAACGGTTTTCGAGGTCCAGCCGCGATGATTCCCTTTACTCTTTCATTCGCTCGGGCATTAAAATCTTTTTTTCCGTCTGCCGCCCAGCTATCATATGTGGTGCGGACAAAAGTTTTCGGCTCCCAAGCTTCTCTGAAGTGTTTCATGGTATGTGCTTCACCCAGGAAATTTCCGCTGGGACCAACATTGTGGATCACATCCTCTGCAAGTGTTTCAGTGCTCACTTCAATCCCATTTGCAAAACGATGACAATACTCGATGACCTCGTCACAGTATAAAAGTGCTTCTAATGACGACGACATAGCAGTTTCAAGATAACCCAAAAAGAAATTGAGATTTGCCCCACTTAAAACACCTGCCATAATTTGTGAGCCGATATCAAATGCCGCCTGTTGATCAAAAATTGGGGAATCTGTACAACCAAGATGAACCACAAATGGAATATCCAAGAATCTGAATAAATCTGCCGCTGCTGCCTGACTCAATGCAAACTCTGGTGCTGTATGGGTGAAGCCCATGGTTTTCATATCAATGACATCAGTAAAACAAGTACCCATAAATGGTGAGCCTTCATTAACCAACTGAGATAAAAGCATTCCCACCAGCGTATCCGCTAGACCTACAACAAAACTGCCAGCCATTGTCACTGGAGCCGTTCCTCCCAGCATGGTGGCCGCAATATAGGGTGTTGGTAAACCGAGTTTGAACATGTAAATCAATTTATCAATGGTATCTTCAGCATGAGCCAGCGGTGTTGATGCCGCTCCGCCTAGGATGACAAAAGGTTTTGCCAGAAATTTTTCCATACCTCCAACCACTTCAGCGCAAAGTTCAATTTGTTTTTTGAGATTGTATTCATTGAAGTTCCATAAAAGCATTGGCTTCGTAGTATTTTCTAAAAGAATCCGGGTCTCGTAGACATCTGATAGATTTGTATTGCAATTTTCGATACAACCCAAGCCACACGCCACATCAATATTAGGAAGTGATTCGATGAGCAACCCTACGTTCCGGACATGCTGGTCATCAGTCGTTTTTTTCTCGCCAGTCTCTAGATCAATGCAGTATTGGTTTTCCAGCCCTGCAACAAAATAACTTTCACCACTGTTGGCTCCTAGGTGCAATGCGGGATCCCCCTCACGATTATAAAGAGTGATTTGTGACGGCGCTGTCGTTAAGGATTTTTTGATCAGATATGAAGGAATGAAAACCCGAATCCCATCGACTCTGCAGCCGGCATCAGCCATAATTTTTCTGGCTTCTTCGTGATGGACGTCACACCCGGTCCGTTCCAACACACGTAGGGCGGCAGATACAATTTCTCTGCATTGGCCCTCATTCAAGACCTTGAATTGTACACTTTGTTTGCTGATAAAATTTGTTTTTGAATTATTCATGTTCTCCTCCAAAATATTAATGTGTACGAGATGCAGTTCTATTAAGTCATAACTTATGTAAGTCATGACTTAATATTAGCAGAAGTAATCTTTGTTGTCAACTTTTTTCGTAAATATATTTATAAATGTATCTTTTTTCAAAGTAAACGGTTTACATTTTATGTATTTTCGTAATATAATTATTTCTATTGAATTAGACCATCAAGATCACTTATTTATCGTGAGTGATTCAAAAGATGGCGTAGTGAAAAAACGGCCGAATTAGTATAAACTAACCTGAAAAGAGGTTCAGGAGGTTAGATATAATGGACGAGTCAAAAAGACAGCTATGGGAAGAGCGTTTCGAAGAACAGTCAAACAGTGAAATGACCATTGATGCCTGGTGCAGTCAAAATCAGATCAGTAAACACACCTTCTATTATTGGAAGCAGCGGATCCGAAAAGATAAGATGGACAGGGTCGAAAAAAATACCGTGTCACCACTGTTTGCAAAACTGGAAATGCCGGCGACGGCTGCTGAGCGAATAACGGAAGCGGGACTAATTATCCGCTGGCGGAGTTTTGAGATGGTTCTTACGGATCACCATGATATCTCTCTGGCAACGCAGTTTATCCGGCAGCTTTCACAGTCATGATGGATCGGTTTATCAGAGGCACAACCCATATTTACATTGCCTGTGGTGCCACCGACTTCAGAAAACAGATGGATGGACTGGCCATGGTTGTCAACATGGAGTTCAAGCTGGATCCATTTTCGGAGGCATGTGCCTTTATCTTCTGCAACCGGAAAAGAAATGCCCTTAAAGTTTTACGTTACGACGGCAACGGGTTTATTCTGGCCAACAAGAAGCTGCTCAATGGCATGAAATTCCAGTGGCCCAGAACCCCATCGGAAGTCAGAGAAATAACCGGCCAGCAGGTTCAGTGGTTGCTTCAGGGGCTTGAAATCGAACAGAAAAAAGCCCTTCAGCCGGTGGCAATGACGCTTGAGAATAGCTGCTTTTGATAGCCTGAAAATCGTGTGAGTAAACTCGGGATGATGGTGTGAAATGGCTTTTCTAAGCCATTTCAACTCCGAAAATGGTAGCGTTCTGGCGCTAAAAATGGTATAATAATACCAAGAAAAAGCAAAGGAATGGATACCGATGACAGGACAGGAAGAACTGCAGATGCTCCGGGCGCTGGTGGAAAAACAGAAAGAAGAACTGGCTGCCAAAGACGAAATTATTGCCAAACAGAATATCCGGATTGAAAATATGGTACAGGCACTTCTGCAGGCCAGAAAGAAACTGTTCGGCCCCTCCACCGAAACATCAAAAAACCTGGATGGACAAGTGTCTTTGTTTGAATCAACCGAGGCACTTGCCAAAGAACTGTTTAATGAACAGCAGAAAATCACAGTCCCCAGTCATACCCGCAAAGCCCGTCAACCTGGAGTCCGGCAGGAAATGCTGGCCGGTCTTCCGAAGGAAATTGAAGAGTACATCATCCCGGACGATGAAGTCTGCTCCAAATGTGGCGAGGATCTGATGATCATCGGCAAACGAATCGTTCGGACCGAAGTGACCTATGAACCGGCAAAACTGAAGGTGAAGCAGATTGTCCAGCAGATTGCCAAATGCACCCAGTGCGGAAAAGAAGGCAGTGAGAACCCGAAGGATCATTTTCAGAAAGCCGCCATCCCAGTGCCGGTACTCTCACATTCCATTGCCACGCCATCACTGGTGGCCCAGGTCATGTATCAGAAGTTTGCCATGGGCATGCCTTTTGCCCGTCAGGAAAAAGACTGGTACCGGTTGGGGCTGATTCTATCCCGGTCAAATATGGCCAACTGGACAAATCGCTGCAGCGAAGAATGGCTGACTCCAGTTTACGAACGCATTCATGCCGAACTGCTTTCCTGTGAGGTGCTGCATATGGATGAGACACGGATCCAGTGTAACCGGGAGGATGGTAAAAAAGCCAGCAGCGATTCCTATATGTGTTATGTGCTGAGTTTTCAAGGAGGGGCAAAACACATAGAAATGGCCTATTAGAAACAGTTTTTTTAAAACTCATAACATAATTATTTATCTTGCATTCTGAATGAAATCGGGTATATCCTGATTTTTGGGATGTGATTGTTCAAGTGCATTCGGTATACTTGTTTCCGCTTTTCTTTCTCTCAGTATACTTGAAACAGATGCTTGATGGATGCGCAGATAGATTTCTGTAGTCTGAACAGATTCATGCCCCAAAAAGTTTCTTATATAAATGAGTGGTACCCCGGCTTCGAGCATGTGAAGTGCTTTGCTATGCCGGAAACTGTGCGGGGAATAATCTTCTTCCTTAAAGTAATTGGGACTATTACTTTTTGCCAAAGTTACATATTTATCGACAAGGTTTCGGATACATGCAGTTGTTATTCGGTCAGATCTCTGGCTTGGAAACAGATGCTCATCCCTGTTATCTTTCAAAAGTTTCCCTCTTTCTGCCAGATATCTCTTTATCAGTTTTACAACATCTGAAGAAATGGGAATTTCGCGTGTTTTGTTTCCTTTTCCGTGAATCCTGATAGTGGAAGTTTTTGCAAAAGTTATATCGCCAATCATAATGTCGCATAATTCCTGTGCTCTAGCACCGGAATCATAGAGCAAAGCCAGTAATGTAACATCCCGGCTGCCAGATTTACCTTCAGTAGTAGGAATGTTCAATAAAATCCTGATCTCTTCCACAGAAAAATGCGGAAAAACTGCCTTGGGAACTTTTGGGGTCAGTACCTGCGAAACTGCATTGTACGCACTGAGTGACGATATCTCCCTGCCAGAAGCATATTTCAAAAAAGAAGATAATGCCGATATGCGTTGTTTTTGTGATGCTGCACTATAATTCTTTTCATTTTGAAGCCACAGCATATATTCATCCATGGTCTTTGTGGTGATATCAGAATAGTTGATCCTGTAATGCGGCGTGCTTTTTGTTTCCTTGAAAAACTGGAATAAAACCACAAATCCATTTGCATATGAGGAAATGGTGTTTTTAGAGCATCTTCTGTTTAACGGTAAATATGTGTTGAAATATTCCGCAAGCTGCTTTGTGAACAAAGTTTGTTTCATTCTAACACCTCCGGAAAGAGCCCTTTATTGAATTTTTCCATTTTATTCAGGATGTCCCGGCTGTTTTCCGCCGCCATACGGAGATAATGTTCGGTTCCGTAAAGATTTTCATGCCCCATATATGCAGAGAGTATTGGTATCTTGTTAATTGTCAAATTATAAGTGTCAAAACAGTCCTGATTTAATCAAATTATTC
>CAZEBY010000057.1:0-16116 GCA_964510565.1 uncultured Lachnospiraceae bacterium | reverse complement strand
TGCCACCTATTTCCAGCAACAACAGTTGGGCACCGGACATGCAGTGCTCCAGGCCCTGCCTTTTTTTGAAGCGCTTGAAGGAAACCTGATTGTTTTGGTCGGGGATGCCCCGCTGATTCGTCCGGAAACCCTGACTGGTCTGATTGCGGCCCATGAAGCCGGTAATTATGCCGCCACAGTTTTAACGGCAGAGTTTGAAGAACCCACCGGCTATGGCCGGATGATTAAAAACAGTGCCGGCGAGCTGCTGAAAATTATTGAAGAGAAGGATGCTGCCCCGGATCAAAAACAGATCAAAGAAATTAATTCCGGGATGTATTGTTTTGATGCCCAAAGCCTGATTTTAGCCCTTAAGCAACTAAAAACTGATAATGTTCAGGGCGAGTATTATCTCACCGATGTCATTGAAATCCTGAGGGGAATGGGAAAAACCGCCGGCACCTATGTGACGCCGGATCCCGAAGATATTCAGGCGATTAATTCCCGGGTGCAGCTGGCCGAGGCCGAAGCCGTGATGCGCAAACGGATCAACCACAAGCTGATGGACGAGGGCGTGACGATCATCGATCCGAGCACTACCTATGTGGGAGCCAGGGTAACGGTTGATCAGGATACGGTCCTCTATCCTGGGGTAATTCTCGAAGGTCGGACGATTATTGGGAAAGATTGTGTCATCGGCGCAAATAGCCGGTTAGTTGACGCAAAAATTGGGAATAAGGTTAATATTCAAAGTTCGACAATTCTGGAGAGCAGCGTCGACGATTACACGAACGTTGGACCTTATGCTTATATTCGTCCGGGCAGCCAGATTGGTAAGCATTGCAAGGTTGGCGATTTTGTGGAAGTTAAGAATTCTACCATGGGTGACGGCGCCAAAGCCTCCCACCTGACCTATATCGGCGATGGCGATGTTGGCGAAAATGTCAATCTGGGTTGTGGTACGGTGTTTGTAAATTACGACGGCAAGAAAAAATATCGAACCGTTGTCGAAAAGGATGCCTTTGTCGGTTGTAACACCAATTTGATTGCCCCGGTAACGGTTAAAGAGGGCGCCTACATCGCTGCTGGTTCCACCATCACCGACGACGTACCGGAAGACAGTCTGGCCATTGCCAGAGCCCGACAGGTCAATAAAGTCGGCTATTTAAAAAAGTAACAGATCACATCATCAACAAAAAATTGAAAATAGAGAAGATTTAAGAAGAGGTATTAAACGCATGGATGGAAAGTATAGTGGAATTAAGATTATTGCTGGGAATTCGAATATGGCATTGGCACAGGAAATTGCCGAGTATTTAGAAGTCCAGCTGTGTAACGCAGAGGTAGTTACCTTTAGTGACGGGGAAATCGGCGTGAATGTTTTCGAATCGGTTCGGGGCGCAGATGTTTTTGTGATTCAGTCGACCGGAACCCCGGTAAACGAAAATATCATGGAATTACTGATTCTGATTGATTCAATGAAACGGGCTTCAGCCGGACGAATTAATGCCGTGATCCCTTATTATGGCTATGCCAGACAGGATCGCAAGGCCAAATCCCGGGATCCGATCACGGCCAAACTGGTGGCGAATCTGTTGACCACCGCCGGCGCCGACCGGGTCATTACCATGGACCTTCACTCCAACCAGATTCAGGGTTTCTTTGACATTCCCCTTGATCATTTGTCCGGTGGGGCTTTGATTACGGAATACTATAAAGATAAAAAACTGGAAAATATGGTCGTGGTTTCACCGGATGTGGGTAGCGTCAAGCGTTCACGAAAGCTGGCCCGAAGCCTGAACTGTCCCTTTGCGATCATCGACAAGGAACGTCCCCGTCCCAATGAAACGGCAGTAATGAATGTAATTGGCGATGTCAAAGGGAAAAACTGTATCATGATTGACGATATGATTGACACCGCCGGAACGATCACCTCCGGTGCCAATGCGCTGATTGATTTGGGCGCCAACTCGGTTTTTGCCGCCTGCAGTCATGGTGTTTTTTCCGGCCCGGCAATTCAGCGGATTCAGGATTCAGCCATTGAAGAACTGGTTACCCTCAACACCCTGGTTATTCCCAAGGAAAAACGAATTGAAAAAATTAAAATCCTATCCACCGGAACCCTATTTGGCCGGGCGATTGACTATGTTCATTTTGGTCGATCGCTGAGCAAGCTTTTTGTGGGAAGATACGTATAGGGGAACTGATGCATCTGATTGTGGGATTGGGAAACATTGGTAAGGAATACGATGGAACCCGGCATAATATCGGCTTTGAAGCCTTGGATTATCTCAGTGATAGAAAAGGGATCATCGTCACAAAGAAAGAACAAAACGGACTGACCGGTGTTTATCGTGAAGATGGAAAAAAAATAATGCTGGCCAAGCCGACGACTTACATGAACAACAGCGGGCTGTGCGTAGCCGGGTTGATGAATTTTTATAATATTCCGTTGGAAAATTTGCTGGTGATCTATGATGATATCGATCTGGCCAGCGGGGATGTGCGGATCCGTCAGCGTGGCAGCGCTGGAACCCATAACGGGATGCGCTCAATTATTTCACATCTGGGCAGTCCCGAATTTTCCCGCATCCGGATTGGCATCGGTCGACCCCGGCTGGGTTCGGAATTGGTGCACTATGTGTTAGGGCGTTTTCCTAAGAGTGAATTTCCGGCGATGGAAAATGCCGTGATCGAAGCCGCAAAAGGAGTGGATATTTTTGTCAAAGAGGGCGTTGATCTGGCGATGAACCGGATTAATGTGCGTAAAAAGACAGAAAAAGCAGCAGACCAAAAGATCGACGAAATAAACGGCCATTAGATTGGCGAAAGTCTAAAAACAGCAGTTAAGATGTGAAAAAAAGAATAAAAACAGGGGCCCGGGTTTAAAGCCCGGGCTATCCGTGTTTAAAAATGAAAGAAGAGCTCATGGAACTACTTTATCAAAATTTTTTAAAGGTCGCAGCCATTAAAACCATCCTGAATAACCTGACGCCGGGAGAAATCATCAATCTCTCCAACCTCAACAACAGTTTTAAAGAAGTGCTGACCGGGCTGTTCTACAGGCAGCTTAAAAACCGGGTTCTTTACGTTGCAGCAACCGATTATCAGGCGCAGAAAACCGCTGAGAATCTGGAAAAGCTGCTTGGCGATGGGGTGCTTTATTTCCCGGCCGAGCCGATTCATGATTATTTTGCCGACGTCCACAGCCAGGAGATCAATCATCAGCGGTTAATGGTATTTGAAAAACTGTTGACGAACCAGCCCGCTGTGGTGGTAATCGGAGCGGAAGCACTGCTAAAGAAACAGATGCCCCGGGAAAAATTTGAGAAGCTGGGTTTTTCGCTGGCAGTGGAGCAGAGCTGGGATCCGGATGATTTGACCGCGCGTCTCTTTGAACGGGGATATGAGCCGGTGTCTCAGGTTGAAGCCCGGGGTCAGTTTGCCCACCGGGGCGGAATCATCGATGTGTTTTCCACCACGGCAGAGGAAGCCTACCGAATTGAATTCTTTGGCGATACCGTCGAATCGTTGCGGACCTTTGATCCTCAGACCCAGTTGTCAACGGCTTCGCTTGATCAGGTGAAGATTTTTCCGGGTCGGGAAATTATTTTAGCAAAAGAAGAGCGAACAAAGGCCCTGAAACAAATCACCAAAAAGTATGGTGAGATTCCCGGTTATCAGATTTTAATTGAACGGCTCAGCGAAGATCCGGGAAGCCATGACGAGACTCTGTTTGCTTTTAACAAGTCCGAGGGGATGCTGTTGGATTTTTTGGGTGAGGCTCTGGTGATCTGGGATGAACCACCCCGAATCAAAGAAGCACAGGCGGTTTTTGTGAATAAACTGCACAGTGATTTTCAGACTCTGATGGATGAGCGGCTGATGTTTTCAGAAGAAAAGAACAAATTCTATGCTTTTTCAAAAATTGAGAAAGCCCTCGAAAACCAGGCCCAGTTAAGGTTTCATTTATTTACTGCCCGGGGCAAAAAAGGAATGACCCTGGATTTGGGCGTCAAGGAAAACGATGCATTTTTAGGTCAGATTCCGTTATTTATCGAGTTTGTTAAAAAACAGCTGCAACAGAATGCCACAATCCATCTGCGGGCCCGTGATCAAGAGGGCCTTCACAAGCTCAAAAGCTTTTTAACGGAGGCCGATATTCACCGCTTTACCAATCAGGCCTTGCCGGGGATTCAGTTGGTGACTGGCGAAATCAGCGGTGGCTTTGAATTGACTGGCGAAAAACTGATTTGTATCAACCAAAGTGAAATCATCAAAGAATCGGCTCGGCGGAAAAAGCGTCGTAGCCAAAAGGGTCGCAAGATCGATACCTTTACCCAATTGAACCAGGGCGACTTTGTGGTTCATGATACCCACGGGATTGGGGTCTACCGGGGTATTGAGCAATTAAAAATTGATGAGACGATTAAAGATTTACTGGTCATTGAATATGCCAACGAAGCCAAGTTTTACTGTCCGGTGGATCAGCTCGATGCGATCCAGGTTTATGTCGGAACCGGCGAGAAAAAGCCAAAGATCAACCAATTGGGAACCAATGACTGGAGCAAGTCTAAATCCCGGGTCAAAGCGGCGGTTGAAGAAATGGCTGACGAACTGATTGCCCTTTATGCCAAACGCCAGAATTTAAAGGGTTATGCCTTCGGTGTCGATTCCAGCTGGCAGCAGGAGTTTGAGGATTCGTTTCCCCATGATGAAACCAACGACCAGCTCCAGGCGGTGGATGAGATCAAGGAGGATATGGAATCGCCCCGGCCGATGGATCGGTTGCTCTGTGGTGATGTTGGCTACGGCAAAACCGAGGTGGCTCTGCGGGCCATCTTTAAAGCGGTGATGGAGGGGAAACAGGTGGCTTTTCTGGTGCCGACGACCATTCTTGCCCAACAGCATTATCAGACCGCCCTGGAGCGCTTTAATAAATATCCGGTTAGCATTGGCCTGCTTAGCCGCTTCCGCTCTAAATCCGATCAGGAAAAGACCTTAAAACAACTGGCTGCTGGTCAGGTGGATCTGATCATCGGCACCCACCGGCTTTTATCAAAAGACGTGATCTTTAAAGATCTGGGCTTACTGGTGGTCGACGAGGAACAACGGTTTGGGGTCGGTCATAAGGAGAAGATCAAGCAGCTCAAAGAAAATGTCGATGTATTAACCCTCAGTGCCACCCCGATTCCCAGAACCCTGCACATGTCAATGATCGGGGTTCGGGATATGAGCGTTATCGACGAGCCGCCAGCCGGGCGCCGGCCAGTGCTGACCTACGTGATGGAATATAACGAAGCGATTGTCAAGGATGCGATTTCGCGTGAGTTGGCCCGACAGGGTCAAGTCTATTTTGTCCACAACCGGATCCATGATATCTTTGAAGTGTCCCGAAAAATTCAAAAGCTGGTGCCGGAGGCCCGAATCGTCGTGGCCCATGGCCGGATGACTGGTCAGGAACTGGAAGATATCATGGTCGACTTTCTAGAAGGAGAATATGATGTGCTGGTGACCACCACCATTATTGAATCGGGACTGGATATTAAAAATGCCAATACCCTGATCATCGACAATGGTGATTACATGGGGCTTTCCCAATTGTATCAGCTCCGGGGCCGGGTGGGACGATCGGATGTGCAGGGTTATACCTATGTGACCCATCGGCCCAAGGTGCTCTCGGAAATTTCCCAGAAACGCTTAAAGGCAATCAAAGACTTTACCGCCTTTGGTTCAGGTTTTAAAATTGCCCTCCGCGATCTGGAAATCCGTGGGGCTGGCAATATTCTCGGAGCGGCCCAGTCCGGCAATCTGGCCACCATCGGTTATGAACTTTATTGCCGGATTCTGGATCAGGCCATCCATGAGCGATTGGGCAAAGAAATGGATTTCTCGGCCAGTGAGCTGATCATCAACCTCAACGTCAGCAGTTATATTCCGGAAAAATATATTGCCGACGAGGAGCTTAAATACGATATCTACAAGAAACTGTCCTACGTCAAATCAAAAGACGATTACGACGAACTGGAGGATGAGCTATTGGATCGCTTTGGTGAAATCCCGGATGGGGTCTATAATCTGATGGCTTTGGCGATGATCAGACATCTGGGTCGATCCCTGGGAATGACTGAAATCCGGGAGCGGGGCAGCAGTGTGCTGTTCACCTTTGATAACAGCAGAGAAATTCCGATCCCTGATCCCAAACTGATGACAGAGCTGTTTAATACCTATAATATTAAGTTTAACGCCGGCAAAGGGGATCAGATCCGCTGGCGGATCGTTTTAAAACATGAGCGGGATCAGGCTTACCTGAAAGCTTTGGGTGAATTTCTGGGCCGTTTAGTTTAAGTAAAGAATTAAGGTAAAGTCCAGTTGTCGTGTGATAAACTAGGCAAGGTCTTAATTTACATGATATTAATAAAAGAAGAGGAGAACGACAAAAATGAAGAAATCTCGTATTCTGGCTTTATTACTGACCGGTGTGATTAGTGTCAGTTTTTTTGCCGGAGGTTGCAGTATGGTTAAGGTAAATCCTGAACAGGATAAGAAGGTGGAAATCGCCGTCATCGATGGCACACCGTTGTTAAAAGAGAATTTTAATAATTATATGGCGTATTATCAGATGTATTTTGATGCCAGTGGCATGACCTTCCCCACCGATACAGAGCTGACTGAGCTGAAAAAAGACATCCTGGATGATCTGGTCCGGGTTGAAACCCTCACCGCCAAAGCCCAAAAAGATGGGGTGACTGTCGATGAAACCGGGATCGCGGCCAATGCGACCAGTATGCTGGAATCACTGAAGACAACCCTGGGTGAAGATAAGTATTCGGCTGTTTTAGAAAAGTATAACACCGACTCGACTTCGTTCGAGGCCTTCTTAAATAAATTCCTGTTGGATTACAGCTATGCCAACACCATGGAAACCAATTATAACAACACCTTGAAAGCTGATCCCAGTAAAGAATTAAATACCGTTGTCGGAACTGTCGGAAAAGATGAGGTTAAAAAAGATGTTTATAATTATCGTCTGGCCAATGAGGAACTGTTGACCTATTATCAAACGCAACAGGCGATGAAAACCGACGATGAAACGATGAAGACTACGAATGAAACCATCTTTAACGCCATTGCCGAACAAAAAGCGCTGGCCCAATATGCGGAAGAAAAGAAACTGACAACCGATCAGAAAGATATTGACACTTATGTGACGACCCAGGATGCCTTTGTCAACTATCTGCTGCCAGGGGATGAGGCATTGCAACAGTTTCTGGATACGAAGTTCTTGACGATTGCCCAGTTTAAGGAATTTGTCAAACAAGACGCCACCGCATCGGCCATTTCCAAGGCGGTTCAGGCCGATCTGGAAAAATCGGTCAAGGTAACGGATGGCGAAATCAAGAAATATTATGATGAAAACAAGGCGTCCTACGATACCAGCACTGTTTCAGCCAAACATATCCTGGCCAAGGAAAAGGCTCTGGCCGATCAGGTTTACGCCGAAGCCAAGAATGCCAAAACAGTTGAAGAATTTGACGCCGTGATGAAAAAATATGAGACCACTGATGGAATTGAGGAAGCTGCCGATCTGGGCGCTTTCACCAAGTCAACCATGGTGACTGAATTTTCAGATGCTGCTTTTGGGATGGATGTCAATACCGTCAGCGAGCCGGTTAAAACCGATTATGGTTATCATGTGATCTATCTTTATGATAAAAAGACCGGCGAAACCCCAAGTCTCGAAGACAAAAAAGAAGAAATAACTGAAACCCTAAAAAGTGAAAAAGTTACCGCGGAATTTGATAAACTCAAAAAGAAACTCTTGAACAAATTCAAAGTAAAAATCAACGAGATTGTCACCCCGGCAGACGCATATCTGGAAGAGTTAAAAACTGAAATGAACGTAAAAGTTTATGAAAACAAGATCTAAATAAATTATCAGCATTACCATAAAAGCACTGAGTTTCAGTGCTTTTTGGTTGTGTATGAATAATTGATGAGATATAATAAAAAACAATCTGCAAAGCACCAGTGGGGATTTGCAACAATGTGTAAAAGAGGTTGATCTATGTCTGAACGAACGTCAAATTACTTAAAGGGGGCCAGTATTCTGGTGGCAGCGGGGATCTTGTCCCGGCTGCTGGGCCTCTTTTTTAAGATTCCCCTTTATCAGATGGTGGGTAGCTATGGAAATGGGATCTATGGAAATGTCACCAGTATCTATAACTTGCTGCTGATGGTTTCGACCGTCGGTTTTCCGGTGGCCATCTCCAAAATGGTATCCGAGAGTATTGCCCATCATGAATATGCGACAGCCCATCGGGTTTTTAAATTATCAATCCTGATATTAGTGGTGTTGGGGACATTATCCAGTCTGTTTCTATTTTTTGGAGCGGAATGGATCATTGAAACAGCAAACTGGACGGCAGAGAGTTATCCAGCACTGGTGGCGATTGCGCTGGCACCGTTGTTTATTTCTTTTGTATCTGCTTTTCGGGGTTTTTTTCAGGGCTTTCAGATCATGACTCCGACTGCCGTTTCCCAAATTCTTGAGCAGATTGTTCGGGTTTTTCTGGGGGTTGTTTTATGCTGGGCTTTTGTTGGTCAATTTGGGGTTGGTTTGGGCGTTGGTGGGGCCGTTTTTGGGGCCACTGCCGGCGGGTTGGTAGCAGCTATTCTACTGACCTATCTGTATTATGGTTTTGTTACCAAAAATAAACGTCTGCTCAAAGTAAAAACCAGAAAACGACAGCGTTCTAACCGGGCGCTGCTCAAAAGATTGGTGATAATCTCAATTCCGGTCACCTTGACCTCGGCGTTGGTGGCGATGTTTTCCACGGTTGACTCGTTTATCTATGTATCCCGGTTGGGGGTGGCGGGTATCGACGAGGTCACCGCGACGATGATGTTTGGCGATTTTACCAATGCTGAACAACTCATTAATCTACCTTTAATCATCAGCGGCAATCTGGCGGTGGCGATGATCCCGGCGATTTCGGAATCCTTTGCAATGCGGGATCGTAAGGCCATGAATCAAAAGATCGTCCTGGCGATTCGGGTTATTCTGCTGGTGGCTTTACCCGCCTGTATTGGTTTGTCGGTATTGTCATACGGCATTTTTGATCTGCTCTTTCCGGGATCGCCCTATGGTGGCTTTATTTTATGCACCTTTTCGTATGCGACGATCTTTATGATGCTTTCCAATACCTTTCAGAGTATTCTCCAATCGATTGACCGCTTTCGCATTCCGCTGATCAATCTGGGGGTAGCCATCATTATTCGCTTTATCACCGGCTGGATATGCTTGTCGATTCCCTTTTTCAATATTCAGGGGATTGTCATCAGCAGCATGATTACCTTTATTTATCTGACGATGGCGAACTACGCCTCGGTTAAGCGCTACACCCATATCAAGGTGGATTTTGTCCACACCGCCCTGAAACCCTTGGTTGCAGCCACCGTGATGGGGATTGCGGTCTTTTTGGTCTACAAGGGGATTGCTGCTCTGTTGGGCGGATTTCTGGGGATTATCATAGCGGTAATGATCGGTGTCTGCATTTACTCGCTGGTGCTGGTTTTGATCAAAGGCATAACTGAAGACGAAATCAGGGTGTTGCCGGGAAGCCGAACCCTGCTCAAATTTTTTCGCCGGCTCGAGCGACTTACACCCGGTCGTAAGAAACAGCGGATCAGACACCAGTAACTGATCAAGAAAGGAAAGAAAACATGCACCATATCGATATTGTCGGTTTAGGTCCGGGCAGCCCGGGCCAGATGACTCTGGAAACATTAGCACTACTAAAAGACGCAAGTCCCAATTTTTTTAGAACAAAGATCCATCCGGTGATGGATTTTATTAAGGAAGAAGGCATCGCTTATCAGAGTTTTGACTGCTTTTATGAGCAGGAAGACTCATTTGAAGCGGTTTATGATCAAATTGTCACAACCCTGATTGACTCGGCAAAAACGCTTGAAAGGCTTGTTTATGCCGTTCCTGGCAATCCTCTGTTTGGTGAAAAAACCGTTGAAAAATTGATTGGCGCAGCCAGGGCAGCCGGGATCAGTTATCGGATTTATCCCGGCGTAAGCTTTGTCGATGTGACTCTGAACAGCCTCGAGCAAGACCCCATCAATGGGCTTAAAATTATTGATGCCTTTGATTTGTTTAAAAATCCGCCCGATCCCCGGATTGGTACTTTGGTGACCCAAGTGTACGATCAGCATATGGCTTCAGAACTGAAGCTCCAATTAATGGAAATCTATGATCCTGAAAAAAGGGTGGTCTTGCTGATTAATTCCGGCATTCTCGGGGCAGAAAAATCAACCGAGATTTATCTCTACGAACTGGATCGAATCGAGGAGATCAACCATTTGACCAGTTTATATATTCCGGCCGAAAATGAAACCTATCAAGGATTTCAGGGCACTGTTGAGCTGATGAAAACACTGAGAGCTGAAGCGGGTTGTTCCTGGGATCGCGATCAGACCCATGAAAGTTTGAGAAGCTATCTGCTGGAAGAGAGTTATGAAGTGCTTGAGGCCATCGATAATCAGGATTGGGAGAACCTGGCAGAAGAGTTGGGGGATGTTCTATTTCAGATTGTTTTTCACACCGAAATTGCCAGTGAGGCAGGCCGCTTTAACATGAATCAGGTGATTAGTGGAATCAATGAAAAAATGATCCGGCGTCATCCGCATGTGTTTATGGATAAGGCCAGCTTTAATCCGGATCAGGTCGAAACCAATTGGGATGCTATTAAACGGCGGGAAAAAGGTCTGGCAGGAGAATTGCAAGAAAGTCCCGAACTGGCAACAGAAATGAAAAAAATTCCCAAAGTCCTGCCGGCCCTGATGGAGGCTTGCAAGGTTCAGAAAAAGGCAGCCAAAGTTGGCTTTGACTGGTTGGAACCGACGGCTGCACTGGAAAAAATCGATGAGGAAACACTTGAACTAAAAGCGGCAATCCAGGAGAATGATCCCCAAAAGATTGAAGAAGAATTGGGCGATCTGTTGTTTTCGGTGGTCAACGTGTCGCGCTTGCTCAAACTGCAGCCGGAAATGGTATTAAGAAAGGCAACACAAAAATTCATCAGACGCTTTGGAAAAATGGAAAGAATTGCCAGTCAAGAGAAAAAAACGCTATACGACTATACTTTTGAGCAGTTAGATGAGGTCTGGAATCGTTCAAAAGGGCTATAACAGTGGAAAAAGCGGAAAAAAGCAAAAAAAACTTGTAATTTACAGGTGAACGCGCTTATAATATTACAATAGAATACTGGAAACTATCAGATGGAGGAAAAAATGAACAAATCAGAATTAATTGCCCAAATGGCAGAAAAGTCGGGTTTATCAAAAAAAGATTCAGAAAAAGCATTGACTGCTTTTTTGGACACTGTGGTAGATGCCTTGAAAAATGGAGACAAGGTGTCACTAGTAGGTTTTGGAACCTTTGAGGTTAGAGAACGTGCAGCACGTACAGGTCTTAACCCACGAACAAAAGAGCCCATCGAAATAGCAGCCTCAAAAGCTCCTGGCTTTAAAGCAGGCAAAGGCTTTAAGGATGAAGTAAATAAGTAAGCAAAGTTACAGAAGCCGGGGCAATGCTCTGGCTTTTTGTTTTATCAAGGCTTTAGTTTTAAGCTTTTTGATTTAGAATAATGAGGAACTACATGAGAATTGATAAATTTTTAAAAAATGCCAGAATTATCAAACGTCGTTCTGTCGGTAAAGACGCCTGCGATGGAGGTCGTGTTTCCATCAATGACAAGGTGGCCAAGCCGGGAGATCAAGTGAAACCCGGAGATATCATTACCATTCGTTATGGTGACGGAGAACAAAAGGTAGAGGTTCTTGAATGTCTGGAGCATGCTCCCAAGGATAAAGCAGGAGACATGTACCGGGAATTATAAAAACACTCTGTCGGAAATGAAGAAAAGAAGATGAATGAAAAAACAAAAAGCCTGATCAGGCGTAGAATAATCATTGCCCTGGCAATCGTCGGGACAATTTTGTTTACCGTCTACATCTATCTGGCCAATGCGGTAAAAATCTATGAGCTGGATCAACAAAAGGCCCAGATTAGCCAAAAAATCGAGAATGAAAAAATACGTAGCAATCAATTAGATGAACAGGTTAAACAAATGGGCAGCAAGAATTATGTCGAGAATTTTGCACGGCGATATCTTGGTTTGTACTATCCCGATGAAACCATCGTCATTGTGGAAACTCAGGAAAATGCTGCAGAAAGCGATGGACAAACGATTGAAAAATAAAAGTGTAAGTAATTTTGTGGATGTTGAAATTAAGTCGCCTGAAATAAAAGAAAATGATAAGAAACGACATCTGGCGGTGATTGATATTGGGACTAATTCCACCCGGATGCTGATTTTTCGAAATGATCAGGGAAAACTGGTTCGGGTTAACAAATCGGTTCGCTATACAAGGATGGGCCAGGGTGTCAATCAAACCGGTCGCCTCCACCCGGATGCGGAAAAGCGGAATATGGAAGCGCTGGAAGAGTATAAAAATATCGCCACTGATTATGGGGTGCAGGAATTCTATTTATTTGGCACCAGTGCGATGCGGGATGCTGATAACACAGCGGACTATCTCGATGCCGTTAAAGAAAAGCTGCATTTTGAAATCGAGGTGATTTCTGGAGAAGCAGAAGCAGAGCTTGGTTTTGTCGGGGTATCTCAGTGTTTTGATGAAAAGATCCTGATTTTTGACATTGGTGGTGGTAGCACCGAGTTTATCTATGGTGAAGACAACGAAATCAAAAGAATGATGAGTATCAATCTGGGTTGTGTCCGCTGCACGGAAGAATTTATTTTTTCCGATCCGCCGACTTTTCAGGAACTGGAAAAGATGAATGAAAAAATATTTGCTGAGTTTGAAAAAAGAACCCGAGGATTTTTACCGACAAAACCCTATAAACTGATTGGCATTGGTGGAACTGCCACCAGCTTGTCGACCATCAAACAGGAACTGAAGACGTATTGCAGTGAGAAGGTACATCAAAGCACGATTACAAAAGTTGAGCTGGAACAGATGATTGACAGTTTAGCCAGTAAAACCATCCAGGAACGACAAAATATGGTGGGACTGGAAGCTAAGCGGGCCGACATTATTTTGGCCGGGGCTTATTTATTATTGAATATCTTTAAAATCACCGGGGAAAATATTTTTACGGTTTGTGATTATGATAATCTTGAAGGCGCAGCATACCGCCGATTTATCATGGAAAATAAATAAAAAATATTTTTCACAATAAAGCTTGACATTAGCTTTGGATGGGCGTATAATAACACTTGTCCCTTGAGCAAGGGGATGGACGAAAAAGTGCCGGGGTGGCGGAACTGGCAGACGCACAGGACTTAAAATCCTGCGGTCCTTTCGACCGTACCGGTTCGATTCCGGTCCTCGGCACCACTTTTTACTTGCTCACTAAACACATCGCGGGATGGAGCAGCTTGGTAGCTCGTCGGGCTCATAACCCGGAGG
Organism: uncultured Lachnospiraceae bacterium; assembly: GCA_964510565.1. GTDB lineage: Bacteria > Bacillota > Clostridia > Eubacteriales > Eubacteriaceae > Acetobacterium. Next base: position 2,634 of record CAZEBY010000057.1, on the reverse strand, counting down.
TCGTAGGTTCAAATCCTGCTCCCGCAACCAATTTACAATTCCTTATTTTTATGGCGGCGTAGCTCAGTTGGCTAGAGCATACGGTTCATACCCGTAGTGTCAGCGGTTCGACTCCGTTCGCCGCTACCATAAAAAATATTCTGTGGCCCCTTGGTCAAGCGGTTAAGACACCGCCCTTTCACGGCGGTAACAGGGGTTCGAGTCCCCTAGGGGTCACCACTTAATTGATATCATCACAATATAATATTTTATCCAGTTTTTTCGTGGTCGCATAGCTCAGCTGGGAGAGCACCTGCCTTACAAGCAGGGGGTCACAGGTTCGAGCCCTGTTGCGACCACCATTTTTTTATTTAAAGAGAAATAATCGAGAGTTTTATTGAAGTGGTGAAACCATGGAGAAAAAAGTAATTCAATATATTGAAGAACAGAGTATTATAGAGGCTGGCGATCATGTTCTCATCGGCGTATCCGGTGGAGCAGATTCGCTGGCTTTATTGTATTTTTTGGACAAATTTGCCGACCGCTTCAAGATTACTATCGGTGTGGCTCATCTTCATCATGGCCTCCGGGGCCCGGCTGCTGATGCCGATGAAAATTTTGTCAAAAACTTTTGTCAACAACGAAACATCCCCTTCTTTACAAGGCGGCGGAATATCCAGGAAATTTCTCGAACTGAGAAAATATCAGTAGAAGAAGCAGGGCGAAAAGAGCGGTATGATTTTTTTGGTGTCATCGCGATGGATTATGGCTATAATCGGATTGCCATGGGTCATCACATCAACGATCAGGCTGAAACGATGCTGATGCGACTGATTCGGGGCACCGGAGTCAAGGGTGTTTCGGGCATAAAAGCCAGTCGGGACAACTTATATATCCGACCTTTTCTTTGTCTGGAGAAAAAAGAAATTCTGGAGTATTGTGAAATCCACCAGCTGGCATTTCGGATTGATGCTACCAACTTTCAGAGAGACTATACCCGTAATAAAATCCGTCTGGACATCATGCCGCTGGTTTTAGAAATCAATCCCAGAGCAGAAGTGCATTTCAATGAATTTACGAAAATTGCCTATGAATATGAGACATTTTTCGAGAAGTATGTGGATCAGATCGAAGATCAAATATTGTCTGGAAAAGCACCTCAGGTTATCGTTGATCGTGACCTGTGGTTAAAAGAAGAACCGGTGGTTCAGAAAGAAATTTTACGCCGGTCGATTTTTAGATTTAAGGGTAGTTTAAAGGAAATTGAGTACAATCATATCACTGCATTTTATGGTTTATTAAAAAGCGATAAAACAATATGGGAAATCCACTTCCCTCATAATATTCAAATCGTCCGATGTTATGACCGGGTTTTGGTTCAGGAAAAACAAAATACTGAGGATTCGACGATCCCAGCCAAGCAGATTCTGGCAAATAAAACCTATATTTTTGCGAAAGAATGTTTGATTGTGGAGACAAAGCTGGTTAGTGCGGATGAATTTAGAAAAAAAAGGCGGTTTTTTTCTAAAGAACGGGAAAATCATTGTGAAAAATATTTTGATTATGATAAAATAAAGAACATATTGGTTTTACGGAGCCGACGATCCGGTGATTATTTTTATCAAAAGGGGTTGGCGGGAAAGAAATCCATTAAAAAGTATTTTATCGATAAAAAAATCGACCGCTCTCGGAGAGATAAAATTCCGCTACTGGTGATGGACAATGAGGTTCTGTGGATTTTGGGCTATGCCATCAACCAGCGATTTTTGGCCGATGATGATACAAAAAATATAATTAGGGTAAGATACCTTATGTTAGGAGAATAATGTGATAGCCGACATTCAGGAAATTTTGGTTGATGAAAAAGCATTAGAAAGACGTGTCGCAGAACTGGGAGAAAAGATTACCGAAGACTACCGGGGGGATTATCCCGTCTTGATCGGAATTTTAAAAGGTTCGTCGGTTTTTATGGCCGATCTGATCAGAAAGATCCCGATCCCATTGGAGATTGATTTTTTAAAGGCATCCAGTTATGGTGCGGCCGCCCGCAGTTCTGGAGAAATCAAACTGGAGGCTGATTTATCGATGGACATCAAAGGTCGGAGTATTCTTTTGGTTGAAGATATTGTCGATACCGGTAATACCCTGAAATATTTATTGAATCGCTTCGAAAGCCTGGGGGCGAAAGATGTCAAAGTCTGTTCGTTGCTGGACAAACCGGAACGTCGGGAACAGCGGGTTATTGCCGATTATATCGGATTTGAAATACCCAACGAATTTGTGGTTGGGTATGGTCTGGACTATGCACAAAAATATCGCAACCTCCCATTTATCGGGATTTTAAAGCGCGAAGTATATGAATAAGGATAGCAGTGAAAAGAAAAATTCGAATTTGAGAGGAGTGATGTTTTTTGAATAAATACCTGAAGATGATTGGGTTTTATTTAGTAATTCTATTAATCATTATTGTTGCAGTAACCTTCTTGAACCCGATGAAGGAAGAGGTTAAAACGATTGTTTATAGCGAGCTGCTTACTGAATTGAATAACAATCAGGTCGCAGAGATTGAAATAAACAACTCAAATGTCACCGGTGTTTTGCGAAGTGGCGAAGAATTTGAGGCAGTGGTACCGCAATATGTAATAGACGAACAGG
>CAZEBY010000056.1:0-16943 GCA_964510565.1 uncultured Lachnospiraceae bacterium | reverse complement strand
GACAGTTTTGATCACCATCTTTTAAAAAGGGATGGTGATTTTTTAAAATAGCGGATAATTAGTGGGGTGCAAATTCAGAAAGGAAAAACGAATGGGAATTACAATGATTGTCGGCCGACAGTCGCAGCTGTTAAGTGAAGCGGTCTATCAGCAGATTGGCGCGGCCCTTAAGACTGGCAAAGAAAATCTGTACTTGATGGTTCCGGAACAGTTTACTTTGGGCGCTGAAGAAGCGCTGATCAGGGCGAATGGGCTGGCCGGGTTGCTGAACGTCGAAGTATTGAGTCCCAAACGACTGGGAAACCGGGTACTTCAGGAAACCGGTGGTCTCACCAAGACCTTTATGGACAGCCATGGCAAAAATATGCTGCTACAAAAAACCTTAAGCGACATTCAAGGTGAATTGACCATCTACCGATCCAGTGTAAAGAAGCCCGGATTTCTGCTAAGTATTTCGGATCTGATCAGTGAACTAAAGCAAAATGAGATCTCTCCGCAAAATCTGGAAGCAACCAGAAAGACCTTGACGCAGGGAATCATGCTCCAGAAATTGGCGGATGTGATCAAAATCTATACCCATTTTCAGGAATTGTTGGGAAATGACCGTCAGGATGAAGAGGACTTTCGCAATTTTATCTGTGCAAAGATACCAACGGCAGCGTTTCTCAAAAACAGCGAAATCTGGCTGGATGGTTTTCATAATTTCTCAGCCCAGGATTACCGCATGATTGGAAATCTGCTGGAAACGGCCAGAGAAATTCATATTGCTCTGCCCTGGGATCCGGATCCGACCGGCCGGGATCAGGAAGTTTTTCAATTGACTGCCAATACCTTGGACAACATCAAAGCAATTGGAGCCAGAGCGCAGGTTTCATTCAGGCTGGAAAAAAATTCGCAACAGGTTCAAAAAAGCGCCGAGCTTGCACATCTGGAGGCCAATCTCTTTGCCTTTCCGCGACTGGAATACCCGGAAGCGGTCAAGCAAATCAGTCTGACCCAATGCCAGAATACCTGGGAAGAAGTGGAAATGGGAGCCCGTAAAATTCTCGAACTGATTCGGGAAGAAGGGCTGTCTTTCCGGGATATGGTGGTGCTGGCTGGTGATCTGGAGGAGTACGGCAGTATCATCAAGCGTGTTTTTGCGCAGTATCATATTCCTTATTTTATGGATGATCTAAGGGCCATCGGAGATAACCATCTGGTCGAAGCGGTGGTGACGGCATTGGAGGCTATTCAAAATAATTACCGCTTTGACGATATTTTCGGCTTTATTAAAACCGGGTTTTCACCGATTACCCTGTCAGAATGCGAAGATCTGGAAAATTATGCGCTGGAGTTTGGCATCCGGGGCAGACAATGGGACCAGGAGTTCACCAAAATCAGCCAGAATTCGGCCCTGGAGCTGGACCGACTGAATGAGCAGCGGGTAAAACTGATCACCCCTCTGGACCGGCTCAAAGCAGCAATGAAGGCTGGAAAAAGCTGTCAGGATTATACCCGATCCCTCTATGAATTTCTGGTTGCGATTGAAACACCGGAAAAAATCGAGAGCCTGGTGGAACAGCTTTCAGAAACCGGCAATTATGAAGCGATGGAAATCTACCACCAGATCTGGAACATCCTAATGGAAGTTTTTGATCAGATTGTCGAAACCATGGGAAATGATCAAGTGAACAGTGACGAGTATCTGCGGATTATCAAAAGTGGGTTTCAGGGCTATCGGCTGGGGATTATTCCGCCCTATCGTGATTATGTCAACATTACCGATCTTCGGCGCAGCCGCAGCTCGGCTTTTGAGGTTCTGATTGTTTTTGGCCTAAACGAAGGGAAACTCCCTGGTACCGGGAGTGAACCCAACCTGTTTTCAGATCAGGAACGGCAGATTCTCGGGACTCACCAGATTCGTCTGCAAAATAATCGCAGTTTTCAAATGGATCAGGAACGGTTTCTGGTTTATGATCTGTTAACGAAGCCTCAATCCAGGCTGGCCCTTCACTGGGCATTAACCGATATTGAAGGCAACAGCCTGCAACCCAGCATTCTGCTCAGCCAGATTTTGGCGATCTTTCCGAAGCTTGAGATCTTATCAACCCTGAACGATGGCGTGGCGGCATTCTGGAATACCCTCAGCAGTCCCGATGCAACCCTCTGGCATTTGCTCAGTCATCTGCGCAACAGCAGAGACCAAGTCGGTTCGGTGCAGCAGGAAAAAGCGTTGTGGGCCGAGGTAAAAAATTGGTATCAAAACAATCCGGACTACCAGCAGGTCATTGGCAACTTGACTGAAGCTCTGAACTATACCGGGGTTTCCCAGGTTATGACGGGGACCGAGGCCACAGTTCTTTACGGTAAAAATCTGCGCACCAGTATTACCCGGCTGGAAACCTACCGCCAATGTCCCTTTTCCCACTATGTCCGGTACGGTTTAAAACCAGAGGCACGGCCTGTTTATAACATTGCCGCGCCGGAGATTGGTACCCTGCTCCATGAACTGATCGACGGCTTTTTCCGGGAAGTTCAGCATCAGCAGCTTGATCTGCGTACCCTGCCAAAAGCTCAGCGAGATACCCTGCTCGAAGGAGTGATGGAAAATTGTCTGCCCCAGATCAAAACCAATGTCTTTAACAGCACCGGACAAAATCAGTATCTGGGAAAAAAACTGGAACGGGTTGGAAAAAAATCGCTTGATATCCTGGTGCAGCAGCTATGTGCTGGGGATTTTGAACCCCGGGCCACCGAATTAAGCTTTGAACAGGAGTTAAGCCTGCCGGATGCCAAACTGGGAGAGGTTAAGATTTATGGAAAAATTGACCGACTGGATCTCTATGAAAGAGACGGCCATACCTGGGTCAAAGTGATCGACTATAAAACCGGCAGCAGGAAACTGAGCTATGACGACATCTATTATGGACTCTCGCTCCAATTGCTGGTCTATCTCGATGGGGCCATGACCGTGATCGCAGCTGAGGATATCCTGCCCGGCGGAACCTTCTACTTTCATGTCGATGATCCGCTGCCGCGCCTCGATTTTGGCGAGAATGTCCAGGCGGCCATCAATAAATCCTTTAGACTCAGTGGTTTGCTGCTCGATGATGAAGCAGTGATCGCGGCGATGGATCATGATGCCGATGGCAAAGCATCGGATATCCTGCCGGTATATCGGTCGGAATTCAAACTGAACCGGGACGAGTTTGACGGTATCATTGATTATGTCCGCAAGACCGTGATCCGTCAGATCAAAAAGATTTATCAGGGCGATATCAAGATTCGACCCTATAAAAAAGGCCATGATTATGCCTGTCAATATTGTGATTTCAAAGGCATCTGCCAGTTTGATGACGGGATCATTCGGGGCGGTTATGAGGTGTTGAAATCAGCGATGAAGAAAGAGCAGTTTTTTACATTAATCGAGGAGGATGATGCCGATGAAATGGACCAGTGAACAGTTAAAAGCCATCGAAAACCGGGAAACCAATATGCTGGTCTCTGCCGCCGCTGGATCAGGAAAAACAGCCCTGCTGATTCAGCGGATTATTCGGATCGTGCTGGAAGAAAAGGTAGGAGTCGATGAGCTGCTGGTTCTGACCTTTACCCGTGGGGCCGCCGGTGAAATGAAAAATCGGCTCAGTCAGGCGCTAGCCCGTGAATTGGAAAATCCGGCAAATGACCGCAGCTTTTTAATGAAGCAAATGAATATTTTAGGCGGCGCATCGATTTCTACCCTCCATTCTTTTTGTCTCAGTGTTTTGCGCCAATATTTCCATAAGGGCGATATCGACCCCGGCTTTGCGATCGGTAATGATACTGAAATCACCCTGATGCTCAAAGAAACCTTGGAAGAGGTCTTTGAAGCGGAATACCAACGGGCCATTACCCTGAAAAATGCAGCTGAGTCCGACCCGAGTCGGGAGCAGAGTGAAGCGGCCATTGATTTTTTAGATCTGATCGAAAAATATAGCGGCAATAAGAATGATCAGGCGTTAAAAGATACGGTGGAAACCCTGTATCGTTTTCTGGCTACCCAGCCCAACCCGGAAAGTTGGAGTCACCAGGCCCTGGCGCTGTTTGATTGTAATCAGGAAAGTCTGGAAGTCTCGGTGTGGGGAGCCGCCTTTAAAAAAATAATGGCAACTGAACTTCAGGGTGCCCTAGATTCGGCCATCAAAGCCAGGGATCTCAGCACTGCTTACGGTTTTGAGAAAACCCATGATCAGATGGAAAACGAAGTGAAGATGCTAAAAAACCTGGAGACGGCGCTAAGAGCCAATCTGGTCGCGGGACTGGAAGCCTTGAAAACCGTCAATTATGAGCGCTTCAAAGGGGCGGCCAAGCAGGATAAGGAACTCAATGAGCAGATTAAAAAATATCGGGACGAAGCCAAAAGCGGCCTCGCCAAGCTGCAGAAGCGTTTTATCATCAATTTTGATGAGATGGTTCGGGAACTTAATGATCTAAAAAAACCGATGGCCGATCTGGTCACCCTGACACAGAAATTCTGGATCGCTTTTCAGGCGAAAAAAGCCCGGAAAAATCTGGTCGACTACAATGACCTGGAACAACTGACCTTGAAAATTCTGATGGACCCGGAAGTAGCCGATGAGGTCCGATCCCGTTATCGCTATATTTTTCTGGACGAATATCAGGACACCAATGAAATGCAGGAAACCATCCTGCAGCGGATAGTTCGGGATAATAATTATTTTATGGTCGGGGATGTCAAGCAGAGCATTTACCGGTTTCGACTGGCTGACCCGACCATCTTTATCGGTAAGTATGAGAGCTTTGGCAGGGATGAAAACCCGAATAACAACCTGGTGACCCTCAATCAGAATTTCCGATCGGCCCAGGGGGTGATCAATAGCGTCAATGCCATTTTTGAGAAAGTGATGAGCAGTGGGTTGGGGGAAATCGAATATGATGAACAGGCCCGGCTTAACAAGGGTCTGCCCCATGAAGGCCCTTATGAAAAGACTGAAATACATATTATTGAAGAGCAAAAACGGGAAGCCGAGGTTGACGAGCTTCAGGCTTTTGAGGAAGAGGATCGTGAAGATCTGACGGCGGTGGAAGTTGAGGCCCGGTTTGTCGCCCAGAAAATTCAGTCACTGATAGGAACCACTTTTTTTGATACCCGCCATAATCAGGAACGGACCATCAGCTATGGTGATTTCGGGGTGTTGATGCGCAGTGTTGCTGGCAGAGGGGAGGTTTTTCTGAAGGTATTCAGTGAAATGGGGATTCCCACTTATTTTGACGGTGGCACCAATTACTATGAATCGCTCGAAATCACGATGATTCTAAATCTGTTGAACCTGATGGATAACCAGCATCAGGACTTGCCGCTGCTGAGCATCATGACCTCGCCGATCGGCAATTTTACGACCACCGAATGTACCCGGCTACGGATTGCCCATCCCCAGGGATTTTTTTATCAGGCGGTGGAAGCCTATGCATTGCACGAGGGTGACGAATTGTCACAAAAACTGAAGGTCTTTTATCAAAAACTGACCGACTGGCGTTATCAATCCAAGCTGATGCCGGTAGAAGATTTTCTCTGGAAAATTTATTTGGAATCCGGCTATTACGCCTTTGTGGGAGCACTTCCCGGTGGTGAACAGCGGCAGTGCAATCTGCGAATCCTGCTGAAACGAGCTGGTGACTATAAAAAATCGACTCTGAAAGGATTATATCAGTTTATCCGTTTTGTCGAAAACATGAAAAAACACAAACAGGATATTTCACCGCCGGCAATGGTCGGTAACCATGAGGCGGTGGTCCGCCTGATGACGATCCATAAAAGCAAGGGGTTGGAATTCCCGATTGTCATTCTTGCCGGAACCGGGAAAGGTTTCAATAAGCGCAGCAATTACAATCAGGTGTTGTTCCATAAAAATCTGGGGATCTGCCCGGACTATGTCAATCTGGAAAAACGGTATAAACACAATTCGCTGGCTAAAGAAGTCTGTAAGGCGCAGAGCAATATCGAAATGCTCTCTGAAGAAATGCGGCTCCTATACGTGGGGATGACCCGAGCTGAGGAGAAACTGGTGATCGTCGGGACGGTCAAAAACCGCGATATGGCCTGGCAAAAATGGGACAACGAGCCGGACGAGTACCATCTGCTCAATGCCGGCAGCTTGCTTGATTGGGTGATGATGGGGGTATTGGCGGGCAGGAATCCGGCCCAGGCCAATCTGGAACTGGACGATTTCAGCATTGCTTATCATCAGGTCAATCAGCTGAATCAGAAACAGGATCAGGCCAATCATCGGGATTCGACTGAAGAGCTGTCGGAGATTGTTCCAGGACGGATAAGTGCTGAAGTGCCACTTTCACAAGGCGAATACAGTGTTTCACCGGCGGAACGGGAAGCCATTCACCAGCGGCTGGATTATCGCTATCCGATAAAAGTCAAAGATCAGCTCCCCAGCAAGATGAGCGTCACGGAAATCAAGAATTATCGCAAAGGGACTTCGATCGATCAGCAGGGAATGATAAAGACGGCTTCTCAAAGACAGTCAAAGCCTAAATTTCTCGAACAAAAACAGCTGGATTTCAGCGCCGCCCAAAGGGGATCTGCGCTCCACCTGTTAATGGAAGTCGTTGATTTAGAACCAATCCGGGACGAATTGCGGAGCAACGGCCAGCAGGAATTACCGGCCTTTCTGGAAAAATATCTGGTTACGGCGATTGAGAACCTGATTCACAAAGAATTTCTGCCGGAGGCATTGGCCAGAACCATCCGTCTTGATCACCTGATCAGCTTTTATACCTCGGATTTAGGGATTCGACTGCTGTCGGCCGAAAAAATCAGGCGTGAGATTCCCTTCAACTATGCCGTTTCACTATCTGAAGTACGTTCAGAATGGACTGGGATTGAAGAAAAAATTATCGTTCAGGGAATTATTGACAGTGCGTTTTTAGAAGATCGGCAATGGGTGATTATTGACTACAAGACGGATTATTTTAAAGATTTAAGGCAACGGGAGGGAATTATTAAAGGCTATGAGATACAGATTAATCTTTATGCCAAAGCGTTAACGGCATTGACGGGTGTTCCGGTCAAGGAAAAAATAATTGCCTTGATAACCATGAAAGATAATATCATCGTTCAATAAACGCGCAATTTTCTGCTTTAATCGGGTGTTTTCTTAATTAAAACATGGTAGAATAATTGATATAATCATGATTCTCGATCACAGAATACCTGGTCAAGCAGTTGTCGGTCCTCAAACCCGGGACTCAGGCCAAATGGCGCTCGTGGCGGCAATTAAAAAAATATTTTCTTGAAGGACATATCTATGAAAGCATTACAAAAAGATACATTCAGAGAAATAAAGAAATCGAAAAACCGTTTTTTCTCTATTGTTGCGATCATTGCTCTGGGGATCTGCTTTTTTGTGGGGGTAAAAACAACTGGCCCCAGCATGAAGTACACCGTCAGTCAATATTATCAAAACCAGCAGTTGATGGATATGCGTCTGGTTTCTACCTATGGTTTTTTGCCGGAGGATGTCGAAGCGATCAGGAATACGCCCGGTGTGGCCAAGGTGATGCCCGGCTATTCGGCGGATGTGATCATCGAGCGGGGCGATAAACGGCCGGTGATCAGACTGATGGCCTTTGAGGACGGACAGGTTCTGAATCAGCCAGTGCTGGTGGCTGGACGGTTGCCGGAAAATCCCGGCGAAATGCTGATGGAACAGCCCCAAAAGGATAAGGGCATGGGGGTTTCCAGCCATATTTATCAACTCGGTGAAACCGTTGAGTTATTCCCGGAGGTGGGCGATAAAGCATTGTCCGAGTCGATCAAAGGGGATCAGTTTACCATCGTCGGTTTTGTCCGATCACCGCAGTTTGTTTCTATTGAACGGGGCAGCACCTCGGTCGGCCGGGGGGAAGTGGATTATTATGGTTTTATCGCTGCTGAAAATTTTGCCTTTGAGCGCTTTACCGAGGTTTATCTCTTGTCCCAGGCCACTGTTGATGGGGTTAAGCCTTATTCTGATAAATATACAGCTGCTATCGATATTCTGGATCAACAGCTGGAAACGCTGGGAATTCAGCAGCTGGAGATTAATCATACCGATATTGTAACCAAAGCCCAGGCCGAATTGGATAAGGGTCGGATCAAGTATAATGATGGGCTGACTCAGTTTAACGCGGGGATTGCCGAGGGAGAGGCCAGTCTGGCAGATGCCAGAAACCAGTTGATTGACGGTGAGGCAGCCCTGAGTGCCGGCTGGGATGAGTACTATACGACGATTGCCCAGACCCAGGCGCAGCTTGCCGATGCCCGGAATCAGATCCACCTGGGGGAGGCAGAGCTGTTCAAAGGGGCCAATACCTTAAAACAGGAGCTGGCCAAAGGTGAGGCCCAATTAAAAACCCTGCGCCAGGGGATTGCTGATTTAAAAAGTGGGATTGCCCAGATGGAAGCTCAGGATCCCTCCGGTCAGTTACCGGAACTGGAAGCGCAGCTGGCTGCCCTGGCAATCCGGATTGCCGAGGGCGAAGAAGCGTTGTCAGGTCTGGAAACCATTAAGTCTGGTATCGAAGCCCAGATCCAGAGTCTGGATCCATCACTTCCGGATTATCCGGCCCAGTTGGCAGCCCTGGAAAGCCAGCTGATTGAGCTGAACGGTCAAATTGCCGAAGTCGCAGCGGGTTTAGACCAGGCATACGCCGGAAGAGACCAGATCCAACAGGGCATTGACGACATTACCGCCTTTCAGACCCAGTTGACGGGGATGAAAACTCAGCTGGCCGAGTTGGAAGCAACCCTGATTCAGGGGGAAGCTGCTCTGGTGCAGGCAGAAATCGATGGTGAAAACCAGCTGTCCGCCGGATGGACAAAACTGGCCGACAGCAAGAATCAGCTGAATGCCGGGATTGCCGCCTTTGAGGCGGGCCGGGAAGAAGGATTGAATACCTTGATTGGCTCTGAGGATCAATTGGCAACCGGATGGACGGAACTTGCTGACGGCGAAGCCCAGCTGGCTCAGAAACGGGCTGAGGGCGAGGCTGAACTGGCCAATGCCGCCACTGAGCTGGTCAAGGCGGAGGCTAAAATTGGGGATCTGGAGTTTGGAAAATGGTACCTCTTCAACCGTGATGATAATCCCGGCTATACCAGTTATGGTGAAGATGCCCAGCGAATTGATAACATTTCCGGGGTCTTTCCGCTGATTTTTTTATTGGTGGCAGCGCTGGTATCCTTTACCACGATGACCCGGATGGTGGAAGAACAACGAACTCAGATTGGAACCCTGAAAGCTTTGGGTTATCGTCATTATCAGATCGGATCTAAATTTTTTGTGTATGCGATCATGGCTGGCAGCATCGGTGCCGCCATTGGTTTAATTGTTGGGATCAACACCCTGCCTTATTTAATCGCCAGCGCCTATGGACTGCTTTACCAGGTGCCGGATCTGATCATCGCACCGCCTTGGGTCCCAATTAGCATTTCCTGTCTGATTGCCGTTTCCTGTACCGTGGCGGCAGCTCTAATGGTTACCCATTATGAGCTGAAAGAACATCCTTCAGAGTTGATGCGCCCCAAAGCCCCCAAAATCGGGAAACGGATTTTTCTGGAAAGTATTCCTGTTCTCTGGAAACGGCTGGGTTTTATTGAAAAGGTCACCGCTCGTAATCTGTTGCGTTACAAGGGTCGGTTTTTTATGACGGTGATTGGGATTGCCGGATGTACCGCGTTGATCCTGGCCGGCTTCGGACTCCAGGATGCGATTTTTTCGATGATTCCCCGGCAGTTTGAAAACATTACCATCTTTGACGGTTATATGGCCTTGAAGAATGAAGGAACTTTGGCCGAAAAGGCTGATTTTAAGAAAATGCTGGACAATGATAACCGCTTCAGTGAGAATATTCTGGCCCATCAATCTAAGATGACGATCGAAAAATCCGGAGCCGATAATGCCAAAGAAGCTTTTGTATTTGTACCGGAAAGCGCCGATCAGATTGATCATTTTATTCGTTTGCAAAATAGAAAAACCGGTGAAGCCATACATCTGGAAACGGCAGGAGCAGTTTTATCAGAAAAAGTTGCCAACAGTCTGGGGTTGAAAGTGGGGGACACAATTCGGATTTATAATGACGATGAAAGCCATGAGGTCGTTTTGGGTGCCATCACCGAAAACTATCTGGAAAACTATTTGTATTTGTCCCCGGCTGTTTATGAAGAAGCCTTTGGAAAATCACTGACGGTCAATATGGCGTATATAAATATTCCAGATACCTCAACGGATCTGGAGAATATGATCGCTAATGAATGGCTGGCAAAAGATGGGGTGGTAGCGGTGAACTTCACTGGAAATATCGTCAAGTCATCGTCGGATAGTCTCAGCAGTTTAAACATTGTGGTGTTGGTAATGCTGATTTCCGCTGGAGCACTGGCAGCAGTAGTGCTTTATAATCTCACCAACATAAATATTTCCGAGCGGGTCCGGGAAATTGCCACTATCCGGGTATTAGGCTTTTACGATATGGAGGTCTATAAGTATATTTTTCGTGAGAACATTGTGCTTTCGGTCATTGGCATTGTTGTTGGTCTGTTCTTAGGTGTCCTGCTTGATGGCTTTATCATTAACACAGTGGAAACCGACATTGCCATGTTTTCAAGGGAAATTGAGCTCACCAGTTTTATCTATTCGGTGGTGTTTACCCTGGCCTTTACCTTAATCATCAATATCCTGATGACACCATTAATCAAACGGATCAGTATGGTTGAATCACTGAAATCAATTGAATAAATTAAATAAAAAAAGCCGATGAAAAATATTTTTTCCATCGGCTTTTTAAATCTGATCAAATGATTGCTCAAATCATATCGGGTTGGTAATAAAAGAATCACCGGAAGTATCAAAGGGAGTTCCTTTGGGGACCACCATCACCTCAATGCTTTCCAGCCGGTAGCCATAACCGGAGGTGCCGGATTGTTCGCCATTGGCTGCCCAACTCAGCCATCCCATATTCTGAACATGGGTACGGTAATAGAGATCAAATTGATCGGCATCGGTGCCGGTCAGTTTGATCTGAATCCCCTCTAGCCGGCGGCCTTCACCGGAAGTGCCACTGAGGTCGCCGTTATAGCGCCAATCCTGCCAACCGATATCCTGGATATGGGTTTTATAGGCAACATCGACATTATAGCCCGGATTATCAAGCATTATTTTAATCGCTTCCAGTCGGTATCCTAAGCCGGAGGTGCCGCTGAGCTCACCATTTTTTTTATAAGCCGGTTCCCAGCCGATATTTTGAATATGGGTTTTATACAAGACTGACAAGGGTTTGTCGGTGATTACCTTTTCTAAGGCCTGATCCAGTTGGATCAAACCATAACCAAAATAATCATCTTGACCAGAATCACCCAGATCCAGAGCAGTGCTTTTTAAGGCAGTTTCCACCTGGTCGGCACTTAAATTATTGTTGGCGGCCAGTAATACCCCACAGGCTCCGGCAACGATCGGGGCAGAGAAAGAGGTGCCACTATCATTGGTGTATTCACCAGTGAAGGAGGTGGTATAAACATTTTCACCGGGTGCTGTCAAATCGACCTGATTATTATACTGGGAAAATGAAGCGCGATCATGTGAGCGATTGATGGCAGCCACCGAGATGACTCCATCGTAGGACGCTGGATAAGCAAGCAATCCCGCTTCCGGATCAGTTGGCTCTCCTTCATTCCCGGCAGCAGCTACCAGAATTTTGCCCCGGTCTTTAGCGTATTGAATGGCAGCAGCTTCGCTGTTGTTATAATCATAACCACCATAACTCATGTTGATGACCTTAATATCCGAGCGATCGGCAGCATCCATTAATGCCGCGCAGATATTGGCAACGGAGAGACTTTTAGTGCCGACCCGGTAGGGAGCAATTTTAATATTGGCGGTTCCAGCTACGCCGGAAAGGCCAATGCCATTATCGGCGGTGGCAGCTACAAACCCGCTGACCATGGTGCCATGACCATCCTGGTCAGTCATCAGCGGCGTTTTTGAGACATAATCATAACCAGAAATAATTCGACCGATTAGATCCGGATGATTGGTGTTTAAACCGGTATCCAAAACGGCAACCCCGATGGTTTCGGAATTGGCGATTTGATCCCAGGTTTTATCGGCTCCGATACTCTGAAATTGCCAGGCACTGCCGTTAGTGATATAGGGATCATTAGGGATGGCAAATGTTCTTAGTACATTGTTACGATCAGCAGCCAGAACATTGGGGTTTTCATTGATGGTTTTGATAAACGCATCGATGTCGACACCACTTTTTACCTCCAGGATATCCACCCGTTCCGATATGGTTTCGCCGGAGGCGATTTCATTGGTCGAGAGTGAGAGGCTTTGAACATTAAAGGGGCTGGTATGCTTGTAAATAATAACAATCTGTTGATCAACATTGCTATTACGATCGACATCCGGAATTTCGGACAGGGTATTGATGGTCATCGGCTCGTTCATGCTCACTTCACTGGGATTGGGTAAATTTGCGATGGCAATCGATTCGTTTGCCAAAATCGGCGTTGGTAATATGAACATTAACAAGACTACACCGAACAAGGTCAGGTGATGTTTCGTCTTTTTTTTCATGGGATTCTCCTTGGATAGTGATGGTTTGTCATGGTGCAAAGATGCAGACAATTATTACTGAGAAATTATATCATAAGTATCCCGAGATTACCTTATATTTTACTCAGAATGTCATTTCTGAGAGGATGATTTCGATATTTAAAAAATCTCATTTGCGTCTTCGTTTATTAATAGGGACTGTCGTTTCATTAAAAGAAAAGCGATTTGTTTGTTCTTTTGTTGTTATCAAGACTTAGAAATAATAAGTCGAATTTTTCCACCTTCTTTTTCTTCCAAATAAACTATCTACATGTTAGAATGATTACTATTGAAACGAATACCGTTTATTGCACAACGATACATGTTTAAGCGGAATTTAAAGAAAAGGAAGAAAAAGAAAATGAGTAGAAAAATGAATGCAAAAAAATTAATGGTTCTGGCCGGGATGATCATGGTGATGATTCTTGGTTTTACCGCATGTCAGGCTAAACCGGCGGAACCCCAAACGGTTAAAGTCGGAACACTGGCCGGACCAACCGGAATGGGGATGGCTGAAATGATCGTCAATGGTGTCGATCTGGGCGAAAATGTCACTACCGAGTTTACTGTGGCTGGCGCACCGGATCAGCTGACTGCCAGCGTGATCAGTGGAGAATACCAGATCGCAGCATTGCCCAGTAATTTAGCCGCCGTGTTGTTTAATAAAACTGAGGGACAAGTGGTTCTGGGTTCGGTTAATACTTTGGGGGTGCTTTATATTGTCGCCGATGAAACGGCCGGGGTTGCCAGCATCGCCGATTTAAAAGGCAAGACCATTGTTGCCAGCGGACAGGGTTCGACTCCGGAATATGTTCTGAATTACCTCCTGGGAAAAAATGGACTGACTCCAGGGGTTGATGTTACCATCAATTATGTTGCCGAACATAGTGAAGCAGTGACACAGTTGGCTGCCGGGCAGGCTACCATTGCGATGATTCCAGAACCATTTGTGACCACCATCACTGCTAAAAAACCGAATATCAAGGTTGCGGTGGACATGTCTAAAGCCTGGGAAGAGGCCAGCAATGGTTCACAATTGCAGATGACAGCGGTGGTTGTCAATAAGGATTGGGCGCAAGCCAATCCCAAGGTGCTTGAAAAATTCATGGAAGCCTATGAAGCATCCATCAATGCTGTCAATGAAAATCCCACCGAGGGTGCCAAAAATATTGTGGCAGCGGGCATTATGGCTGACGCAGCACTGGCAGAAAAAGCGATTCCCAATTGCAACATCGTCTTTATTCCAGTGAAAGATGCCCAGGAATCCCTGAATGAATACTATACCATCTTAGCTGGATTTGAACCAAAAGCAGTTGGAGGAAAAGTTCCAGGTGAAGATTTCTACGTTCTCGGAAAATAAGTACGACCAGGCATTGAATAGAATAATTAGAAAAACAGGGGTGGCCCTCTTCTGGGTGCTCCTCTGGGCCCTGGCAGCCCGGTGGGTAAACAGTCCACTGGTGCTGCCGTCGCCGCTTAAAACCCTGGAAGGTGTCGTTACGCTTGCAGGGAATTTTGATTTTTTTGTGAGTATTGGAGTAACCTTGCTCCGGGTGTTTGGTGGTGTTTTGATTTCCGTTTTTCTGGGACTGGTGCTTGGTTTGGCAGGAGGGCTGAGTAAACCCTTTTATGAGATCATGAATCCATTCGTCAGTACCATCAAGTCTTTACCAGTGGTTTCGGTGATTATTCTGATCAATCTCTGGATCGCCTCCGGATTGGTGCCTCTGGTAGTGACTTTTCTGATCTGCTTTCCGGTGACCTGGACAAATGTGGTGCAGGGAGTGAGATCCACCGATAAAAAACTACTGGAAATGGCCAAAATTTATAATGTTGAACAATCAAAGATCATTCGCGATATTTATGTGCCCTCGGTCAAGCCCTATGCGGTTTCAGCGCTGATGAATGCCATCGGTTTAGGCTGGAAGGTCACTGTCACCGCCGAGGTTCTGGCCAATGCCCTGCCATCGATTGGGATGAATCTGTATTATGCAAAAATCTATCTGGAAACCGACTTGCTATTTTCCTGGACCCTGGTGATCGTGATCTGCAGCCTCGCCATCGAAAAAATGACCCTCCATGTGATTGGTAAGAGTCGGAAGGGGGATGGGCAATGTCCATTATCATAAAAGACCTCGGTAAAAAATATGGAAAAGTGACTATTTTCAAGGACTTTAATCTGGTCTTTGAAAAAAATAAAATCACCGGTATTCTGGGACCTTCCGGATCAGGAAAAACGACCCTCCTAAATCTCTGCAGTGGTTTGGAGCAGCCCGATTGCGGCACCATCGAAGGGATTAATCCGCAATCGATTTCCTATATTTTTCAGGAACCCCGGTTGTTGCCCTGGCGGACGGTCCGGGAGAACCTGCGCTTTGTCTTCAAAGAAAAAGCGATCAAAAAACCGGGATCCCATGAAGGGGATATCGATGCCATGCTGGAATTGGTGGGACTAACAGCGGTAGGGGATAATTATCCCCAGGAACTCAGCGGGGGAATGCGTCAACGGGTTTCGATTGCCCGGGCCTTTCTTTATCCCTCGGAACTGCTGCTGATGGATGAACCGTTCAGCAGTCTCGATTGTTCATTGAAAAACCGGCTGATTGAAGACTTTTTGCAGATTTGGGAGCAGGATAAACGGACAGTTATCTTTGTCAGTCATAATGAAGATGAAATCAGGCGGTTAGCCCAACAGATTTTGACCTTTTCAGACAAACCGGTTCAGGTTCTGAAAAAAGAAATTTTGGACTAGAACAATTATAAACATGGATTTCAGATGAAAAATATATTTTCTTGTGTTAAAATATTACCGATAACGGCAACAATGAGACTGATTTAACCGACAATGAGCGATCAAAAATATCGTACAAAGGAGTAATTATCATGAATAAAGAAGCAATCATTGCCGACAAAGCACCGGCAGCAGTGGGGCCTTACTCCCATGCCTATCTGGTTGGCGAGACCTTGTATACTTCGGGTCAGTTAGGGCTGATTCCGGAAACCGGCGAACTTGAGGAAGGCGTTGCCAAGCAGGCTAAGAGGGGCTTGGATAATCTTAACACTGTTTTGGAATATGCCGGATTTTGTCGCAGCGATATCGTCAAGACGACGATCTTTCTGGCAAATATGGCAGATTTTGCGGTGGTCAACGATATATATGCCGAGTTTTTTGAAGGACAGGCAGAATATCCCGCCCGCTCTTGTATGCAGGTAGCGGCATTGCCCAAGGCGGCGCTTTTTGAAATCGAAGCGATCGCTGTTAAATAAAGCGATCAAGAATAAAAAAAATACATTGAATCAATTTAAGAGCCCATGGTCATGCCTTTTTGGTAAATGACCATGGGTATCTTCTTGACTAAATCAAATGAGAGGGAAATAAGTGAATCAAAAACTTGAGAATTATGTAACGCTGGTGGATTTTTTAGCTGAATTTTTGGGAGAAAATACGGAAGTCGTTCTTCATGATCTGACCGATTGGCATCATTCAGTGGTGGCCATTCGCAACGGTCATATCAGCGGACGGAAGGTTGGCGATCCGATAACTGAAACGAATCTGAGAATTATCAGAAGTGAGGTACATAAAAAAGTTCCCTATATGAATAATGATCCCAAAAAATTCAAGAAAAGAGCATCAATCAAGTCGGCGTCCTGGTTTATCAAGGATGAAAACGAAGTGTTGATTGGGATGATCTGTATCAATTCCGATTGCCATGACTTAATCGCAGCCCGGGATCTTCTGGATAAGATGATAAGACCGCCACTGGTCGCAAAGGCAATCGAAGAGCAGGGACCAGAAAAAATTAATATTGATGTCAAAGAATTGGTCGATAATAACCTGAGCCATATCTCACGGGATCTGCTAAAAAAATTACCGCTATTAACCAAAGACGAAAAAGTTGAACTGGTCGGTAAACTGGATCAGATGGGAACATTTTCAGTTAAGGGCACGATCTGGTATCTGGCTAAATGCATGGGGGTATCGACACCTACCCTGTATCGTTATCTTTCATTGACAAAAGAATAACTTTGGGAGCTAACAGTAACGAAAAGATAATAAAGTAGCAGTTATCAAGTCAAACCACAACGTTAAAATGATTAAGGTTATCCTTAACCGAAATAAAAATAAATTTATTTTTATTTAATCGTTTACTTTTTGTGCAAAAGATGTTATATTGATATCAATAATTCTCATTTTCACAATAATTTCCAGGAAAACCTCAGGCAATGCCTGAGGTTTTTCCTTTTTTGACGGCTGTCAAGCGGAACAATCGTTAAATTGAGTCTTAAATAAAGCTTGTTTCAATTCGTCTCCCGGTG
>CAZEBY010000055.1:0-17636 GCA_964510565.1 uncultured Lachnospiraceae bacterium | reverse complement strand
TTCTTCCTTTATGCAAACGCATCCGGGCCGTAGTCATCTTCATTATAACCCACCGCCAGATCGTTGAATTTTGTATATTCGGGTATCCAGGCCAGGCGCACGGTGCCGGTTGGGCCGTTACGTTGCTTGGCAATGATTACCTCAGATAGATTTTTAAGTTCCGGGTTTTTATCGTAATAATACTCCCGGTATAAGAGCATGATCACATCGGCATCCTGCTCGATGGAACCGGATTCACGTAAATCTGACATCACCGGATGGTGATCGGTTCGGGCATCCGGGGCCCGGCTGAGCTGAGATAGAGCAATCACCGGCGCTTCCATTTCCCGGGCCAGGGCTTTTAAACCCCGTGACATTTCGGAAATTTCATTCTGGCGGTTTTCAGTTCGACCTCCGCCGCTCATCAGTTGCAGGTAGTCAATCACAATCAGATCCAGAGCTTTCTCGGTTTTTAATCGCCGGCATTTGGAACGGACTTCGGAAACTGTGATCCCCGGGGTATCATCTATAAAAATACTGGCCCCATAAAGGGTATTGTAACCAACCACCATTCGCTCCCAGTCTTCCTTGCTGAGATTACCGGTTCTCACGTTATTGCTGTCCACCAATGAGGCGGCACACAACATACGCTGAACCAGCTGTTCCTTGGACATTTCGAGACTAAAAATCGCCACCGAGCGGTTATCTTTAATGGCCGCATTTTGGGCAATGTTCAAGGCAAAGGCGGTTTTTCCCATCGACGGCCGGGCCGCCACAATGATCAGATCAGAGGGCTGCAAGCCGGAGGTGATATGGTTAAGCTCGGTAAAGCCGGTTTCAATCCCGGTGAGTTTACCTTTTTTACTTTCAATCGCTTCAATTTGGGCCAGGGTGGTGGCCAGGGTTTCCTGAATGCTCTGAAAATCACCGGTTCGCCGACCTTGAGAAACCTTGAAGATTTCCTGTTCCGCCCGATCAATCACGTCCCCGATATTGTCGTACTGACCATAGCTGTCTTCGAGAATCTGCGTCGCCGTATGAATCAGGTTGCGAATCACCGCCTTCTCATGAACGATCTGGCAGTATTCCAGATAATTCCGATGAATCGGCACCATCTCGATCAGCTCACTGAGATAACCAATTCCGCCGATTTTTTCCAACACCCCGCGATTTCTAAGCGCGTTAATCAGGGTGACGGTGTCGATCGGTTTTCGTTCATTATGAAGATCGAGCATCGCTTCATAGATTTCCTTATGGGCCCCGCGATAAAAATCCTGGGGCGATAACAGCTCTTCAGCCCGAGCGATATTGGATTCATCCATCAGGATGGCGCCTAACACCGACTGCTCGGCTTCGATATTATGGGGCGGGACTTTGGGATTCATCACCGCTAACGCTCCTAGGCTTCGCCTTTGATGAGCACGGTCAGTTTACCAATCACACTCTGATAGGTCTTTATTTTAACCTCAGCCCGGCCGACATTGCGCAGCGGCATTTCCAGTTCAACCTTACGCTTATCGACCTTGATACCTTTTTGTTTTTCCAGTGCTTCAGCAATGTCTTTACTGGTAACCGATCCAAACAATTTGCCGTCTTCGCCAGCCCTTTCGGTAATGGTGATTTCCGTTTCATCAATGGTTTTGGCCAACTCCACTGCTGCCTGCCGTTCGGCTGCAACCTTTTGTGCTTCTTCAGCCCTGGTTGTCTCCGCCATGGCGATATTTTCTTTATTTCCGATGACGCCTTTACCAGTCTTTATTAAAAAATTTCGGCCGTAACCATCCTTCACTTCGACAATATCACCTTTATTTCCAACATTCTTTACATTTTCTAACAAAACTACTTTCATGATCCATTCTCCTTCTTATATTTTTTAATCGCGGTAAGCAATAGCTCTTTTCCAGTTTCAATATTTTTTTCTCCCGGGAATTGCGCTCCGGCTATCGCCAAATGCCCCCCCCCGCCAAGTGTTTCCAGGATCACCTGAACATTGACCTCGCCCATCGAACGGGCACTGATGGCCAGACCTTCATCATTTTTCAGAATAATAAAGGAAGCCACAATCCCCTTGATATTCAACAGTTCATCGGCGGCCTGAGCGGCAATCACCTTGCCATAATCCGTGTTGTTCTCAAAGGTTGAGATGGCAATGTTATCAAAATAAATTTTGGCATTCTTGACGGCATCCGATTTGGCGGTGTAGGTATTGAGGTCGTCCTGCAACAGAATTTTGCTGATCAGCGTATCGGCACCCTTACGTTTAAGGTAAGAAGCTGCTTCAAAGGTTCGTACCCCTGTTTTCAGGGTAAACATCTTAGTGTCCATACACATCCCCGCCATCAGAGCATTGGCTTCGATGGTAGTCAAATGGCTTTTTTCATCAAAATGCTGCAGCAGTTCAGTGACCAGTTCGCAGGTCGACGAAGCATAGGCTTCAGTATAGGTCAGCAGCGTTTCCTTAATGGCCTTCCCGGATCGCCGATGATGATCAATAACGACAATTTTAGGAATCTGATCGACCAGATCGGGCATTTCCAGATAATTGACGGTTTGGGTATCTAAAATAATCAGCAGGGTGTTTTTGGTGACGTAGGTTTCAGCTTCTTTGGGGGTAATAAAGGCATCCTGATAGGTTTCATTTTCCAACAAATAGTCAAAAAGCGATTTGATCGAGTAATTAATCTCCCGAATGACAATCTTGCCTTCCTTGCCCAGGGATTTGCAGGCGCCCAACAATCCCACTGCCGAACCCAGACAGTCCATATCCGGGTTCTGATGACCCATCATCAGAACATGATCCGACTCCTTGATCAGTTCTTTCAGGCCATAAGCCTTAACTCGGGCCCGCACCTTGGTTCTTTTTTCGGTAGCCTCACTTTTGCCGCCATAAAAGGACATTTTTTCATCCTGACGCACCACGGCCTGATCCCCTCCCCGAGCGAGGGCAATGTCCAGCGCTGAATGCGATAATTCCTGGGATTCAATAATGCCGAGAATACTTTCCGAAATACCAATCCCGATGCTGAGGGTAATCGGCACTTTTTCGTCATTTTCAATTTCCCGGACCTCATCCAGTATTTTAAACTTTTCTCGTTGCAGGGCACAAATTTTTCCCCGTTCAAAAATCATCAGATAGCGGTCACTCTCGTATTCAATAATTACTGCGCCCAACTGTTTGGCCCATTGGTTTAGTTTCAGATCAACCTGCCCCAAAATCGCTGAGCGTTTATGGCTGGGAATCTGCTCGATGATATCATCGTAATTGTCAATGACGACATAGCAAAACAGTGGCGAGTTTTTTCGGTATAGCTGCCGCTGTCTGCTTTGTTCAGTAATATCAAAAAAATGCAGCAGCTCAAAACTGTGAATCTTATCTGAAAAGGCATTGGTGACCACCCCATAATCCCGTTCTTCGTAATGAAAGGTAAATTCCTCAGCCTTAACCGCATCAGCGAGATTAAAATTCAACTCTTCAATGATACTCTTCTTAAACAAGCCTTGTTTTTCTTTTTTAAAGGCTTTGCCGAAGGCCTGGTTGTACCAGTAAATGATCCCGTCATTATCGACAATGGCCATGGCGATCGGCATTTCATACATCCGCTCCTGATTAATCTTATCCAGATCGCTATAAATCTCGTCGATCGCCTTATCGATTTTAATTTCATCGATCGTGGTATGCTTGCTGTAAAAAACGATCAGAATCACAAAGATCACAACCCCGGCAATTCCCAAAAAAATGTTATAAAAACCAAGCGCAATCGATACAATCAACTGGGCCGCAATCGCGAATCGGACAAGTTCTTTTTTTGAATCTTTCATTTGATCTGGGACTCCCTTCGAAAAATCCGACGAATTCCGATATAAGTATCAGCCACCCCCATAATGATCACAATCGAGCTGAGAAAAAAACCCAGCATAACAACCAATATTTTTATTCCCTTGTTGTTCAGCTGCTTGTATTCGAGATAATTAAGCAGCAGCGAGAGCCCCATGACAAAAAAAATCATGTTGACTAAATTCATCACGGTTACAATATAAATCTGCGGAATATTGGTAACCTGAAACATACTGATGATAAAATCTCCCAGTAAAAGCAACATTAAAAAATATTTAAGGCTGGTCGGCATTTCCCATTGGCTTAATGGTTTAACGGTTTTGATTGAATAGCCAATCCGTTTTAAAATCATATCCGAAACAACCACATTGACCATTCCAAAAATAACCGGCAACATCAGAAAGGCACTGGGCAATGCCAGCTTCATCATTTCGATGTTTTTAGCCATGGCATCCTGGGCAATGGTCAATTGTTCAGCATCCATAATATTGGCCGTCTGATAAAAACTCATCACCTCACTGCTGCTCTGCTCGAGAGTCTGAAACAACAGGCTGGTAAAACCAACCCCCATTACCCATTCATAACTGGCGACCACAGCGATTAACAGAATCGCAAAACCCAAAATCCCAATAACGACTTTGATAACCGGCGCTAAATCGCGATGATAGGCAAACCCCAGACTGCACCCCACAAAGAGCATCAACGCTCCAAAGGAAATTGCATTCAGGGGACCCAGAAACAAACCGATCAGAATAGTGGCTGCGATGCTCGAAAGAATACTCACCTTCAGTCCCTGACGCTTTCCCAACACCACCATTGGTACCGGTATAAAAAACACCAATAATACAAAGAAAGGCAGATAATAACTGATTAAGGTAAGAATGACTCCCAGGGCACAAAACATGGCACCTTCTGTTATTCCACGTGTTTTCATTGATCCTCCAAATTGACAACCTGACGGTTACCAAACGCAGTTTATTTATGCGTAAAAAGTTACTGAACTATTATATCACAATAACAGAAAATACCCATTATTTTTGTTGGTGTTTCTGATGAAATTAACCCGGAACAGACACTCTCGAATCGCACGATTCTAGCTCTGTTTCCGTGATTTTAATTACAATCGTCTGGCAACCCGGATTACCTGATGATTGCTGACATAGAAAAAGCTGTCCGCTTCAGATCCTTCCTGAAACAAACAGCTTTTTATTTTTAGTTATTTGAGCTATATGGTAAAAGGGCAACATTTCGCGCACGTTTAATCGCTTCAGTTACCTTTCTCTGATGTTTAGCACAGGTGCCGGTGGCTCGTCTTGGTAAAATTTTCCCACGTTCGGAAACGAATTTCTTCAGTGTGACTACATCTTTATAATCGACATTTTCTACTTTTCGTTCGCAGAACTCGCAAACTTTTCTTCGCTTTTTAAATGGTTTTGGCATTGTCTCTTCCTCCTATCTTAAAAAGGTATGTCGTCATCATCGGCCATCAGATGAAAATCTTCATCCAGTCCCATGACTGACATATTATTATTTGATTGTGGCGCTGAAGTTTGCTGGAATCCGGCAGTAGCATTTTTCTGGCCGGAAGATACGAAATTAATCTCGTCCGCGATAACTTCGGTCACATAACGTCGTTGACCATCCTGTGCTTCGTAACTTCTTGTTTCTAGTCTTCCTGATAAACTGATCTGGCTTCCTTTAGTCAGATATTGCGCTGCAAATTCCGCCTGTTTTCCCCACACCACAATGTTAAAAAAGTCTGCGTCTTTTTGTCCTTCTTTATTCTTGAAACGTCGGTCTACCGCAAGGCTAAACCGGGTTACTGCTTTACCAGTGGTGGTGTTCTTCATCTCAGGATCTCGGGTTAATCTTCCTAGTAAAATTACTTTATTCACAGAATTGCCCCCTATTTCTCTTTTTTAATAACGATGCTTCGAATAAACTGTTCGTTAATCTTGTATAAATGATCCAATGCATCAAGTACTGAGTTCTCAGCTTTGAAGTCTACTAATACGTAGAATCCTTCTTGATACTTTTTATCGATTTCGTAGGCTAATTTTCGTTTGCCCCATTCGTCGACTTTTTCAATTTCTCCAGCTGCTTCAATTACAGCCTTTACTTTGCCAACTAATTCTTCAATCGCTTCTTTTTCAAGATCCGGTTTTAAAACAAATAGTGTTTCATACTTTCTCATTCCATTTCACCTCCTCATGGACTATGGCTCACTTTTCCAGCGAGCAAGGATTACAGCTTTTAATTATATCATATCTTGCTGTTCGTGCAAGTGTTTTTTTATCTTTTTTATTTACGCTGGCACTACCACATTAAACAAAATTGGTGTCATAAAGGTCTCAATAAATGCCGCTAAAAAAAACAGCGGAATCATCCACAGGATGTATATACGCAAACATCCGATCGCGGCCTGTTTTAATTCCCCTTTCAAACTTCTTCTCAGAATTTTTTTTGACAATTTCAAACAGAGATGAACCCCCAATGTGACTCCCAGGATCAAGGCTGGGATCTCAATAACTCCATGGGGCAAAATACCAACTAAGAAAGCAAACCAACCCAGCCCATTGGTTTGATACACGGCGCCAATCAGACCAATAATAATGGCATTTGAAGCCAGCGAAAAAAGCGGTAAAAATAAAAAAGGAATAGCCCCCAAAAGGCTGCTGATTCCGCTGGCAATGACATTATTTAAAAAAATGCCCAGCCACAGGTTTACGCCGGTACCATCCAAAAATGCCTTCTGGTTAAACAGGGCTTGTAGCTCATTAAAATAACTTTGACTCAATACCGGATCATTTAAAAATAGTAGACTGTTTAACACCGTCATCATTCCAAAAAATGCCAAACAAAAATAGAATGTCGGTTTAAGGTTTTTTTCAAAATAGGTTTCTGCTCCCTGCCATTGGGTCATCAAGAAAGTTTTCATCGTTCTCCCTTACTCTCACTACTCAGAATTTTTTTTATCTGTTTATTGAATTTTGATCGCTGAAGCATCACAATGTGACCACAACCCAGGCACTTTATTTTGATATCTGCTCCAACGCGGATAATTTCCCACTGAAAACTCCCACAGGGATGCTTTTTTTTCATTTCTACCCGATCCCCTAATGCATAAACCTTAGTTTCCATGTTTAACCTCTGCTTTTAAAGTTGATCCAGTGTTTCTAATCGATTCCCGGTTTAAGATCACTGACTTGTTATAAGGTACTTCAATTCCCTGCTCCTGAAACATTTCCTTAATACGATGGCGCAATACATTTTCTGCCATCGCTTTCGATGCCGCATCTTCATCGCAGCTGATCCGGATATTAACCGCTACCGGATCCAAGCGAGTCACTCCCAATACCTCCGGGCGTACTTTAAACAACTCTTCATGATTCTGATAAAGATCTTCACAAATATCTTCCAGTAATGCCAGCACCCGATTGATATCTTCTTCGTAGGCGATGCTCACATCCACAAAGGCTTTAATATGTCCCTTGGAATAATTAACCAGGCGATCGATCTTACCATTATGAATGATAAAGAGCCCGCCATTAAACTCACGGATACAGGTAGTTCGAATCCCAATGGTTTCGACAATCCCATAGTGGGTCTCATCAATAATCACGTAATCACCGACACTGAACTGATTTTCAAAGACAATCACAAAGCCACTCATGACGTCTTCGACGATCCCCTGGGCTCCAAAACCGATGGCTAGCGTTCCGACTCCGGCTACTGCCAGCAGTGAACCCACATTAATAAACTGACCCAGTATAATCAGACCCGCCAGAGTCCAGATACTAGCTCGGGCGGCTGTTTTTGTCACATGGTTTAAGGTCACAATTCGCCGTGAATCGCGTGCTTCAAGTCCCGGCTTTTCACCGTCAAATACCCGGTCGACAATCTCATAGGTTATTTTTAAACTGATCAGAACAGCAATCAGGACGATTGCTGATAGCAGTCCTTTTTGTAGCAGATGTGAAAAATCAAACTGATTGATATACGATGTAAAACTTGATGTTAAGTATTCCATGCTTGCCTCCTAATGAATTCCGATGTTTTTTAGCACAAGCGGTACCGCAAGCTTTATCAGGCTGCTGTTCTCGACCGTTGGCAGCGCCCATACGCCACCAGTTGATAAATTAATTACTGAAAATAACCAGAGCATCACTGCGATAATTGCCCCACCTAAAGCTACCCCAAGCAGCATCCCTGCTAAGTGATTGAAAGTTCCGATAACCGGAACTTTTGATATCGCAGCTGAAATGATCTGTAAAATCCAACACAAAACAGAAACCCCAGAAACAATGATCCCAAAACTGATGCTTTTGGCTATCCCTTGTATAATCAGCGTTGTCATCGTTGCAATACCCTGCTCGATGACAGCCTGTCCCATATTTGAAACAGTATCGCCCAGTAAAGAAGTCGTTAAATCACTTTGTTGCGCGCCCAATTCTATCAGCGCACGGGAAACCGCTTCGACATTAATGGTTGCAAAAAGACTGTTCAGTACACCCGTCTGAATCAGCCAATCGGCCAGCAGCGGCGAAAAAATCCAGGCCATTACAAAAGATGCAATAAATCCCCCGAAACTGATCAGAGTCTTTATTGCACCTCGTTTGAATCCTATAATTCCTGAAAGCGAGCAAATCAGGATACACATTAAATCAAGTGACGTCAATGCTGCTACACTCATTTTTTATTCCTGTAATACTCTTCGATATCTTCTTCGTTGATGATCCGTACGGCACTGGTTTCCATTAAAAATGACTTATCGTCTGTTTCTTGATGTTGGTTTAGCCCTTTGTTCAGATTTTCCAGTTCGATGGGTTGAGTTAGATTCCAATTTGCCACTGTTTCGGCTGTTATTTCCGGCATCGCTGCAGGTTTAATTTCGTGCTCATCAAAAGGCAAAGCATTTTCTACTTTGAAGGGCTTTTCATTAGGTCTGGGAGCAATGGTTTCAAATAATCCGGTTTCCGATTTTGGGCGGCGTTGCTTTTTAGCCTTTGCCCGTTCCGGGACTGCATAGATATCGTCAATAATCACTTCTGTCATAGTTTCTGTCTCTCTGGGTGTAAAGCCTTCATTGATCTGTTCATTGGACAATCCATCCAAACCGATACTTTCACGTTTTGGTAACTGCGACTTCTTTCGGCTTCGTTTCTTTTCTTTTTTAGCTTCCAGATCATATTCCAGATCCCGTTGATCTTCCGCCTTTGTTTCTTCCCAATAATTACGACCGATGATTCGTCCTAAAACAATCCCGATCATCTGAAATGCAATAGTAAACACTAAGGCTATCCCAAAAAAAACAAATATTGATATCTCATTGCCGATTAATTGATAAATTAACCCATAAGGCAAATACCAGAAAATCGTCGGTGCTGCGATAAAAGAAAATTGATTCCAAATGCTGTTCGTCTCCTGCCCAGGGGATAGGATTGAAACCACCGTTAAGGTTCCTGTTAATACAATAATGGGAATCAGACTATAAAAAACATATCTGATTGTCTTGGGTTTTTCATTTCCGCTGATATTTTTAAAACAGATAACAAACAAGATGGTCCAGAATGCTCCTACCGTCAACAATTGTATGCCACTAAATAAATAGTTGAACTCACTTGTTCTAATCACATCAAATACATTCTTAAATATCAGCACAATCACAATATACAGAATGTTACCTAATGCTGCCGCCTCAAGCGCTGACAATCGCCGCTTTCTTTTGATTAGATTCATTATTTTCTCCATTTCAAAATTGTATTGTTATACTTTTACTGTTTCTAGTTCGTTTTTTGATATCCAAATTGTTCGAGCAGGCGATCCAATTCTTCCAGCGACGAATAAACAAACTCAATTTTTCCTTTTTTTCCACGACTGCTTAAATGAACGCGCGTTTCAAATTTTCTTTCCAATGCTTCCTGTATTTCACTAATGTAGCCGCTATGCTCTGTTTTTTTCTGCTGCAGTGGTTTGGCCTGACCTGCAGTTTGCATTTTTTTGATATGGCTTTCAGTCTCCCTGACACTCATCCCTTTTTCAATGATCTCATTGGTAAATGCTGTCATTTTTTCTGGATCATCCAGAATCAGAATGGCCCGGGCGTGACCAGAGGATATCTGTCCTTGGGCCAGTTGATCCTGAATGGTTTTTGGCAGTTTTAACAATCTAAGGGTATTGGCAATGGCCGTTCGGCTTTTACCAATCCGGATGCCAATTTCTCCCTGAGTCAGATTGAAGTTTTCCATCAATGCTTCAAAGGCCAGTGCTTCTTCAATACTGTTTAAATTCTCCCGTTGCACATTTTCAATAATGGCAATCTCAAGAACTTCTTCCGGCGGTAGATCTTTTACGATCACCGGAACCTCTTTTAGCCCGATCATATTCGCTGCCCGCCAGCGTCTTTCTCCGGCAATGATGGTATAACCTTTTGTCTCTGGTTTTACCACCAAAGGCTGGACAATACCATGTTCTTTGATGGATGCCCCCAGTTCTTCCAATTTAATACGATCAAAGGTTTTTCGGGGTTGTTTGGGGTTCGGTCGAACATGATTCGTTTTTACATAAAAAACCAGTTTTTCAACATCAACCTCTAACAGTTCATCCGCTTGGGATGATACCACCGCTTCATCAGGAAATAATGCTCTAAGACCTTTTCCTAATCCTGTGTTTTTTCCCATAACTACTCCTGTCTCAGTATAAACTCTTTGGCCAGCGCCAGATAGGCTTTCGATCCTTTTGATGTGTTGGCATATTCAAATATTGTCTGACCATAACTGGGTGCTTCTGCCAGTCGCACATTTCGGGGAATCATCGTCTCATAAACCTTATCTTTAAAATAATCGACCACTTCATCAACAACCTGATTTGATAAATTAGTCCGACTATCAAACATCGTCATCAGAACTCCTTCAATCCTTAATTGGGGATTTAAGCCCTGTTTTACAAGCCCGATCGTATTCATCAACTGACTTACTCCTTCCAAGGCGTAAAACTCGCATTGAATCGGAATCAATACCGTGTTTGTCATCGCCAGAGCATTAATGGTCAGTAATCCCAATGATGGCGGACAGTCAATGAAAATATAGTCATAGAATTGTTTAACATTTTCAATGCTGTTTTTAAGGCGCAGTTCTCGCTGTGACATATTAGTCAGTTCAATCTCGGCCCCGGCCAGATCGGGATGAGATGGCAGAATATGCAAATTCTCATAAGAAGTCGTCAGGATAATCTCTTTGAGATCATCGCCATGAATAATGCCATTATAGACGCTTTTATTTAGATTATTCTTTTCAATTCCAAATCCGCTGCTGGTATTCCCCTGGGGGTCAATATCGACAACAAGGATCCGGTATCCTTCCAGACTGAGGGCAGTGGTCAGGTTGATATTTGTAGTTGTTTTTCCAACCCCACCTTTTTGATTAAATACTGCCACGATTTTTGCCATATTCCACTCCTTAAATTGATTACTCTTTTGGGATTAAACTTCTTCTGTTTTCCGGCCTGATCTAGTCCTGAATATCCCAGTTTTTATTTTCCTGATGTTTCACGTGAAACATCCCTGTTTGTTGTAAATCTATACCTTGCCGTTTTAAAGAGATGTTTCACGTGAAACATCTCTTTAAACTAAAGTAAATCGTATCATAAAACCCTTTATTTCTTCTTGCTATATATAAACTATCCGGGAAATGGCTCTTTTTTTATCCTTCCGTTTGTTCGCGGAAAAAGATCGGGTGTTGGTTTTATTTTTTTTAGATTAATTATAACATGAACATACTCATTTTGCAGTAATAAACCTTTTTCTATCCCAACTATTTTGCCACCCAATACACCGATTGGTTTTTGGGCTGCTTCTAACTCTTCCTGATAGCCTCTGGACTTCATCGCCAGAAACTGTCCTCCAACCTTTGTCAATGGCACACAATATTCCGATAGTAGGGTCAGATTCGCCACCGCCCGCGATGTGACGACTTCATATTTTTCCCGAAAATCTGTATCTTGTCCTAATTCTTCTGCTCTGCCATGGAGAATTTTAATATTCGTGATCCCCAAATCCTGTGCCATTGCCTGCACCACATTGAGTTTCTTATTTGTCGAATCCATTAAGGTGATCTGTGCATCTTCCAGCATAATTGCTAGGGGAATCCCTGGAAAACCACCACCAGTACCGACGTCCAGAATGCTGGCCTGAGGGTTTTTGATTAATTTTAGCAACGTCAGTGAATCCAAGAGATGCAAGTTTATAAATTCATCCTCATCGGTAATCCGAGTTAAATTGATATATTTATTTTTTTCGAGCAGTCGATCCATATAACCGATCAATTTTTCTGCCTGTGCTATATTGATCGCGATTCCCACTTCATTGCCGCGCTTAATTAATTTTTCAATGCGATTATTCATGATTTGCACCAACCTTATCAGTACTTCTTCGACGCTGTTCCAGAACAATCAGCAGAACCGAGATGTCCGCCGGTGAAACCCCGGATATCCGAGATGCCTGTCCAATCGACAAGGGTTTGATTTCCTGGAGCTTTTCTGCGGCTTCAATTCGCAGTCCGCCGATTTTGCCGTAATCAAGTTCCTGGGGAATCAGCTTGTGTTCTAATTTTTTAAATTGTTCCACCTGTTGCAGCTGCTTTTTAATATAGCCTTCATATTTGATCTGGACTTCAACCTGTTCGACCACACTCCAATGCAGCCCAGGTCGCTCGGGATCAAAGATCGCGGTTTGCTGATATTTAACCTCCGGCCGTTTGATCAGTTCACCAATCGATATGCCATGTTGGATCTCTGAGCTACCAAACGTTTTGAGAATTTCATTATTTTCTGAATTAGGTTTGACAATCACCTGTTTTAGACGACTAATCTCCTGAGTGATCTGCTCTTTTTTATTTAGAAATTTCTGATAACGGGCTTCATTAATCAGTCCGACCCGATAGCCGATCTCGGTTAACCGCAGATCGGCATTATCCTGTCGCAATAACAACCGGTATTCAGCCCGGGATGTCATCATCCGATAGGGTTCATCAATCCCCTTGGTAATAATATCATCAATCAGTACCCCAATATAACCTTCAGATCGATCGATAATCACTGGTTGTTCACCTCGTAAATAAAGGCAGGCATTGATCCCGGCAATCAGGCCCTGGGCCCCGGCTTCTTCGTATCCGGAGGTGCCATTAATCTGTCCGGCAAAAAATAATCCCGCTACTGTCTTAGACTCTAAGGAGGCTTTTAACCGGGTTGGATGAATACAGTCATATTCAATGGCATAGGCTGAGCGCATAAATTCGACTTTTTCCATTCCCGGTACGGTTCGGTATAAGTCAATTTGGACATCCTCCGGCAGACAGGAGGACATTCCTTGAACATAAATTTCATTGGTGTTCAGACCTTCCGGTTCCATAAAAATCTGATGTCGCTCCTTATCATGAAAACGCATCACTTTGGTTTCAATGGAAGGGCAGTAACGGGGGCCGATCCCCACCACTTCGCCGGTATAGAGTGGTGAACGCTCAATGTTGGCGTTGATAATCGCATGAGTATGGGGATTGGTATAGGTCAGATAACAGGGTACCTGATCGATTTCGATCAGGTCGGTTTCAAAAGAAAAAGGAACGATTTGTTCGTCGCCTTCCTGAATAATCATTTTTGAATAATCCAGGGTTTTGGCATCCACCCGGGCCGGAGTTCCGGTTTTAAAACGCTGCAGCTCGATACCATTTTGCTCCAGGCTATCAGATAAATACATGGCTGGAAATAAACCATTGGGTCCCCCATCATATTGAACATCACCAATAATAATCCGCCCCTTTAAATAAGTGCCGCTGCAGATAATGGCAGCTTTACAACTGTAAATTGCCCCGGTATTAACCATCACCCCGGTAATCTTACCATCTTTAACAATAATTTCCGTCGCCTCCTGTTGTTTTAACAACAGGTTCTCCTGGTTCTCAATCACTTCCTTCATCCGAAACTGATAGGCTTTTTTGTCGGCCTGTGCCCGCAGTGAATGAACCGCCGGACCTTTAGCAGTATTTAACATCTTGCACTGGATCATCGTCGCATCAATGTTTTTTGCCATCTCACCACCCAGGGCATCGATTTCTCTAACCAGATGCCCTTTTCCCGTCCCGCCGATTGATGGGTTACAGGGCATCATCGCTACTGAATCCAGGTTAATCGTCAGTAATAGGGTCTTCATTCCCATTCGGGCGCTGGCTAGCGCTGCTTCAGAACCGGCGTGACCGGCACCAATGACGATGATGTCGTAATCTCCTCCTGCGTATGTCATTCTCTCTCCTCTACTTTCCAATGCAAAAATTTTTAAAAATCTGATCAATAATATCCATCCCCACCGCTTTGCCGGTAATGCCCCGCAGGGCTTCCAGCGCTTCCATCACATCAATACTGACCAGTTCCAGGGGCATTTCACTGGTCATGGTTTTAATGGCGTTTTCCAGACTGGTTTTCGTTATTTTAAGTAACTCGATATGCCGGGTATTGGTGATTAGATAGTCGGCATCCTGATTAACGGTTCCTTCAAAAACCATTTCCAGCATTTTTTGTTTTAATTTTTCAATTCCTTCTTCTTCTAACAGGGACATCGGAATCCAAGGCGGTGGTATTTCTCGATCTACTTCCGAAATGGTGTCGGTTTTATTTGCAATATAGATGGTTCTTCGATTTTTAAGAATTTCGATTAGTTCTTTTTCACCATCAGACATTTCTTTTGAGATATCTCGCATAAAGATAACCAAATTGGTCTGATTTAAAAGCGCCTTTGATTTTTCAACGCCAATTTTCTCGACCAGATTATCGGTTTCTCTGATTCCGGCGGTATCAATAATTTTAAAGGGAATCCCCTCAATATTGAGGTATTCTTCAATCGTATCCCGGGTGGTACCGGGAATATCGGTGACGATCGCCTTGTTTTCCATTAACAGGGTATTCAGTAAAGATGATTTCCCGACATTAGGCTCTCCCAGAATCGCTGTGGTGATTCCTTCCCGGTAAATCTTCCCGGTTTCTGCCACTGCCAGAATTTCATTAATCTTTTTTAATAGCGTAATGATCTGTTTATGTACAAAATCATAAGAAATCTCTTCAATATCATATTCGGGATAGTCAATATTCACTTCCATATGGGATAGAATTTCAATCAGAATCCCATCGAGCACTTCCAACTTCTGAGACAAACGTCCTTCCAGTTGGGCCACCGAATACTCCAAACTCTTCTCGGTTTTAGCATTAATGACATCAATGACGGCTTCGGCCTGGGTTAGGTCCAGGCGGCCATTTAAGAAAGCCCGCTTAGTAAATTCTCCCGGTTCGGCTAACCGGGCACCTGAATCAATAACCAGTTTTAATATTTTACGCATGGGGACAATCCCCCCATGACAATTGATCTCAACCACATCTTCCGCAGTATAGGAATGGGGTGTCAGCATTTTAGAAATGAGGACCTCATCAATATCTTTTTTAGCCATCGCATCGACAATTCGTCCGTAAATCAATTCATGACTTCTGGCCGCCAGTAAAGTTTTTCCCCGCGGATTGACAAACAGTTTGTTTCCGATTTCTACGGCTTTCGGCCCGCTGATACGGATGATCCCAATTCCGGCGCCACCCATACCCGTGGCTACCGCAATAATGGTATCTTCATTTTGTAATAAGACTTCCAATTTTTTCTCCTGTCTCAATAATCGTTTCCTAATCTCTTATAATATAATAAAACTATGTTATTGACAAGTATCGCCCATTAAAAAAGCACTTTACAATTAACGCTTAAGCTAATTTGCAAAGTGCCGCTTCTTTTTAATTCTTATCTTTTAATTGAATGACAACCCGGCGATATGGTTCTTCGCCTTCACTGAATGTAAAAACCTTTTCGTGATTCTGAAGTTTAGCGTGGATGACCCGTCGTTCTGAAGGATTCATGGGTTCGAGCAACATCTTTTTCCGATAATAGACTGCTTTATTGGCCATTTTTTCACCCAGGTCTTCCAGGGTTTTTTCTCGCTTCGCCCGGTAATTTTCAGTGTCCAGAATAACCCGTACGTATTCTTCATGCTGTCGATTGATAACTAAACTGACTAAATATTGAAGAGAATCCAGAGTTTGACCACGACGTCCGATTAAGACCCCCATGTCCTGACCTTCCAGATCAATGAATAATACTTTATCCTCAAGGCGGGTATGAATTTTACAATTAATTTTCATGGCATCGAGGACTTCATTTAGAAACTCAAGGGCCCGCTGTTCAGGATTATTGATCAGTGAGACCTCAACAATAGCTTCTTTTTTTCCAAAAATCTTCATTAACCCACTGTCCGGTAATTGCAATACATTTGTTTCAACTTGCTCTTTCGTCACACCAAGTTGTTGTAACGCATGGTTAATAGCATCTTCTACGGTTTTACCAGTACCCGTTACTGTCTTATTCATTTTCCCTCTCCTTAGCTTTCAGTCATCATTTTTACTTGTTATCATAACGTTCCTTGGCTTTTTGATAGGCTTCTTCCTGCGCTGGATCGCGCTCGGGAATTTCAACTGATGGTTTTTTTCGTTGTTCAACAGGTGCCTGATAGGATTTTGAACTGTGTATTTTTTTATGGGAAGCCGGCCGTGTTAAAGGTTTTTTCGGCTCATTGTTCTGATCATTTTTACTTCCTTTAGGGGCATTGGGATTGGCTGCAGCCCGTCTGGCGGCCAATTCCGCCTTTCTTTCTTCTTCCGCTTCACGAACCCGACGTTCCGCTTCTTCAATGGTATAATCCGGTTCCGGAATTCGCATCATAATGAACTGTTGCACAAAGGTAAAGATATTCTGGACGACCCAATAAAGTGCCACCCCTGCCGGCATCGAAATTGAGATATACCCAATCATAATCGGCATCGCATAAAGCATGATTTTCTGAGTTTTGGCATTGGGATCATCTGGATTAGTAGCCGGTTGTGCTGCCATTGTAAATTTCTGAGTGATAAAAGTAAATAAAGCCGCTAAGATCGGCAAAACATAAATCGGATCCGGGACACTTAAATTATTTATCCATAAAAAAGAAAATCCATCATTAAGCAGCAATGCTTTATAAACCTCCTCAGGAAACACCCATTTATCTGGATGGAGCAAGGTTTGATAAAGCCCAATTAAGATGGGAAACTGCAACAAGATTGGCAAGCAGCCACCGGCCGGATTAACCTTAAATGTTTTATAGAGTTTTAAGGTCTCTTCATTTAATTTTTCTTTATTGTTCTTGTACTTTTTGTTAAGCTTTTGTAATTCCGGCTGAAGGCGTTGCATATCCTTCATGGACTTGGTTTGTTTAATATTAAGAGGCAGTAATAACACCTTCATAAATATTGTAAAAATGATGATTGATAATCCATAATTATGGATTATTCCATAAATCTGGTATAACATCCAACCAAAGATCTGGTATAAAAACTCCATTCATTAACTCCTTAAGTTTTTCTCCCTAAAATGTCTTTAAGGAAGGGGATCATATCCCCCGGGATTAAAAGGATGGCATTTCAGAATACGTTTTCCACCCAAATAGCTTCCTTTTATGGCACCATATTTTTCAACGGCCATAATAAAATATTCTGAACAGGTGGGACTGAAACGGCAATTATTTCCTAACAGAGGCGAAATAAATTTCTGATAACCTCTGACCATTAAAACCAGGAATTTCTTGATCATCCTATGGCCTCATGAGATTCTTCTTATAAAACAAATGTTTCAACGATTTTTCCAAACTACTATATGGCACTTCTTTAATGGATTCCTTAGCAATCAGAATAATATCATAACCTTTTGAAA
>CAZEBY010000054.1:0-17695 GCA_964510565.1 uncultured Lachnospiraceae bacterium | reverse complement strand
CTGGCCAGCCAACCGGCTAACCCGCCCAGAATGATCCATGAAAAAAATCCCATAACTGTACTTCCTTTCTAAATTTATCTGCTATTTTTAGTTTAATACCCGAGTCTTTCAAATCCAATCACCGTTTTTATAAATTCAATCGCGATATCCCGACCATCGCTTCGGTATTTTTTGTACTCTTTTTTGCATATTTGATTGACAGGATCTTTTCTCTATGTTATCTTGTTTATAATCATTACTATTAAGTAAGTAATTTAATCTAAATATTAATTTTATGGAGGAAATCACATGTCAGAATCAAAAACACTTAACAATCTTATGGCGGCATTTGCCGGAGAATCACAGGCCAACCGAAAATATACCGCCTATTCAAAACAGGCTGAAGCTGATGGCAAAATCAATGCATCCAAGCTTTTCAAAGCGGCTGCCGATGCCGAAACCCTGCATGCCCTGAAACACTTTGAAGTGGCCGGAAAAATTCATACCACTGCTGAAAACCTGAAAGATGCAGTCGCCGGCGAAACCCATGAATTCACTGAAATGTATCCAGACTTCTTAAAAGATGCCGAAGCTGAAGGCAATCAGGACGCCATCCGCACGATTACCTTTGCGATGAAAGCCGAAGAAGTCCATGCTAAATTATATCAGGAAGCCTTAGACAATCTCGACGAAAGCGAAGAAATCTTCTATTATCTGTGTCCGGTTTGCGGCAACATTGAAAAAGCAGTGCCCGATAAATGCGCCATCTGTGGTGTTCCCGGAACCAGCTTTATTAAATACTAAACCCTGCATCTTTCTTATCTCCTAACTTGATAAAACCAGAAGAGTAACACTGCCGTCTGGCAAGCATTCTTCTGGTTTTTTGTGTTCTTAGATCAGCTGCCGCTTGGCATACTTATAAAAATAGGCTTCTTTTTTCATCAGTTCATCATAGGTGCCGGCTTCAACAATGCTGCCCTTTTCCAGCACCAGAATCCGGTCGCAATCCATAATCGTGCTAAGCCGATGGGCAATCACAATCCGGGTGGCGTCGAGATTTTTCAAACTTTCGGAAACAATCTTCTGGGAGCGGTTATCCAGGGCACTGGTGGCTTCATCAAAAAAGAGTATCGCCGGATTGGCAGCAATCGCTCTGGCAATCAGCAGCTTCTGCCGCTGGCCTCCCGACAGGGTACCGGCACCCTCAGCCACCATGGTCTTCAGTCCCATCGGCATTTCCCGAATTTCTTCATCCATGCCGACTTTTTTAAGCAGTTCCCAGACTTCATCTTCTGAACATTCCTTTTTTGAACCGGCAATATTGGATAAAATATCCCCGGGGATCAGTTGGCTGTCCTGGAGAACCACCCCCATTTGCTTTCTGATTTCCCGAATATCGACACTTTCCAGATCAAAGCCGCCACAGTAAATACTGCCGCTGGTGGGTTTTTCAAAGCCCAAAAGCAGCCGCAACAGTGTTGACTTGCCGCTGCCGGAAGCCCCGACAATGGCCACATATTCACCATGTTTGATATGGAGAAAAATGTTATCCAGAATCGTGGCCCCACCCTGATAATAGGAAAAGTACAGGTGCTTGATTTCGATCTCCCCCTGAATTTTTCCGGGGGTGGTTTTAAAGCAATCAACTTCAGGCACGCCGTCAATGATCGGTTTGGTATTTTCATACTGGGGCACCACGCTGTTGATGGAAATCAGGGTTTGCACCAGCCCGAGTAGCGACGAGATAAAAACGACAAAGGCCGAATTGATGGCTACAAAGCCCCCGGAAGAAATACTGTTGACACTGACATAATAATAGATTACGCACATCGACAGGGTCGGCAGGGCAATGGTCATCAGCCTCAGCAGTGCCATCAGCTGCCCACGCTTATACTCCACCTTCCGTTGTTTGGCATATTCCCGGACCCATTTCAGATAAGAACGGCTTTCGGCGCCAGCCACCCGTAACCGGGAAACCGAGGTGATCAGCTCAAACACCATCCCCGAAATATCATTGGACATTTCCAGCGAGATCCGTTGACATTTCATTTGCGCTTTTCCGATAACCAGGGT
Source organism: uncultured Lachnospiraceae bacterium (assembly GCA_964510565.1). Taxonomy (GTDB): domain Bacteria; phylum Bacillota; class Clostridia; order Eubacteriales; family Eubacteriaceae; genus Acetobacterium. The sequence continues at coordinate 15,643 of CAZEBY010000054.1, read as the reverse complement.
GATGGCCACACTGACCGCCGTTAAAGCCATAGCGAGAAAACCAATAGTGGTGTTGATGGTGAAAATATACAATCCGTTAACCAATGAAAATGAGCTGGTGATAATCATTGTGATAACATTCACCGATAAAATTTTCTGGATCATTGCAAAGCCAGTGGCCCGCATCGCCAACGCCCCCGATGAATACTGTTTAAAAAATGAGGCCGGTAGCGATAACAGTTTATCCAGCAGGGAATTCTGCAAAATTGACAATTTTCCCTGAATGCGAAGCACACAGATATTTTGCACCATTGCAAACAAACCCCTACTGATGGCCACTGCCACCAGAATAAAACCAACGACTAAAATTGTCACCGACTGATTCTGAGGAATCCAGACGTTGAAGGTCTCCTGCATCGCCATCGCCGGCAGAAGCGAGAGCAGCGCCGCCGCCAGCGCCAGCACCAGCGTTAAGACCAGATCCCGCCGCCGGAACAGCTTTAAGCCCAGCTTCACCATTTCCAAGAAAGAAACGGGTTCCTTGGGCAGGGGTGGGTAAAAGACATAGGCCCGGTCGAATTCCGACTGGGCATCCACTTCCTGAGATCCCCCATCACCCCGCCAGCACCAATAGCGGGAAGGCGATTTGGGAATCAGAGCGACCGGCTCCCCGTCTTTTGTAAAAGCCAGCATCGGGCCGTTATCGCGCTGATACCAATTGGCTTTAAGTTCCACCTGCCGAAAGCGAAAACCCGATTCATCGGCAATCAATTTAAAGGGATCACCGCCACTAAGCTTTCTAAGCGGGGGTATTTTAACGTCAATACCCATCGCCTCGGCGACTCTGGCCACAGCGGCAATCAGGGGATTGTCATCCTGGGCGGCCGATTTTTTAGGCGACAACACACTGTCGAAGGCTTTTTTGGCACTGTTATCGTATTTTTTATTGAGCTGTCGGATTTCTTCTAATTTTTTTGCCATCTTATCCCTCAGTTCTGATCAGACTTGCATATTCGCCGCCTAAAGCCATTAAATCTTTATGGGTGCCCCGTTCAACCACGGCGCCACCGCTTAACACGATAATCTCGTCACAATCCCGAATTGTCGACAACCGATGGGCAACCAGAATGGTGCTGATGCCCCGACGCCGGATGTTTTCACTAACCGCAGCTTCGGTGGCGGTATCCAAGGCACTGGTGGCCTCATCCATAATCAGAATTTTCGGGTTTTTGCACAGTGCCCGGGCGATTTCCAGGCGCTGCCGCTGGCCACCGCTTAAATTTTTACCGCCTTCGGTTAAGATGTGGTCAAAGGCATTGGGCAGGGCCAGAATATCCTCATAAATGCAGGCATCTTTGGTGGCCTGGATGACATCTTCAACGGCAATGGTCTCATCCCACATGGTAATATTATCCAGCACTGAGGCTGAATACATGACGATTTCCTGATCCACCGAGCTCATCGTATTGACCCGCAGCTCAGCTGGAATCGCTTTAATATCAATGCCATCGATGCGAATCTCACCGCTCCAAGGCTGATAAAGGGTGGTTATCATTTTGGCAATGGTCGATTTACCACTACCCGACGAACCCACCAGGGCAATTGAACCACCCACCCGGAGGTTCAGGTTCAAGCCCTGAATAATCGGAGCCGATAAGCGGTTATAACCAAAGGTCAGATCCCGGATCTCAATCTCACCTTCCAATTGATCGCAGTCAAACCCCTCCAATGAAAGCTTTTCGGCTTCCAGGGCGACATCTTCCGGATATTTTTCAACATCATCGAGGCGTGCAATATCGGCGATCATCCCCTGCAGGGCGGCGCTGGTGCTGACCAGCTCGCTCATTGGCTGGGTAAAACCGGTCATCAGGGTGTTAAAGGCCACAAAAGTACCGATGGTCATCGCCCCCATTAAGACATACTCACTGCCGATGGTAAAGATCAGAGCCGTTAAAACACTGGTCATCAGGGTCGGCAGCACTGAAATAATTGCTTCCATCCGACCCATTTTCTGTTCCACCGCCAGGGTTTCGGCACTGAGTCCGGCGATCCGGGTAAAGAAATTGTCTTCTTCCCCAATCGATTTAATGGTTTCGATGGATTTTAGATTAACCATGATCCAGCCAATTGATTTCCCCTGATACTGCAGCAGCACCCGGTTGTTATCGGCATTTTTCTTGGCGGTGTACTGCAGCAGAAAAATATTGATCGCGGTGATGACAATCCCGATCAGGGTCAAGATGACATTATATTGAAACAGCAGAATCAGGTATAAAAAGGCCGTGACCAGATTGACCAGAATCCGGGCCAGATTACTTGATAAGGCGGTGGCCACCGTATTGATGCTTTGCATCCGGCTGTTGATATCCCCGGATTGGCGCTGATTAAAAAACTCCACCGGCAACCGCAACACGTGACGCAAATAGGCACCAGCACTGTCAATGGCAATGTAATTCTCCATCCGTACCAGCGCATTTTCCTTCAGCCAGTTGAGGATCGCCTGGAGCACCACGGTGTTTAAGAGGATAAAAATAAAGATCAGAATATCAAACTTTTCGGTATTATTCAGGAAATAATCGACAAATATTTTAGCATAATTGGCGATGATCAGACCGGGAATGACCAGCAGCACCCCTAAAACCAGAGCATAGAAAAGCGGCGAAACGCCGGTTTGGGACAGCCGTTTATAGAGCGCCTTCCAAACATTCGGTTTTTCTCCGGCCGGCGTGAAATCCGGTCCCGGGCGGGATTCAATGACCACTCCGGTAAACATCTGCCCCAGTTCCTCGGTGGTGATCACCCGTTGACCCGAAGCCGGGTCGCACAGATAAACCTTGTCGTTCTTAAACCCTTCCAGCACGACAAAGTGACTAAAATCCCAGTGAATGATCACGGGCATTACCATTTCTTTTAACTTATCAACGGTGCAGACAAAGCCCTGGGACTCCAGACCATAAAGCCGGGCCGTTCTGGCAATATTCCCGGCCTTGACACCATCCCGGGATACGCCACAATCGATCCGCAGCGTTTCCAGGGTTTCGTAGCGGCCATAATAAGCCAAAATCATCGATAGTGAAGCGACCCCACATTCCACCGCTTCCATTTGCAATACCACCGGAACCTTGGCTATCTTAGACCGCTTTTCGTGCTCATCCCGACTTTTTTCGGTTTCTGATTTCGTCATGAGTTGGCCGCCTTTCTAGGAAATAATCAGATCAATGAGGTAAAGCTTATCGGTGAAAATCGTCGCCGTGCCGGAGGTTCCGGCAGTAATTTCACCGTTAAAGCCATTGTTTTCTTTGGTCCAGATGTAATTTCCCTGATCGTCCACCTTGGGATCGATAATAATCAGCATTTCGATCGGATTTTCCTGATCCTGGGACAAGCCGCTGAGCGTAACGCTACGGACAATCCCTCTTAAATAGCCATACTGATCACTGTTGACCGATTCCAGATTGATAAAAACTTTATCCCCCTGCTTGACGTTAACCGCCCCTTCATAGCTGGAATACGCCTGAACCACCACCGTGGTGTCTTCATTTTCCCGTTTGACAATTTTGCCCAGAGTCGAGTTTTTGGGAATATATGCCCCATCCTGAAAATTCAGATCGGCGATCACACCACTTTCCATGGCCACAATCATGGTTTGCCGTTTCACCAGACTTTTTTGCTGATCAGTCAAGACGGCGCCATTATTGACCCAAGTTGCCGTTGCTTCGGTGGTCAATACCCCCAGCAAATCCCCCCTGGTGACATAATCGCCATTTGAGACGGCCAGTTGCGAAAGAATCCCTTCGTTTTCAACCACCACATCCACCGTTCCCTCGCCATAGGCCACCACCGCATCGGTGGTGGTGGTAATATTAATGGGAACGGTCACGGCATAGATCATCACCCCCACCAGAAAAATAATAATGCCCAGTAAAATCAGCAGATTTCCCGGACCGATGACAGTCATCAGGGCCGCATGTTCACTTTTGGGTGTGCCTTTATCCTCCTTATTCCGAAATATCGATTTATTCACCGCTGTTACCTCCCCCTGTCATATTATTATGAGGCACTAATTGATCATTTAAATAGATCTTCTGAAATACCGGTATCCCACTGATTAACCGTTTATCAAAGCTTAAGCGGCCATAGACGGTCTCAAAACTGTTTTCGGCCAATACTTTTTTTATGGCCTCCGTTTCCAGACTTTGGGCCTGGTTGGCCGCATCGGCCGCCAGATGCATGGCCATGTAGGCCTGGGCGGCCGGCAGATCCGGTGTCAAACCATACGCCTGCTGATAGGCCTGAATAAAGGCGGCCTCGGCACCAGCGGTGGCGGTATTGTTAAAGTAACTGGTTACCTGGATCAGGTTTTTCATGCTTTGGGGAATGGTATACGCTTGAATCTCAATGTCATAACTGGCAAAGACTGGCCGGGTATTGCCGGTTTTCTCCAGGTACTCATAAAGCGCTGTGATGTCATTGCCGACACAGGCACTAACAATCGCCTGAGCCCCCATACTGTCCCATTTTTTAACATAATAGCGGAAATAATCGAGATTTGGCAGATACGAAACCGCATCGACAATTTCGATGCCCATCGCATTGGCATGTTCTTCTACCTTTTGAATAAAGTCTTTGCCATAGGTATTGCCCGCGCTATGAACGACCGCAATCCGGCTGATTCCCTGAGCCGCGATGCTGTTAACCAGCTCACTGGCCATGGCATCGTCGGACGGCGCACAAAGATAGGCCCCCGGATTTTGGGCTAAATTCAGTTTCGAACTGGCAATAATCGGGGCAAAGAGCAGTTTGTTGTTCTGGTGATAAATGCTCCCCACCTTTAGCACATCGTCGGTACTGCGATGGCCAATAACAATCGGGAAACCCGGATTTTCGGCGATTCGGGTGGCTACCTCTACTGCCGTATTGGTGTTGTTCCCATCATCATTGTAGTTTACTTCAATGGCCTGATTAAGAATTCCGCCCTGATCGTTGATCTCCTGGGCGGCCAGTTCAATGCCATTTTTGAAGGATTGGCTATAACCTTCCGAGAATGGATATACCACATCGATTGACAGTGTACTGGTTTTGGTGGTATCTGTTGCGCAGCCAAAGCAAAGCAATCCGCCGCTGACTATTATAGCTAGTATCGATAATACCCTAAGGTTTTTTTTCATAACCTTCTCCTTACGTTGGAATAATTCATTGTCTAAATAAACGCTGAAAATAAAATCAGATAGCGGTCACTCAGGCTTTTTAGCGGTATGTTCAGATCCGCCGGGGCACAGTTCAGCCTGGCTGCCGTTTCCCCAATGGTAAAGCGGCCGGCTCCGGCCAAAATGTCAAGTTCGACCGGACTGAAACCATTGATATCCAGCAGCGAAAAATCCGGAATCATCTGGATCACTGCGTTATTTTTCTCCGGCTCACTCAGTTCATGCCATTCCTTCAACTGACCTTGATATTCCAGCAGTTTTTGATAATAAGCTACCATGATCGGGTCTTTGGCATAGATAAATTTAAGGTAACCAGCGGCAATACCATAGTTAAAGGCTAGCTTAAAGTCAGTGTGAATTCGTGCTTTAGGAATCAAACCCTGTTTAAACTGCTGTTTCATTTTATTTGAAACCGCCGTAATAAATCGCGAACGCGCCATGCAGATTTCCGGCAATGACAGCGCCTCGGTATGGTTGACCGGAAAATCCTCGAGGTTGGTCAGACATTCCCGGTCTTCCAGCGTGATTCCAAATTTTTCGGGATGCTGATAAATTTCGGTACCGGGCAGCGGCATGATAAAAGTAGTTGAGATGTCGAGCATCCCCGGTGCCAGCTCCAGCAGCTCCAGTACTGTCTTTGTGGTCTCAGCCAGGGTAGCAGGACTTTCAAAGGCCCCACCAATAATATAGTTCCCGGTTAGTTGGGGTAAGCCCTCGGCGTAGCAACGCTCAACCACCTTTTTGATATCAGCGGGACTGGCCTGCTTACCATAGGCTTTGAGCACATCAGCCACCCCGGATTCCATTCCGATCTGCATCCGCACCATGCCGCTGTCAATCATTTCCCGGATCAGCTCGGGGTGTTTGATTAGAAAACCGGGATGGCCTTCACAAAACCAGACAAAATCATATTTTTCCCTAAGCGCTTTCAAGCCAGCTAAGATCTGCTTCAATCTGACCGGATGGGTGGTAAAGGTATCGTCACAAAAAAACAGGTAGCGGGGGCGGGTGCTTCTTTTTAGTCGTTCTTCAATTTCAGCCAGGACATCTTCGGCCCGACGCAGCCTCAGGTTTTTCGAATTTCCGCCCTCAAAACAAAAGGCACAGCGATAGGGACAACCTCTTGCCGTAATGACCGACAACAGCGGCCGCTCCTTATACTCAAGGACATCTTCGTTGCGGGGCCATTCGTATCTGGCGAAATCCTCCAGATAAACGTAATCGGCGTTTTGATCGAGCCGAAGTTCGCCCGGAACAAGCACCTCTTCACCCCGAACCCTGGCACTTAGCCAGGCCAAGAGGGTTTCTTCGCCTTCGCCCTTAATAATCGCATCGGCCTGATATGTTTTTAGATCTTTTTTCGTCATATGCAGGGTTTGAGGACCGCCCACCACCACATAAAAATCATGCTGCTTTTTTAGCTCACTGCAAATCGCCGCCACTGCTGAACGATTGTCAAAATCACAGTAAAAACAGACCGCAAAGAGGCGGTCTTTCAAATTTTTAATGGTTTTTACCACATCAGTAGTAATGCCGGTGTAGGCTTTGGCCTTAAAACCATTGGCATTGAGCTGGGCCGCCAGGGTTAAAATCCCCAGATTTTCAATCATTTCAAAGGTTCGTCCCCGGATCATCCGTTGGGTATAAATGAGTAAAACTTCGGGTTCGCTGCTTATGGTTTCCGGTATAAAATCCACTTATGGCCCTCCATTTTATTCAGGGATCGTTCTGCCTGATTGTAGAAATCAGCATTTTTTTGCTGGGGATCAAGCTTCATTCTGCCCTGCCGCAGCACTTCTTTTTTTGGCTGCTTGCCATTGCATAGTTTCAGTAGAGTATAGTCGATTTCATCGAGCACCTGATTAAATATCTGCGGCTTTTCGCCGCTGACATCGGTGTAAAGCCATAACTCAAAGGTACGGTGAACGATGGCCTCTTCAACGTTTTTTCCCAATTGAGCATGAAGAAGGTACTCCTCCGAAGCCCGCATTTTCCAGTAGGCGTCATCAATCGGAATGTTTTTATAGACATAATCATTCCAGCGGGTAAAAACGCCATATTGTCGACCGAGTCGATACGAATCGAGAATTACCGCTTCGGGTATTTTGCCGTCAAAGTAAATTTTTCGCATTTCATTCTGCAGCCGCTTGTTGGCCTGCAGGCGAATGTTTGTCAGATCGGTAAAATCCAGTGTTTCGGTGCGGGACAGGGGAATATCCTCATTACAGCAATCAATCAACTCTTCATAGATGGCCATCCCGAATTTTTCGGGATTAAGGGTAATTGGCGTTTTGGGATAGGGCAGAAATGAAAAATAGGCCGTTTCAAACTGACCCGGGGCATTATCGAGCAGTTCCATAATCAAATCTTCGGATTCTGCAATGGTCTCCCGGGTTTCATGGGGCCCGCCAATAATAATATTGCCGGAGATCCCGTGAATCCCCGAGTCAACACAATGGTTGATGACATCCACCGCCATTTTTCGGGTGATTTTTTTATTATAGCTTTTTAACACCTGGTCACTGCCGGATTCCAGCCCAAAAAAGATTTTGACAAGACCGGCATCGGCCAGATGCTTAGCCATCTCGCGATGCTTATCAATGGTCGAAATATGAGCGCTGGCAAACCAGACAAAATCATAGTCTGTTCGGATTTGGGTTATTTCTTTACAAATCTGATCGACCCGCTTATGATCAAGGGTAAAGGTATCATCGAGAAAGTTAATATAATTAATGGCCGGGTTGCGTTTGAAGTTGGCTCTGATTTCATCCATCAAGGATGGCACAGAGTGCCGGCGAACCCGTTTGGCATTGGCCCCTTCATAGCAGAAGGTACAACCAAACGGACAGCCCCGACCAGTCAAGATCGGCAGCAGGCCGAAATGTTTGTAATCATTGGTCAGGGTGATGTCGGGCCAGGGAATCGCATCCAGTTCTTCCGGCGGCTTTCGCGGCTCATTTTCCACCAGAGCACCCGTTTCATCAAGAAACACAATCCCCTGAATCGCTTCGAGAGAACCCTTCCTGCCTATAAAATAATCCATCAGCTCCAGAATCGTCTCTTCCCCTTCACCGATACAGGCTGCTGCGATGGCGGTATCCCTTAAAAATTCAGCGTCCATCCCGGCTGTCTGCGGCCCCCCGGCCAGCAGAATCACCTCGGGATAGCGCTTTTTGACTTCCTTAGCAAAAGTTTTGACCCAGTGAATATTGTTAAAATCACAGTAGAAACCGATGATTTGGGGTTTGTCCTCTGTTTCCAGTAGTGCGACCACATAATCCAGAGCTTCTTTTGCATACCCCTGAAACATCTCGGCCTGATAGCCCTTTTGCCTTAATAGTTGGGTCAGTATATTCATCCCCAGATTACTGCCGGGAATATAACCGCTGACATAGCGGTGTGATTTGACAAGCAATATATCCATATCTTTTTCTTCCCCCTTCGAAGATTGTCTAAAAAGATAACCGAGCACCGACATCGGTGCGGTAGCCAAGCGGCAACCTTCGAAGGGGTAGAACCCCTTCTTTTTACTAAGCTCGAGCGGTTTGTGTTGCTGTGAATGCGTAGTCTACGCCAACAATACTTAAGCCACCAGCAGCCTGATCCAGTTGATCATCACTGATTGGTTGTTTTTCCTGTGCTTCTTTAAAAGCAGCATCAAATTCAGCTGCGGTACAGCTGTAACCCAATTTTGCGACCACTGCATCAAATTCTGCTTCAGTTTTAGCACCATCAAGTTGTTTTGCCAACGCCTCATCAGTTAAAACTTTTGCGGCCAATGCTTTTGCACCATCAATACTCATGTTCTTCCTCCTAAAAAGATTTTGGCTAGATCACAAAATGTGTCAGCCAATATTTAAAATTAAATTGATCCAGTAGATCAACTAATTTTCCATGGAATTCAGCCGGATCGTGATATGGGCCACCGAAACATTGATATAATTCGATTTCGATCTCGTCCAGACTTCTTTTTCCGGCACAACGCAGCAATAGCTCATACTCCAGCGGTGATAGCGCCATCCCGTCCAGTTTGGGGAAGCCTTCGGTAAAGGTCATCGTGCGCCATAATTCAAAGGTGCGTTGGGGATAATCGCCAGAAAAATTGAGGGATTTCTCAAAGGCTTGCCCTTCATTTAAATAAAGCACATAATAGTATTCATAAGCTCTGGGATTAGCGGCAATTTCCTCAAACCAGCGGCTGCGGATGCCATATTTCAGGGCGGCGTTAAATTGCTTTTGCACCACCTCATTTTTTAACTCATGATTTTTGATTTTATTCTGCATACTTTGGCGGATCACCTTGTTGAGTTCCTGACGCATGTTCATGATCTGATCCTGGCTGCATCCTACCGGGGTGACAAAGGGATAATCATCGCCGGACAAGCGGCCCGACTGATCGTGCAGCAGTAAATTAAACTTCCCCGGATTATCCATGATCTCGGTACCGGGATACGCTCTTAAAAAGCCAGTGATGATATCAATGATACCCGGAGCCCGATCGATCAGGGTTTTTATCAGGGTTGCGGTTGCCCCCGGGCTTTCCGCTGGCCCGCCGACAATAAAATTAGTGGCAATCTGGGTCAGCCCACAGTCTGCGGCGTAGGTGACAAATTCAACGATGTCATCAATCTTGACGTGCTTGTTATAGGCATCAACCACCTGCTGATCTCCCGACTCAATGCCAATCTGCAGTCGGATCAGTCCAGCATCGATCATCGTTGGCAGAATGTCCATCCAGTTTTTGATTCGGCCGACATGGCATTCGCAATACCAGACCAGGTCGCGGTCTTTGCGGATTTCCTTCATCCCCCGGCAGAATTCTTCAATCCGCTCACGGTTGAGGGTAAAGGCATCGTCCATAATAATAATGTATTTCAAATTTGGGTTGTTCTGTAAATTCAGTCTGATTTCATCGAGTACCAGCGGGATGCTACGCAAGCGCACCTGCTGCTTGCCGGGGCTGGGCGCACAATAGGCGCAGTGATAGGGACAGCCGCGACCAGTAAAGATCAGCTTGCCGTAGTCGTGATTTTTATGCAGGGAAGTGTGATAGGCGGGCAATGGGAGGACATCCAGATCTGCAATGATTTCCGGCGGGGTGGCCGTAAAAACCCCGTCCCTGATCATCCCCAGTCCGTTAATCGCATTTAAATCGCCTTCACCGTTTAACAACGCCTTTAAAAGCAGCGGCAGCGACACTTCACCCTCACCGCTTAAAATATAATCGGCCTGGCTTTCTTTAAGAAATTGCCCATCCAGCCCAATACTCTGGGGGCCGCCGACGATAACGGGAATCTCCCAGTCGTTTTTAATTTTTCGGGACAAATCAGCAATCAGCGAAACATTATCAAAATCACAGGAAAAGCCCACGGCGTCCGGTTGGTTCTGTTTGACTTGCGCCAACAACTCTTCCGGTTTTCCATGAAAAACCAGGGGTTCAAAGCCCGCCGCTTCCAGGGCTCCGGCCAGATAAAAGAGCCCCAGATAATCGTGAACCCGGGTTTCATATTTCTTTGACACATTACATAAGAGTATCTTCATTTTATTACCCTTTTTCTAGAACGGAACAACAAGAAGCCAGTATTTTTTATCAAAAACTTTCAGGGTTTCAATGATCCGTTCCATTAATTCATCCATCCCTTCGCCAAATGGTTTACCAAAACGCTCATAAAGCAGCTCCGTCATGGTGGCGATGGTGCTTTTGCCGGTTGCATATTTCATGATTTCATATTCAAAGGGTGACAATGCCTCCCCCCACAACAGTGGATAGCCCTGGGAGAAATCGACATCCCGCCACATTTCAATCAACCGCTGGGGCCTCCAATAGGGCAGTTCCTGACGATCCACATCGACGATCCGACTGGCAGCCTCCCGGGCCAGCATGGTGTAGTAGGCCGTTAAGGTCGGTTTATGATGCGATATAATATTAATCCAATATTTAGGGCCATTTACCGCCAGCGCTGTTTGGTAGCATCTTAAAATATCTTCATGTGTGAGCTCCCCATCATTCAGCATGATTTTGACTTCATCGACAAAACTCTGGAGATATTCCTGGTATGCCCCCATGATCTCGCGACGATCCATGGTTTCACTGTCCATTAGCGGGTAATCCGAAATACTGCCCAGTCCCTGCCGGTCATAAATCGTCAGACCGTATTTTTGGGGATGCAGGCCAATATCGGTCATCGGGTAAGGCATTACGATGCTGGGAGCAATTTCCATCATCCCCGGGCCCAATCGCAAGAGCTTCGCCCCAAAGGCCTTGTTCTTTTCAATATGTTCCCGGTTTTCAAAGGGCCCACCCACCAGCAGCGCCCCAAAGACCTGTTGCACCCCGGCATCATAGGCCGCCTTCACAACAGTTTCGACCATTTCCGGGGAAATATTTTTGCGGTAAACTTTGAGCATCTCTTTATCCACCGTTTCAATACCGATTTGCAGCCGGTTAAGACCGGCGTCCACCATCGCCTTTAATACTTCCGGGCGGCGGCTTAAAGACACGACATCAGCCTCACAATAGAACTGGAAGGGCCGGATTGCCTGCAAGGCTTTGGCTTCTCGGCAAAATGCATCCAGCCATTGGGGATTGGTGACCAGGGTATCATCACAGAATTTAAAATAACTCAGCTCCGGGTATTTTTGCAGAAAATATTTCATTTCGGCTATGACGTTGTCGACACTACGCTGTCGCATCGGCCGTTTTAAGGCCCCTTCATGGCAGAAAACACAGTGGTAGGGGCAGCCCCGGCTACTCATCAGATAGAGACTGGAAAAGTCAATCGGGGTAATGCTTTTATCGTAGGCCGGGAAAGGCAGCTCATCAAGGTTTTCCACCACCGGGCCTTCACCCATATCAATTGCCTCGCCACTCTCGTTAAGATAAAAGATACCGGGAATCTTATCAAGGCTTTGCTGGGCTTTTAGCGCCTCCAGCACCGCCACCATCGCCAGTTCGCCTTCGCCTCTGACAATGGCGGTGGCTTGCGACTGCCGCAGATAGTCTTCATCCAGAGAAATTGCTTCCGGTCCGCCAATCAGCACCGGAAGCTGATAGGTTTCGGTAATCGCCGCACTGACTTTTTTAACCACGTGCTTGTTTTCAAAATCCACCGAGAAGCCGATCCCGCAGATTTCATGAAACGGGTAGCGTTTCAGATAATCGATGGTCTGATCCGGTCGACATTCACAGACAATGGCATCATAGCCATTGGCATCGAGATAGCTGGCCAGACCATAAATGCCCAGAAAGGCGCCGTTTCGGCTGAAGCCGGCAATTTCCATCCCAATTGTTGATAATTTAAAAAGTATAAACTTATTTTTCACGCTGTCCTCCCCGGTTGTTTCCCGAACCTGCCACTGCTGATCGGCTGCCGGCGCGGTCAATGGCCCTGACAACACACACATACCGACCTGCTCCAATTTTTTAATCGTCTGCAGCAGATGCGCTTTAAAGGCCGTAAAATTTTCGAAGCTGTGCTGGTATGCCGGGAATAGTACTTCTGTCATCTCCAGCAAGGATAATTTTCCGGAGCTGTATTTTAATACTTCAAATTCAAAGGGGGAATAGACAAACCCGTTAAGTACTGGAATCTCGGCCGCCAGCTCGGGGGTTAGCGACAGCAGCGCAATCCGCTGGGGATGGGTGGCAAATACCGTCTTCTCGTCATAATCTTTCGTCAGCTTGTCCCCCCGGATCCGAGCCTTGTACTGAGCATCAAAATAAGGGTAGCGGGAGTAGGCCAGGCCCTGCCACATTCCACTGAGGCCATATTTTTCACTGAGGGCATAGCTTTTTAGAATCACTTCGTCGGGGATTTCACCATCACTGAGCATTTTGCGCATCAGCCGGGTATTCATCTCGAAAAATTCATTCCGGGCGGCGCAGATTTCTTCAATGCTCAGGGTGGCGGTTTCAATCACCGGAAAATCCCCCACTGAGGTCAGGGCCTCTTCATCCCTGACATAAATGCCAAAAGCTTCGGGATTTTTGGACATCGCCGTTTCCGGGAACGGCATATAGAAAGTGCTGACCACCTCCACCATCCCCCGACCGGCTTTAATCATCTGATTGACGGTATCAAAGGTATAGTCCAGGCTTTCCCGGGTTTCCAGCGCGCCACCAATGATGATGTTACCGACCAGCTGGGGTAGTCCGGCAGCTTGACAAATTTCAATGACCTCAAAGAGGCCTTCCCGTTTGATCTTCTTGTTATAGATATCAATAATATGCTGATTACAACTTTCAATGCCGATCTGCATCCGCACCAGCCCGGCATCCACCATCATTTTGACAATTTCCGGGTATTTAATGACGATATTGACATGAGCATCGGCAAACCAGACAAAATCATGTTCCTTCCGCAGCTCTTTTAATTGTTCGCAAAAACTTCGTACCCGTTCCTTATCCAGCGTGAAGGTATCATCGCCGAAGAAGATGTACTTCACGTTAGGGTTTTGTTTCAGCCGACAGCGGATTTCCTGCATCACATTTGCGACACTGCGGCGTCTTACATTTTTGCTGTTTCCGCCCTCATAACAAAAAGAGCAGTGGAAAGGACACCCGCGTCCTGACATGACTGCCATATGATTAATGCCCTGATGCTGGGCGGATTTAATTGTCCCGGTAATAATTGGCAGCGCATCGAGATTTTCAATGGCCGGATAAATGCCATTATCATAATAACTGCCGTCACTTCGAAGTGAACAGAGTCCCGGAATACGCTCCCACTTTTCGATTGCTTCATTTTGCAGGGCATGGATGGCCTCATAAAGTGAATATTCCCCTTCTCCCCGCATAATTGCGTCAGCCTGGCTGGCCCGCAAAAAGGCCTCCCCTAAACCAACGGTCTGGGGCCCGCCTACCAATACAGTGGCACCATAACGCCTTTTAATTTCCCGGGAAAAACTTTCAACCGCCGACTGATTCTCATAGTCACAGTATAAACCGACCACTGTATTGCCATCCGATCCGGTCGCTGCCAAAAACTCCAGCCCTTTTAACAGCTCCCCTGAAAAAACCGCCACCTCAATCCCTTTACTGGCCATCATTTCCGCCAGCGACATATGGCCAATCGGCTCAATTTGGGTAATCGAATGGGTTCGGGTTCCGCGATGAATCAGCATCAGTTTCAAGTTGATCGTTTTCACTATGTGCCTCCAGATTAATTTATATTCATTCAATTTGCATTATAACAGTCTGTTTGATTATTTTTATTCTTAGTCTATGCCTATTTTCTGGGTTTGTCCATCGGTTTTTTGTTAAAAATGCGTACTGTGTTATATACCAATTTAACAACCATTTATTCACATCATTTTAAATTTTGGGCAAAAAATCCGGGCACTCCACTTCGCTAATCGACCTCAATGGCTTCGGATGCGGTTCATGCGCCGCAATCATCTTCTCCATCCAGATCATGTCATACCAGGTTTCCAGCTTGTAGCCACATTTAGAAAAATGACCAATGGTTTGATAGCCCAGGTGTTCATGAAAGCCGATGCTGCCGGGATTGGGATAGGCGATACACGCATAGAGATTCGTGATGTTCTGCTTTTCTAAAACTGCCTCAAGCGCCTGATAGAGCTTTTTACCCACCCCACTTTGACGACTGTGCTGTTTAACATAGATGGTGGTTTCCACCGCCCAGTCGTAGGCCGCCCGGTTTTTAAACTCGGAAGCATAGGCATAGCCGAGGATTTCGTCTTCCCTGACGGCCACCAGATAGGGATATTTTGTCATGGTTTTTTGCATGCGCTGCTGAAATTCTAAAAGAGTCGGCACGGTATATTCAAAGGTAATAGCCGTTTCTTTAACATAGGGCGCATAAATATTTAATAATGCTTGCGCATCGGCTAGCTCTGCCCAACGGATGGTGATATCTCTGCTCATAGTTATAACCTTCTTTTCTCAATATTAACTGATTTATTGTATCATTTTTAAAACTGACATAAACGAAGCCCTTCAAATTTGGCGTTTGAAGGGCTTCGTTTCTTTTTTCCTACTCGCTTAATTCAATTGATTGCGCTTTTTTCATTTGGCCTTTATTTTATAAAATGCTTAACCATTTCTTCCGGCATCATCGTCCGCTCAACAATCGCCGCCTCGGTCATCCCCTGGTCATAAAAACGCCGACACACCATGGCCATGCTTTCACCCACTTCGATGATGTGATAATCCGGGTCATAAAAACGGATCGACCGCTGACCCCAGGCGGCTTCCTCCACATCGTGCAAATATTTAATCTCCGGAAAATTTTTTAGATGTGCTGAAAAATCATCGAGATTCTCTTCCTCAAAATAAAGTTCCATATCGTTGCCCCGATAGACAATGTCTTTTTCGTCCCGATGAATAAATTTTGCCCAAAGGGCCTTATCCTGAAGCGAAAACCCGGCATCAAAGGTAATGTTCTCACCAAAATCCATCACCACTTCCAAACCAAAAACATCGCAATAAAAAGCCC
>CAZEBY010000053.1:0-18083 GCA_964510565.1 uncultured Lachnospiraceae bacterium | reverse complement strand
ACTCCGCCAATACCAAGAACGATCCGCTGTTTCAACGTTGTTTTTGCCAACCAGGTGGTTAGAGCTGCTACATTTGTTTTCATCATTTTACCTCTCTCTTTCATCATCTAAAAATTATATCAGAATACACCATAATCAACTTCTTGTCAAGGTTTAATTAAACTATTTTTAAATTTATTTTTTTACTGACAAATTTCTTTCCCATCGGAAACATTTCTCCAGCAGGCTGTTTTCTTTTTTCAATCCCTGTTTCCAATCGGTTAATCATAAGCTCCTTTTTAATCTTTTTCCTGTTCTTAATTTTGTTTCCCGAGGAAACAGGATTACATTTCCGGTTCCCAATCGTCTTCATGAATCGGTTGATATTGATTCAGTCGTTGTTTCAACTGCATGCCGTCATTATTTAGATTGTCATCTGACAGTTTTTCCATATCTTTGTTAATATTTTTCATCTTATTCCATTCTTTGATGGCCTCTTTAACATCTTCCTTCAATTGTGCCATTTCCCCATGTTCGTATTTAAAATCAATTGTCGCCCACCATATATCACGCTCATCTTCGTTTTCAGGATCATTGTCGATTTCAATATAACCACATAAGAATCGGTTTTTTTCAATAAAAGCATTAAGCTCTATCGGATCCTTTGAAACTATTTCGATACACAGATACCGTTCAAAATCGTAAAGCTCTTTTTCTCCGATTTCGAATCTGTAAATCTTTCTAATTTTAATCATCGCGACTCCTTTATTATTTATTAATCCTTGCAAAACTCGTCCTTTTAATGACTTGTGATTGAAAATAAAAAAAGAACAATCCTCAAATTGTTCTCATCCGTTTATTCATATATTTGATTATCAAGCATATTTCCTGTTCTTATTTTGTTTCCCGAGGAAACAAGCTTATCTTTCCGGTACCGACCATTTACTTTTTATGTTCAGCATACTATCCAACGGTTTTTCTCCTTCTATCTGGTTTTTCCTTTTTAATCACCTTTTCCTGATTCAGCAGTGATTGAATAAAACAACTGATTAAAGAACGATAGATTAAATACTCGTTTAAATTGATGATTGGATTGGTGTTCGTTAAACTACTAAAACCATCGATGCAATACCACACATGGTGGTAAGCTTCTTTATAATTGCCTGATTCAACGGCTCTGAGTGCTTTACAGGCCATCATAAACTGGCGTCCCTTCATATCCCCTGCATAGTAAGGGGCACTCGTTTTTTCCTGGTAGCATTGGAGTATGTAGTGTTTCTGGAATTTTTCTAAGTAGCGCAAACTTTTAATCAGGATCGGTTTCATATCTGTTTCATTAAATGGGGCATGAAAATAATCCGTATGCCAGTAATCATTTGGCTGAATTTCATTTAAAATATCAACCAGCGGTTTGGTTTTTGCCAGTAAACAAGGCTGTTCCTCATTCACCTCTATCTGAACCATCGGCTTTAAATTTGTTATATTATTCATCACATTTGTTTCCCTCCCAACCTTTCTAAATTTTATTCCTCACTATATCTTCTAAAACTTCGGTGTGTATCCGGATATGGTTATTCGCTCCACCTCAATCGGTGGGGCATTAAACATCGCCCCCAAAAACCGCCAGGGCACGGTGATGGTATTGGTGGTTTCCACGGTGAGCGCATCCCCTTCCACCGCTGCCAGCTGTGTGTTGGTGATCTTAACCTTTGTATCCTTTGGTTTTAAGGAGAATATCACTTCACCGGCATCATCCTCCTTGACCCAGGTATTCCCATCCACTTTAAAGTCGACCATTTTTTTCATCTGAGCAAGGATCTGTTCCCTGTTCATCACTTCTTCCCAGTCATCGGCCAACTCGGCCTTGGTGTATGTTCCAGCATAGCCTTCCCGGATCCCCTGATAGATTTCGTCCCAGTTTTCCTTGGCAACACCCTGAACTGACAGCTCCACCGCCTGGTCCAGCTGCATGACGATGGATACAACCCTTAAATACTCGTACATCGCACAGAATAACATCAGCAGAATTAGCAATAGCACCGCAACCATGGGAATGGACATCCCGGCATCTGTTTTTTTAAATCGCTTCACTAACCCCATCATTTATAGTACACTCCGCTTCGTCCGCTGGCAGGAGCCACCAATTCGATGTTGAATCCATCCCCCATAAAACTGCTGAACCAGACAAAATCTGACTTCACCGTTACCTGGATGGGATCATTAATCTGGACATTTTTCGTCCCTCCGATATACTGTGTTCCATCAAAACTGATTTCTTTTGGTTTCAGTCCAGTTATTTCCTGCATATCTTTATAGGTATTGATAACCGTTGATCCTGTATTACCTACCAGCTCCGCGTCCCGCAACACTTCATGAGCGATGTAATTCAGCTTCTGATATTGGGTCCATACCGGTAAAATCCCCATAATCAAGGTTAAAACAAACATTGCCAACAGGAAGAATATCGAAAACTCCAGTATGGCTGAACCTTTGTCAACTTTCACTTGAACCCTCCTTTCTAAAAAATACTTGGTAGTGTGGTCATGATGTCATAACCAACGGCATAGACTACCATGAGCAGAAATGTGAAAAGTAAAATAAATGGGTACTTTTTTATTTTTTCCAGTCGCCGGTTCATTTCCTTTTTCAACCGGTTCTTTTCAAAAGACCGCAACTGAATCCCTAGCTGCTCAAAGTAGGCCCCGATATCATCCCCCCGCAACACAGCAATTAAGCCCTGGGTCACATCCGACAAAAGAGAACTGACCACCCGGGCATCCAGCCGTGAAATGGCATTTTCATAATCCGATGTTTTCATATCGGCTATGGTCACTTCCACTTCTTCGCCCAGTTCTCCGTCCGAGTTTTTACGGTAATCAATGAGAATCGCCAGCAAATCCTGTCGCTTTTTTATTTCCTGTTGCACGGTATTGACAAACCGGGGCAATTCCCATTCGATTTTTTCACGCCGTTTCCGCATCAACTGATCAATCTTTCCAATTGTGACTGAGAACCGCTGAAGCGCATAAAAAACCAAAACACACGTAAAAATCGGATGAACAAACACCAGAATTAAACCAACGCCAGCGTAGATGCAAGACTCTACAAAAGCACGTCCATAGACCATTTCCGGTGTATCCAATGATCCCAGGGATTTGAGAGCATTGCCCATTTTTTTACGTTTATAAGGATTGATCCGTACATAGGGAAGAATCAAATGGGATACCTTAAATACAAAGGCATCCAGAAAATTAACCCTCTCTTTCTTTTTTTTGCCAACTGCCATGATTGTTTTAATCTCACGATGGGATGGCACATCAAAAATGCCACTGACTAACTGGAATAACCCATAACCAAAGAGCATTGCAAGACTGATTAAATAGGCCGTATTATTCATTATCTAACCTCCTTCACCTAACGACTGTATTCAATGGGCTTGATATCTTTTATGGCAGCATTGAGAGAGATAAAAATGACCATCAGAACAAAAGCCAGAATGATCTTCCCACCCCATGAATCCGTAAGCGCTTGGTACCATGTCTTGTTGATGAAATAAAAAAGAACCGGTACACCAACGTTGATAAAAACCATGGTGAGAACAATTCTCAAAGGCGCATGCATATCTGTTCCAAAGTCGTCATTGGCTTCTTTGATATCCGTAAATTTCCGGACAATCGCCGGCAGCGTTTCAATCAGGTTGGGATTGTCCTGGCAGGCAATCACCACCCGGCACCACTCTTTATAAATCAGGTTATCGATCTTTTCACTCATTTCCAACAATGCACCCGGAATATCCGCCGTGATATAACTGATATCAAAGACAAACGCTTCAAAAACCGGCAAAAGTGGCGGATTGATATGGTGCAAGTTTTCCTCAATGGCTTTGACGATATTTCGTGATCGACTGTAGGAAGTGGTGATCACAGACAGTGTTTTATTTAGTTCATCGTTTAATTCCTTACGATAAGTTATTTCTGCCAGCTTGATGTACCAAAACGGGAACAAGGCCAGGCCAACGCCGAGAACTGCTGATAGTAAGATGTTTTCCATCATTAATCCGAGGATCAGGCCCACAATAAACAAGATTGTCGCTGCCATGACCAGGAGAGTAAAAACACTTTCCCGATTGGTTGTTTTTAAGATCAGCTGGGCTTCCCGGATGGTTGTGGTCAGCCCCTGAAATGGCGTTCGACGGTCTTTCCGGACGGTCTTTTTAATCACCGATTGAATATCGCTCTTATCATTGACAATCCGATCCATAAGCCGGCTTGTCAGCTCAAAGGGTGACACATTAAATAGCAGGCACAGGCCCACAATCAGCAGCGTAAATATAAGAAAGCTTATGCCGTTCATAAAGCCTTGCCTCCCTCGCTTAACGACTCATCAATGAAACGTTCCAGAGTACGAGTCGGGACGCCATTGGTAATAAGCCATTGTTGCAGGCTTTTTGACATGTTGTTGCGCTTGACAAAATGGCCTTTGATAATTGTTTTTGTATCTGAAATTTTTTCCGAGCTGTCTATCTCATAGTCATACAATGTCCGAAAGTTTGAATCTCCATGCTCATCAACAATACACTCGGTAATCTCCATCACCTTTCGGGAATAATCATCCAGCCGTTTACAGAAAATCGCAATCGTAAAGGCTTCACATACCAATCGGTACAGCACCTTATCTTCAAGGGTTGAATCCAACATACAGAGCGTCAGCATCCGGGTATAGGCTGCCCGGCAGGAGTTGGCATGGGTGGTTGTCAAGACCGCATGGCCGGTTCGGGCTGCTTCCTGGGCAGCATAAGCTTCTTCCCCTTTCATTTCCTGGGGGACGATAATATCGGGATCACAGGTTAGCGCTGTTTTTAATAACTCTCTTGAGTTAATCGACCCATGGGTTTTCCAGTGAACAACGTTATTATCGATAATCCCATTTTCATCCCGGGTTACTAAATCCAGTTCTCTGACATTTTCTTCAATGGTAACGATCCGCTTTCGTTTATCCACATCTCCGAGAATTCCGTCTAAAGTTGTCGTTTTTCCGGAGCTGGTCGATCCGGCTACAACCCCACTCAAGCCACTGGAAGCGCACAGATTGATAAAATCAAACATTTCCTCTGTGAGGGTTTCCTTCCTGATTAAATCATCCCTTCTTAGTTTACTGGGATTGACAAAACGGATTGATGCCTGAACGCCCCTTTCCTCATCAATGAGTGGCGGGCAGGTTGCGGTGATTCGAATATTATTTTTTAAGTACCCAGTCACAACAGGTGTTGCAGCGGATAAGGTTTTTTCTGATTGCTGAAATAATAATCGGATCATGATGTTTTTGGCTGATTCGGCTGACAGGAAAGTTTCCGGGGCACGGACTACATCCCCATTTTTATAATGCAGCACCACACTATCAAAACTATTGACGTTGACTTCCTCCAACTCTTTATTCTCATTTTCCAGGTAAGCTGTTAAGATCCCATATTCACCCATTTCTGAAAAGATGCGATTAAGCAGCTCAATACTGCTGTACCCATCGATTAACACCCGATGATCTTCAATATACTTGCGAATATCTTTCTTAATCAATGCTTCATTTTTTTTCACATCCCCCAGAGCCTTGGAATTGGTTCGGCTGATATACTGCTGAATTCGCCCGATTAGATCCAGCAATTCCTGATTGCGCTTGTATAAACTGTTCATTCGGTTTCCTCCTTCGCTTTTCTAAATGGAATTTTAAAAAGCTTTCGTTTCGGCTTTTTTTCTTTTTTAATGCGCTCTTTTTTAGGGCGTTTTACCTGAAGTATTGATTTTCTTTTCTTATTCTTTTGAACCGCTTTTTCGTCTACCTGGGTCAGCTCCTGACTTAACTGGCTGAGTTCATCCACAAACTCCCGATTCCGTTTTGTTTGTTTGAGCGACTTGATGGATGTTTCCTCCAGATAAGCCATCTGAATATCCATACTGTAGGGAAAGGCGTAACTGATGCCCCCGTATTTATCCCCAACCAACAGCCAGGAATCAAAGTCCCAGGGGTTATTTAACACCCGGATGGAATTGTCCCGAAACCCGGTAAAGTCCTGGAGCATGGCGGTGGTTCCGTTAAAGAAGGCAATGCTTTTTAAATCACCACCGCCTACCATCACACAGTTTCCATAGCGTAAGCCATACTGGGTAATCCAATCATTGTGAAAGTTTGATTGTCCATCCACGATGGCATATTTAAATTTCTGGCCCAGAGTGACAAACAGGTCAATCACCTGGGGTTCCACCACTTCCGGATAGTTACGTTTGGAATCTTCGCTACGGTATCCCAAAAAGGCCAGGTATTTATTCTTGGGATGATTCACCAACGTTTTTAGCAATTCTTCCTGGTCAAACCCGGCCATGGTAATGATCTTCCCCAGGGATCCGCCCTCCTTATTGAGACTGGGAAACAGATATGATAAGGGACTAGCCTGATCCTCTGTGAAAATCAGAACCACATTTTCCTTCGTTTTTTCGCTGATATGCTTGGCCAACTCCAGACCGATGGTTGTTTTCCCTCCACCCGGAGATCCCCATACGGTGATTATTTCCATGCTGACACCTCCTTTTTAAGTATTGGGTTATACTCGCCTTTCGAAACGATAAAAATTATCTGTTCATTATTTATAAATTCACTCAATCTTTGAAAATCACAAGACATTCCCACATATTTACTTGATGTTTCCTGAGTTTGCACCATAAAATCCTCCGTTTCCTGATCATTTTGTTTCCCGAGGAAACAAGACTGTGAATAATCCAATCCTTCATTTCCTGTTTCCCGAAGAAACAGATTAAAATCCACTCGCTTTAAAAACTTCTTCCTGTTTTTGTAAAAACTGGTTGGCTGTGTCCTCATCTCCCCGATACATCAGGGCAAAGACGATGTTTCCATTCTTTTCAAGTCCGGTGAGTAGCTGTGCCTGGGCTTTATTGACCAGCAGCGTCACCGTCGCCGGCAGCTCGGTATCATCTGATAATTTTTCTCCACCCATATCCACCCCGGTCTGAGTGGTCACCGCCAGTACCTTCACATATTGGAGTTCCGGATAAACAGTGCTGCGGTTACCCACTGCTTCGGCATTGTTTAAAATCATCACGATATCCCCGGGCATGAGCTTTCCGGAAATGCCGTTGGCAAAGTCCTTAATCGTCACTGACACAATCTGTTTCCCGCCATCCAAGGCACTCATATAGTTTCCACTGGTGATCATGTCATTAACCAGCTTGCTTTGGAGTACATAATCTCCCGATTCCAATTTAGCGGTGGAATACTTACCAATCACTTCATTTTTCATTTTGATGGCATTGGCGGGTAAATTGTATCCGCTAACCTCCACTTCCTCAACATTCCGTTCAGTGAGTTGATCCCCCACCCGGATGGTTTCTTTGACCCGTACAATCGTTGTGGTATTGCCAATCATGCCCGTACCCATAGGCACAATCACAAAAGCCAACAGCAACGAAAAGACGACCACAAAAAAACCAATCAGCATCTTGCCTCCATTTTTCACAGATACACCATCCTTTCTAATAACATTACTGCAATCATAAAACCCGAGCATAGAAACGGCGCAAAAGCAAACACTTCATTGCGTTTCAGATGCCTGGTCCGGGACCATAGGATACTTATGAGTAGTCCGATCATCAGACCGGTTACGCCGGCATCCCAGCCCAGATAAAACCCACAAACGGTGACAAGCTTAACATCCCCTAAGCCAATGGCCTGATCCTGTCTGGTGATTTGTTTAATCAGCCAGCCAGAAACAGCCATCAGGATACCTAGGGTCAATGCCCCAGGGATTGCCTGTTTCACTAACCATTCTCCGCTGATTCCGATGCATCCCACTAATAAAATCAGGGGATGAACAAATCGGGGAATAGTTTTCGTTTTAAAATCAAAGTATCCGATGTAAAACATCAGACAACAAAATAATCCGGTGCGTAAAATAATCACCGGATCATCAATCACCAATAATAAGAATAATAAAGGCGTTGCCACAATGAATGCAGTGGATAAAAACGCCTTTTCAAACTGCCTTTTTAATACCGATCCCATCAAGAACCAGCAACCCAAAACGCCACTAAATCCTAACGCTGCCATATAGCCCTCCTATTCCCACTCATTAAGATGGATGTAGGCATAGTGTTTCCGGCCACGGTAATAGCTAAAAATATGTTGCAGCATATCCAGAAAAGACTGATTATCTTTCTCGCTTTTTTTAAGCACCAGATATGAAGACAACATAATCGCCAAACCACCGAAAAATGTTCCGACTGGGTCGGCAAAGGTGACAAAATAAAGCGCACACAGAATGACGGTGATACAGACCATCATACCCAATAAAAATATTTCCCTGACTTCCATTCCTTCAATCACCTGGCGGTTGGCTTTAATCCCCATTGGAATATACAGTTCCTCGTGATACTCCATAAATTCCTCCTTTCCCTGTTTCCCGAGGAAACAGCTTTATGTGATATAAGCCAGAATCACATCCCGAAATGGGATGAGGGTATTGACAATGACACAGAAAATTAAAACGTGTCGAATACGTCGAATATAAACCCCTTTTTCATCCGGTGAGTGAATCATATGAGTGATACAGTAGACCACCCGAAAGATAACACCGGCATCAATGAGTATTAACAGCAGATTGTAGATGTTGTTTAAATCCGAAAAATAATCAATGGTTTCCATACGACTCCTTTCCCCTCGATCTCTTTGTTCTTTATTTAACCGACCGCACGGCTACCTCCGTTACCCGGGCAATGCTTAATGCCTTTCCGGATAGATTCGCATTGCCGGCATGAACCATAAACTGCTGGAGTAGAGCCGGTGTAGTAATCCCCGCAGCCAATGCACTAAAACCGATCAAAAAATCACCGGTCGCCATCAAAATATAGGATAACGACAACAGCGAAAGCTGGACAATGGTTGTAACCCCGGCTTTGAAAAAGGTCATCATAAAAGGCGCAAACACCCCATTATCACTTTCTATGAGTCCCACACAGGCCAGCGGAAAACCGATCTGCATGATCCACATCTGAAACCCCCGGGCCAACATTTGAAAATAGAGTACCATTGCGCCGATAAAGAAAAAGAGCACCGCAAAAGGCCCCATACCCGCTTCAATTAGACTCTTAACAAAGTTTTCTTCATACAAAAACTTTGAATTCATGCTATTGAGTATTTCATACAAGACCCCGGTACACACCCGGGCAAAGATCTGATAAAGCATCGGAAAGGCCACAATCATGACCACGGCTTTAACCATTCGTTGCAGCATGGCCATGGGATCACTATCAGGATCGCCACCGGTCCAAGTGATATAGGTTTCAAAACCACTTTTAGAAAACTTGATTACTAATAGCAGCAGCGCCAGCTTATAAAAAACTTGCGTCAACCCCGTAGATAAATCAAGGCCCGAGGCATCTCCAATCCATTTATCAATGTAAAACACATGTTCAGCCAGACTTTTTATACTACCAGTAATCACCCCACTATTGTTAATTGCATCAAAGATAAAGTTTTTAAATATTGGATACATGTTTCTCCCTTCTCTCTTTGATTAAAAAGAAAAAGAACGGTTCCAAATGTTGCCGTTCTTTCTGAATCTTTTCATTTAAGATGTAGGGATGTTCGAGAACAACGCCTGAATATTTGACGTAATCGAAGGTAGGATGGTGTTCCCAATGATATCTCTGAATCCAAAAAGAAACAGTGCCACCCCCAACAATCCGACAATCCACATTCCAGCGCCTTCAATGATCGAACCGGAATCAGTTTTCATTTCTTCATCTCCGATGTTTACGAGCTTTGCGTGCCATAGCACAAGGGGTTGTAATACTGCTGCTTTTGCATTTTTTAATTTTAAAGCCATTAAATTTCTCCTTTAAATTATATTTTTAATTTCTTTATCCGTGTTTCCTCGGGAAACAAACTTCACGAGCTTGGGAAATAGCTTAAGAGCATGGTGATAAAACCATTGACCGTCATCCCAATAACCAGATAGACCAGTGTTGTTTTCATATTTTCTTTGTACTTTATTTTTTCATGATCATCAGCCTGTAGCCGTTTGACTACATTCCAGCCGATGACAATCAACGATAAAATCGGTAAGACAATATACAGCGCCAGGGACATATCGGTCAGAAGCTTAACTAATCCGGTTACCCATACAAATTCCGTAAACATCGCCATCACCTCCTTTCATAAAAAAGTTGCAACGCTCAATTAGATCTGATAGCGCTTCCAGATTCCCCATAACTGGATCCCATGCTCTTGGTGAGTCGTTCTGGCATCACTGCGGATCATCCGAAGTTTATTATTATGTTCTTTACTGCCTAACCCATAGAAGTCATTGAATGACCACTTGCTAATATCCGGGGATGTCATAATCACCGGATCATTCCGACTGGTGACCAGATTGTAGGGGCGTCTGATCCGACTGACTTCATTGGCGGTCAGCAGCTCCCGTCCCACCAGATTGACCGATTGACTGGAGTTGGAGGTGTAGTGCTGTTGGGAGGATGACAGGGAGTAAGATGTAGTGGTATATTTTCCCAGTCGTTCGGAAACTTCCTTTTGAGTTTCCAGATCCTCGGCCTGAAGATAAATCCAGGTTTCGCAATTGGATCGGATGATCCGGGCAATTTCCCGGCCGTATTTTTCTTCCAGTTGAGCCAGCGATTGAACAAACAGGTTAAAGCGGACTCCCCGACCGCCACCAACTGAAAGCTGGGTAGCAAACTCAGGAATCTTGGTAAAATTTCCAAACTCATCCAGTACATAATTCACCCGGATCGGTAACCGCCCGCCCAGTTTGTCGGCAAAGTCCGACAACGCACTGTAGACTTGGGTACAGAACAGCGCAGCCAGAGAGTAATAGGTTGTTTTACCATCGGGCAAGATCATAAACACCGCCGTCGGTCGACTGCCAATGTCTTTGGGTCGAAAGTCCGATTTACGCGTCATTTCATAGATCAGCGGATTGGTAAACAACCGTAAGGTAGTCAGGGCACTGGTGTAAAAACTGCCTTTTGTTTTGGATGGGGCAATGTCTGAAATAGCTACCAGCCCCAACGCCGGGTGAGTCGGATTCTCGACTTTCAGTTTCTTCATGTATTTAGCCAACATCATCTCGTCCCCCTGTTTGGGAGCCTTACACATCTCAGCTATGAAATAAAATACATTAGTCAGATTCTGATACTCCGGATTGTCCATGTTTTCAAAGACCACAATCATAATGCAACTCGCAATAATACTGGCTTCACCGTTACTCCATAATTTTTCCCCCTTGGCTTCCCCGACCAGTGCCCCGGTAATATCCCAGACATAATCAATAGCCTGAGACATATTTCCATTATCAACCGCATCGATAATCGATTGAAGAAAGTTATAGTGATTACTTTTTAGGGGGTCTTTAAAATCCAGAGTGAACACGTCAATGCCACATTTTTTTAGAAATGGTGCCGTATAATCATGGATCTCACCTTTGGGATCGCAATTTATGGATGATTCTTTGGCCATTGCCAACAGGCCGATGGTCTGTAAGACCAGCGTTCGTGTTTTTCCGCATCGGGTGGACCCAATGATCAATCCATGAACATCCTCCCCGATGAAGTAGATTTTCTCACTTTTGATTCCTTGTCGATCTTTTCCTAAAACAAGACCACCCATTTTTAATGGTTTATTATTTTTGATGCTCCTTTCTTCAACCCAGTAATTGCCTTTTTTGATCTGTTTTATTTCCTCCCTGCCACTTCGTAATAAGACTTGGATAAAGGGATTTTTTTTTCGAATGACCACGTAATCAAAGGCCCGATCCATTTTGTTCTTATCCAACCACCGAGCTGAACCATGCTGATTCTGGCCGGCTGGCCGGGGTGTTTGAATATCCGGGGTAATACTGATCAGCTCACTTTTATAGGTCTTGCTTTGGCCAATAAAAAAAGCCACTGCCATAAACAGGGCAAAGGCCAGACACAAAAGATACATGTGAAATGTATTCTCGCTCACAACTACAGCGTCAAACACTTCCTTTAACGGAACGTTAAATGGTAAAATCCCCTGTCCCGTCATAAATCCATCAATAGTCCGTATAAAAAACAGACTTCCGATAGCCAGCAGCACAAAGACAAATCCTGCCATCAATCCACGAACAATTTTTAATTTCACATTTTCACCGCCGATTCCGTTCCCCGGACATCATTTAACACTCCGTTTTTCTTTTCCTGCATGAGCCAATCATTCTTCGTTTCATTGGCCTTGATTGTGTAATCCAAATAGAGGACAATTTCCCGTTTATCATTTTCATAGGTTCCTCCCGTATTGACATTGCCCTTACCATACGACATTGTAAAATTTCCAATGTCGTTAAGCGCAATGTAGGTGTCGCTTTCTTTGCTGTACCATTTGCCGGCAACCACCGGCTTTTTAAAAATGTCTTTCACTACATCGGTTATAAAACAACCACTCGTTAAGACTGCCACCAAGCTAATCAACAAAATTATTACTATCTTTTTTATTTTCAATCACACCTCCTTTTCACGATTTTCAAGACTCATTCTAACTGGTATCAAAATATAACATTCGCTACCCTCCATTTCCAGATTTCCATGTTTCCCGAGGAAACAAGATCAACATTAATCATCTGTTTTTTCATTTCCTGTTTCCCGAGGAAACAAATTTCCTTCAAGCTTCCTGCACCCAATCATCTTCCGCTTCGTCCTGAAGTGCTACTCTTTCTCTCTCTTTGGAAATATGCTGTAACAACTGATTCCAGTCTTTATGGGGTTCTGTTGGAATCTTAAGATCAAAGGTGTACTTCCCAGGAAATACTTCTTCAACGGCATTGATTAGCTCCAATGTGTTCTTATGTCCGGCTTCATCATTATCCATGCACATCACGATATGCTCAATCTCCGGGTGGGTCTCCAGGTAATGCAATAATCCAATATGAGCAACGCCATTTAGTGCAATGTAGTGATCATCCTTATTCTGAGTAATATCCCCAATTTGCCGTTTAATGGTTTGATAGGAGAGCATGTCAATGGGTGCTTCGTACACTAATACCTGATTCCCTTTACCTTCATGGACAAAAGGATAATGCTTATCAGAATTTTTCACGATCCCCTTAAATGGTTCCCTTGCGGGTGCGTCATAGGTTCCCCTGAGAGAAATACTCTTGATCACTCCATTTTCATCGAATCCGCAAAAGGCACAGTTATGGTTTTTGTCTTCATAGATTTTGTGATGCTTGACATAGTAGTTAACCACCTCCGGATCAATGCAGCGGGTTTTTACCAGATACGCAAAAATCCGCCGATAATTGGCGGATTTTTCTGGTGGCTTAAAAATTCCATCATTTGTTTTTTTATACTCCTTGGCTTTTTTGATATAAGTTTTTGCCACCTCACTGGGTTCGGGATGATGATTGATAAAGGCTGCCAGCTCATGGATCGCTTCGCCCATGCTTTTTTCCTGCATATACATGACAAACTGAATAATCCCGCCGCCTGCTTCTTTTGACTCATCAGAAAGCCTATTCCATCGGTTTAAATCGGGATCAATAAACAATCCACCCTCATTCCTGATTTTAACCTGATTCCCGATTTCGACCAGTTCATAACCATTGGCCATGGCATAATCAACGATGCTGATCGCTTTGACCTTTTCAAACACTTCCTCTGGTAAACGCCCCATCAGCTTCTCCTTTCTATTTCCTGTTTCCTCGGGAAACAAGCTTATGCTTCCTGTGCCCAGTCTTCTTCATAATCCGATTCCGGTTCAACGCGGTTTATTTCGGAAATATCAATAATCGCCGGATCATTTTCGATTCCCTGTTTTAACTGGGCAATCCGTTCCATCATCTGATCGGCTGAAACATCGGAGCTGGCATAGCTTGATACATCCAGTCCCTCATCGAGTCCCGAGCACACCAGCTCCCACTGTTCATTTGAAAAAGCTTCTTTAAATACCCCTTGATAGGCCATGAAATTTTTGTACGTTTCCCGATCCATGTCAACTGCAAGGATCGGTTTATTCATTTCTTTAGCTAAGATGATTTCACTAATCATCCCCTCGGATAAGGTATTACCATGCACCCATATCTCTTTGCATTGCTTAAGCAGTTCGATGCCCATTTCAAGACCCTTATCCCGCTGACTTGGGATGGTGTCGTCCAGGTATTGGGTAAAGATGGTATGGGGTGCCAATGGCAGTACATTTAATTCGCTGGCCTGCCGGCACCATTCTTTGGCTCGGTTCATATTTTCTTCCATGCTTCTTTCTTCGTTCGCCTTGAGTGGCGAACACACATATACCATTTTCATGTCAGTTATCCCCCTTATTTTTGTTTCCCGAGGAAACAGCTTTGAGTCGTTACATAAAAAAAACAGATCATCATCTGCGATATCTGTCTGGTAAGTTTCTGGTTCATTAAGCATTCCATCAATCAGTTCCCCTTCAAAAAGGGATGTCATCATCTTCGGACATTAAATGAAAATCTTCATCAAGTCCCATCACCCCATTTCCCATTCCGGGTGATAAACTATTTGGATTGCTGCCGTTATTCTCCTTTCGCTTGGTAGAAATGAAATAGACCTCATCGGCTACCACTTCGGTCACGTACCGACGCTGACCATCCTGGCCATCATAGCTCCGCACCTGTAATCGCCCCGACACCCCAATTTGACTGCCCTTGGATAAATACTGTCCGGCAAACTCGGCCTGCTTCCCCCACACCACAATGGGTACGAAATCAGCTTCTTTTTGTCCATCTTTGTTCTTGAAGCGCCGGTCCACCGCCAGGGTGAATGTCGCCACGGCCTTGCCGGTGGTCGTATTTTTCACCTCCGGATCTCTGGTCAGCCTGCCAATTAGAATTACTTTGTTCATCAACTTCTCCTTTATTTATATTTCCCTGTTTCCCGAGGAAACAGAAATGAGCCAATAAAAAAAGATTCATATCATTTGCTGATAATACGATTCAGCTTGATGTAAATCTCCGTTAGTGTTTTCTGTACTGATTTTAGTTCTGGGGCATTGATCTTTCCCATATGGCAAAGCTTGGTCAACTGATTAAGATTCGTGCCGATTTTGGTCAGATCCTTTGAAAATTCTTTGAGTCCGTCTAAAACGACTAACTGCCCCCCGGTATAGGTTTCTCTGACATACTGACCCACTGTCATGTTAGCCATTTTTGCATTGGTTTCTATTTTTGAATGCATATCCGCTGTGCACCGAAACGAGATGGTGCAGGGATAGGTTTGGCTTTTTTCTTTGGCAGCATCAACAGTATTTTTAATCACTTCATCCAGATCATCCCGGCTCAGGTAGAAGATCAGGCCCAGCTGCTGCTTAATTTCATCACCGGGAATGGTTAATCCATTTTCATAGCGATAAATCTTTTTTCGTGAGACTCCCAGCATCGTTGCCAGGGCGTCCTGGGACAATTCTTTTTCCAGACGCAAGCTGCAAAGTGTTTTCTTTTTTATCTCAATCACCTCCATCCTGTTTCCCGAGGAAACAAAATTTTATAAGGAACAGTAAATAGCATCGATATAAATCTGAATTTCTTGACCATCGTTTTGAGCGATAAATTGATTAAATCCGACATAGATATCACTTAATCCATTGTTGAATAAATCGGTTACCTTATTTTTTTCTTTCCATTCTGTCAAGTCATCAAAACTTTTTAAAAAGATTTCCTTTTCGCTTTTTTCAATACTGATAAGATAGACTCCATTCTTTTCAATATCTGCTTCGAAACAGTTTTGGCTTTTTCTGCCACCTAGGGTGCCAAGAAATTCCATATTGAAAATTTCTTTGTCAGTTGCCCAATTTGCAAATTCAATTGTGTTTTTAAAAACCAGTTCATTCATTTGTTTGTCCTCCATTGTAATTTTTATATCTTGTTTCCCGAGGAAACAAAAATAAATTGAACGAATTAAATTTAGTTGATGATATGAATCAATGAAAATCTAGTAATAAAAGCACCTACTCAAAGTTTGGTGCTTTCGATTTTTTATTGCCCAGACAGACAATCCAAAAATATACACACATTCTGAACTGATGATTTTTCCTTCTTATCAAACGCCCTAATAAAAAATCTATGGGGATAAGGTGAAGATGTCTTCACATCAAAATAGGCGTATTTACTGTCATCAGTATAACCAAAATCAATAATTTTTTTGTACGGATAGGTAATCGTTTTTTCATCCAATATGAGATATATGCTCTTGTCTGAAAAGACTACTGTTCCTAAATTACAAAGAAGTTGATTACTTTCACTCCACTCAGGATACCTAGCATAAGAGAGTCCTGTTCTTTTCATTGTACAACGATTCTTTGACTCCCAGATAGAAACCATTTTTTCGTTATATATTAAGATATCACTTGAACGAATTTTACTTTTGTCTATAATTTCATTTAATAAAAAATTTTTATGTCGTATATCAGAAGATGCCAACTCCACGATTTGTCGCTTTGCCTCAAGAGCGCTAATAGAATCCCTGTTATATTGATTAATCATTTCCTCTATTTGTTGCATAATAATTTGTGTTTTATTAAAACAATCTTCATGATACTTTTTTAGAAACCCCGCTGGCCGATTGCAAAAAATACAGTTCATATTATCACTTCCTTACATTATCATGAATGAATTATAGCACAGAAAAATCCAGCTGGTTGAATTTTGACATGCAATTTGAAGTAAGTAAAACCAAAAAACTCAATCCATTGATGCATCATATGAGGAAAAGACCTTTGCAATCATAGTCCAAATTCTTATTATCTTTATTGCTGTGACTCCTTTCTTTAATTATGTTTTTTAAGCAATATGGAAATCATTATCAACTTCCGGGGGTTTGGGGGTGTCCCCCATACTTCATTTTCTCAGCAAGAGAAAACAAGATCTGAATGTTTCAGATGGGCCGTTCGCCCATCTGTAAACATTCGGGAATCTTGCCCTTCGTCCCAACTCCGGTCTTTTGGGCGTTACAAATGGGCATTTGTAACGCCCGGGTGATTGAAAAAGAAAATATGGGGATGATCGGCCATAATTTAGGCATGTTTTTCGACCCTTTCATGCTTTTTTAGAATTTCATCGATTTTTATTGTGGCTAAATTTGTGATACTTGCTATCTGTCGGGGGCTTTTCCCTTCACTTTTTAAATTTAAAACCTTATTCTCGATGGATTCTTCGCTCTCACTGGGGATTTTCGAAATATTTTCGTTTTTAATTTCTTCAATTTGTAAGGTCTGCATGGGTTTTTGTTCAAACAACTGATTTATTCCTGAAAATAAATTGGTTTTCAGATTTTCAATGTAAGCTTGATTATCATTTAATTTATTCTCAAGTTTTTTAATGATGAAATCTTTCTTTTCATTTTCATTTTTATAATTTTCCAGCAATTCCATTTTTCCGGTTAAGCCCATATCCACGATAATTTCTTTCATTTCGCTGTTATGATATTTTAATCGGTCATTTTCTAAAGCTAATTCTTCTTTTTCTGCCTGGAGTTTAGCAATAATTTTCTCCAATGTCGTAATATCTTTATGATCAGCTTTGATAACAATCTCATCATTTGAATTATCATCGTCATTCTGAATGGTTAATTCTGCTCGTTGCTTCTCAATCGGTAATCGGTCATGATCTAAATTTTTATGTTGATCATCCACTTTATGTTTTAATTGATCAACCTCCGGCTGAAGAAGATCCGTTTCAACCTCACAGACAACCGCATCCTCATAATCATCTCTGGGTGATTCCACCACTGTTTCATCGTCTTTGCTTCCCCATGTTTTCTTTGGTTTTTTATTAAATACCATTTGATCGAATGATCTACCTTTGTTTTTCACGATTCATACACTCCTTAGAATTATTAAATTTAAATTTTTATATCAGGCCATCGTTACGCACCGGGTGCGTTTTTTACCCCGGCGCATTCCCGGGGTTCCGTTTACGCACCGGGTGCGTTTTTTGCTCCGGCGCATTCCCAGGGTTCCGTTTGCGCACCGGGTGCGTTTTTTGCTCCGACGCATTCCCGGGGTTCCGTTTACGCACCGGGTGCGTTTTTTGCTCCGGCGCATTC
>CAZEBY010000052.1:0-18087 GCA_964510565.1 uncultured Lachnospiraceae bacterium | reverse complement strand
TAGTCACCCACTGTTCCCTGGGTGACCAGATAATCAAAGCGATAGGAATCAACCATTGCCGCCGTTTCCATCCGGATTTCATCATCGATAAAACGGACGATATTTCTAAGAAAAAGTTCAACATATTGACGGGGGATGCGATCCGGGTCATCAGCCAGAGTTTTTAGAAATATTTCTGCAATTTGCGTCACATCATTGTTTTCTAACGCCTTGAGTTCGTCACTACTCAGCTGCGAATCCGCCCGGTATTGGGACAGCACCGTTTCATATTGCTCAAGCGAAAAGAGTCCCTTCTCAATTAGAACCTGCCCTAATAAACTGTTTGATTTCTTCTGCGCATTCAACAGTTCGGTCAACTGAATTTCGCTGAGATACCCAGCTTCGATGGCTAATTCACCAATTTTTTTATCCTTAGCGGTCTGGAGCTGATGGATTTTGTCAACTTGCTCGGCCTTCATATAGCCAGCATCAATCGCCAGGACACCTAATTTCACCTTGACAGATTTCTGCTCTGCTAAGACCATTTTAAGTTCTTCCGGTTTGATTAATTTTTTCTCCAAAAGGTAATTGCCAAAATACTGATTAAACATAAGAAACCCTTTCCATATCGATTTTACCCCCTTATTTTCAGCCTGTGCATAAAAACAAAGAGTCACTTATAAATAAGCAACTCTCAGACTTGAATAAAGGATAACCCCTGCCGATTATGATACGCTGTTTGTAACAGGGGAGTACAACCAGAATATCATTGATCGGTAAGGTTTATTTGTTGATCATATTAATTATTTATTAATACTATTGTATACGGATTATCACTATGTTCAAAAGACATTCCTGGTAATTTTTGAGTTAAGAAACCGTTAAAATTATGTTAAACAGCAATTTTTAGTTCAATTGCCGGTATTGCTGTTCTTGCATCATTTCCCAAACCTTTGGTTCTTTGGCATCAAGATCTTCATTAAACAGGCAGACCCGGCCGATCTGGTTATTGTCGTAAGTTTTGAAATAATAGGTGCCGGTATTACAGACCATGCAGGCCGTATATTGGGTAAAATCCATGCCCTCGTCGGTGATCACACTGCCCTTGGGGATATCCACCGCTGATAAAATGTGAAAAGCGGCGTTGATGCACGCGTCCTCGGTTTTAATCGGATTAATCGCCTCCCGGCCAAACAGGGCCCGCAAAAACCGCGACGGCGGGGTGTAATCGCCCGGTAGACCAATGCTTCCGGAACCGCCGCCAAAGGGCGTGAAGCTCAGGCCATTTAACTGAATCGGATCGATTTTATGGGGTGAAACACCGATATAATTGCGGATGTTGGTTAAATGCCAGTTAAAGTCGGGGCTGTTGGTCATCACCCCCAGAGGATTGTCGTGAATTACAATCCCCTCCGGCATCGGTTCGATCACCAGGGTCTGCCCGGTTTTATCGGTAATGATCCAGTGCAACGGGGTAATGACGTTCATCATCTTAAGCGGGGTACTGACAACATTGAGCTTGGGGATCGCCGCCTTCACTTCTTCGAGGGTGGCAAAATTGGTCAACAACCAGCCGACAATTTCGTGGGGCGCCAGATTGATGCAGTCCGGGCTGATTGCCTCGCGATACGTGGCATAGCCTGGAAAATAGAGGCTGGCACAGGCCAGTCCGGCTTCATTTAAGCCATCGGCAAAAAGATAGGTACCTAAATCCCGGCCGATACCCATCATCGCATATTTAGCCGGTCTTGAGGTCTGATCGACCTCTGAGACAATCGGCAGCTGCCGCGGCACAAAGATCAGCTGCGGATCTAATACAAAAGCAAAATCCATGGTTCTGGCCAACGTATTAATCTGGTTTGTGGTCATCAGGGTAAGGCTTGTACACATTTAGAATTACCTTCTTTCTACTACTTTTTTATGATTATAGCTATTCTTATAACAATTGTAAATACCGCGTGACGTGGGCTGTTCCGGGATCTGTGAGCCTGTCATCGGTGATTGCCTAAATCAAGGCCATCGTTTCCGGCCCCTTGCCAAGTGACAAACATCAGCTGCTTTTATCCGGCCTTTACGCCTGTTGTTCCTGGAGATGTTTTGCCATCGCGCTATCTCCCAGCGGCCGGCTCAGCAGATAGCCCTGAATCCAGTCACAGTTTTTTTCTTTGAGAAAATCAAACTGGCAGGCCTCTTCAACCCCTTCGGCCACCACGTGAATATCGAGGTTGTGGACCATCTCAATAATGCTGCCGACAATCCGGTTGTTCTTTTCTTCTTTCTCCAGGGCATTAATAAAGGTGCGATCGATTTTTAGCACATCAATCGGCAACTGCATCAGATAACTGAGCGAAGAATACCCGGTTCCAAAATCATCGAGGGAAATCATCACCCCATAATCCTTCAGCTCCTGAATAATTGCGATGGCCTGTTCCATCTGACCGATAAACACTGATTCGGTGATTTCCAGGGTGAGGCGATTGGGGGGCACGCCTTCTTCCTCAATGACCTGCTTAATCCGCGCAAGAAAATCCGGCCGCTTCATCTGCACCGCCGAAACATTCACCGCAATGCGGATATCAAGACCGAGTTGGGCCTTAATCTCCTTGATTTTCTGGCAGGCCTGTCGCAGTACCCACGCTCCCAAATCGCCGATTAAGCCAATCTCTTCCGCCATCGGAATAAACTCTGCCGGCGAAACCAGTCCCCGCTCGGGAACCCGCCAGCGCAGCAGCGCTTCGAAGCTGACGGTTTTTTTATCGAGGACATCGACAATCGGCTGGTATTCGACAAAAAATTCGTTTTTTTCAAAGGATTTGATCATCTGGTTTTCCAGTTCCATCTTATATAAGACTTCGTTTTTCATTTCCTTCTGATAGAACTGAATTGAATTTTTGCCCATCTCCTTGGCTTTGTACATGGCGGTATCTGCCGCTTTTAAAAGGTCACTGCTGGTCTGGGCATCCACCGGCCAGATGGCAATCCCAAAACTGGCGGTCATAATTACGGCTTTATCGGTCAGGGCAAAGGCATTGCCCAAAATGCTTAAGAGCATTTGACTGTACGCCAGCATCTTTTCATCGGAAATCTGGCGCCGAATCAAAATGGCCAGTTCATCGCCGCCAAGACGCCCCAGCAGATCGCGTTCATCCATGGCCTGGCGAAGCCGCCGGGTGACCTGAATCAGTAGTTCATCCCCAGCGCCATGGCCGAGCGAATCGTTGATTTTCTTGAAATTATCGAGATCGATAAAAACCAGGGCAAAGCGCTGCCCGTTCTCGCGATGCAGATCGATCAGCAAGTCGATCTGCTCAAGCAGCATCTTGCGGTTGGGAACCCCGGTTAAGGTATCGGTATAGGCCAGAAACTCGAGCCGTTCCTGATTGGCTTCGATTTCGGTGTTGTAATGAAGCAGTAGTTCATTCTGCGCCGTCAGCTGCTGCTGATGCGCCAGGACATCGTCATACAGCAGATTGAGATCCTCTTTCTGGGTTAGGGTTTCGGCATAAATCAATGCTTTTTTCTGAATAATCTGCCGATAGATGCGATTACTGACCACACTGGCCACCATGATACAGGCAAAAACGGCCAGTAATGCCAAATTAAAGGCTAGATCCATCCGGATAAAATGCTCCGGATACCGGAGCTGACTGAAGCCGAAAAAAAACAAAATGGCTGCGCACATATAATAGAACAAGGCTCTTTGAATCATCATATTGGAAAGAATAATTACAATCAGAATAATCATCCAGAAGATTACCGTAAAGTGTTGATAATAAACCAGATAAATGGCCGACACCGCCAGCAGCACGGTGATACTTGTCAGATGCAGCGCAATTTTGCCAAGCAACTTCTGATGCAGCAGCACCAGGATAAATACTCCACCGGAAAAAAGCGTTGCCGCCACTACCACAATCGAAAGGAGGTCTTCCTGCCAATACACGCCAATGATGACACTGATTATCGCCGCAAAAAACATCATCAGTGCGACAATCACCATCATCAGCTTGATTTCGCTTTCCTTGATGATCTCGATATTACCCGATTCGGCAATCCGATTAATCGTTTCCCGCAATTGAAATTGCACGCTTTTCATGGCAGTCCCCCCCTTGTTGATCGTTAAATCATTTGACCCGGCAAACCAAAATCATTCTAATTTTTTATACCCCAATTCGGCGGCGCACAAACATGACGATTTTGATTGCTCTGACTAACGGGTTGTATTATACTAATCTTACTACAGCTTAAATCAAACTTGCATTTCACCTGAACGCGGCTGTTTTTTAAACGATGGGAAGGATGACAAGATGACACATTTGAAAAATATTTTGAAGCTCCTCTTAAAAGGACTTTACTGGACGCAGCTGTTTATTTTTATGGCAGCGGTTGCGCTGGCGATTTATCTTTTTGTCGACACCGACCGTTTCGTTTCCGGGTTTGCCAACTACCTGGTGGTTGAGAAAAATATTCAGCCGGCCGACGTCATTGTCGTCACCAGTGGTGAAGAAGATGCCCTGCGCATCGCCGAAGGGATTCGGCTGCTGCAAGCCGGTTACAGCGATTTTATTATCTTTTCCGGCTACCAAAAAGATAACCCGATGATTCAAAAGGCCATGACCGCTGCCGGTCTTTCGGCGGCCAACTACACGATTGAGGATCAGGCAACCTCGACCATTGAAAACGCCACCTGTCAGCAGGCCTATGTCAGCGACCATCAGGTGCAGTCGCTGCTGGTTGTTTTTTCACCACCGCAATCACGGCGCGGGCTTTATGCCTTTCGCCATACCTTTAAAGATATGCCGATTTATGTCAGTTATTCCGACGACTCCAGCTACCAACCGGATGCGCTTTTTGAAAGCAAAGTCACCCGCGAAATGCTCAATGACCAGGCCCTCAAGTTTTTCTATTATTTCTTTAAATACTGGTATGTCGGTTAAGCGCCCGGTCTCAAGCTTAACCGATCTCACTCAAAATAATCTTCTCTTGCCGCTGCGACGCTTTGACATCAATAATCCGCTGGTTTTTTGAGCCGCGAAAACGCAGCCGCAAACTCTTTTGATCCGCTTCAAAGCGGCCATCAACCAGCAGATCGGTGTGCCCAAGCAGCCGCTGACACTGCGGGTCTTTTTTGTCAAGCAGTTCTTCATAGGTGTAGCCGCTATAGGTCATCACCTGATAACCGGCGGCCTGAGCCTGACTGGCCAAGGCGGCAAAACCCTGCGGCTGCCCAAACGGTTCGCCGCCGCTTAAGGTGAGGCCGTCAAGCAGCGGATTTTTTTTCATTTCACGGATGATCGCGTCGACCGCCACCAGTTGGCCGCCGCCAAAATCGTGGGTGGCCGGATTATGGCAGCCCAGGCAGTGATGCGGGCAGCCCTGGGCAAAGACGACAAAGCGGATGCCGGGGCCGTCGACGATCGATTCCCTGACCACTCCGGCAATTCTTACTTTTTCAGTCATTTCAGGGGTTGTCGCCGCGCAGCGGTGCCACCCGCTTCAAGCGCATCAAAATGCTTGATGCGATCGCGTTCTTCGGCTTTTTTAGCATCATTGAAGCGATCGAGAGTGCCGACCAGATAACCGGTAATCCGACGGATCCGTTCAAAGGGAAGATCGTCTTCGCTGCGCCCGCAATTCGGGCAGCTGTCGCCGATGATCCCGGTGTAGCCGCACCGTGGATCGCGATCGACCGGATGATTGATCGAGCCGTAGCCGATGCCGGCTTCTTTCATCGCCCGGACCACTTTCTCAAAGGCTTCCAGATTGTTAAGCGGATCGCCATCCATTTCGACATAGGTGATGTGACCGGCATTGGTCAGCTCGTGATAGGGGGCTTCCAGCGTGATTTTGTCGTAGGCACTTGTGGGATAGTAAACCGGGATATGAAAGGAATTGGTATAATATTCGCGGTCGGTCACTCCCGGGATTTCGCCAAAGACCTGTTTATCAAGCTTGACAAAACGTCCGGCCGTGCCTTCGGCCGGCGTGCCGAGCAGGGTAAAGTTCATCCCGTAGCGCTGACTGCTTTCATCCATGCGTTTGCGCATCTGGGTAATGATTGCAAGCCCCAATGCCTGGGCACTTTCGGATGCGCCATGGTGGGAACCGGTTAACACCGTCAGACACTCGGCCAGCCCGATAAAACCGATACTCAGGGTACCATGTTTAAGCACCTCGCGAATTTCGGTCTCTTCGCTGAGCCCTTCGGAGTCAATCCAGACGCCCTGGCCCATCAAAAAGGGGAAATTTTTAACTTTTTTGTGGGCCTGGATTTCAAAGCGTTCGAGCAGCTGCTCAATCACCAGATCGATTTTTTGATCCAGCTCGGCAAAAAACTGCTCCTGATCGCCCTTGCTGTTTAAGGCAATCCGCGGCAGGTTGATGGTGGTAAAACTTAGGTTGCCGCGACCAAAGGTGATTTCGCGCGCGGGATCGTGAACATTACCAATCACCCGGGTGCGACAGCCCATATAGGCGATTTCGGTTTCCGGCTGGCCGGCCCGATAATATTTCAGGTTGTAGGGTGCATCCAGGAAGGAAAAGTTGGGAAAAAGGCGCTTGGCACTGACCCGGCAGGCCAGCTTGAATAGATCGTAATTGGGATCCCCCGGGTTGTAGTTAACGCCTTCCTTGACCTTGAAAATATGAATCGGGAAAATTGGCGTTTCACCATTACCCAACCCGGCTTCGGTGGCCAGCAGCAGGTTTTTGATCACCAGCCGCCCTTCGGTGGAGGTATCCATGCCGTAATTGATTGAGCTAAACGGAATCTGCGCGCCGGCCCGGCTGTGCATGGTATTGAGATTATGGACAAAAGCCTCCATCGCCTGATAGACACTGCGGTCAATCTCCGATTCGGCATTTTCCATCGCAAAGCGCTGCAGCTGATCAACCAGTTTGGCATCGTCAAGCCACTGGCTCAGGCTTTTCGCTTCGGCAGCGAGGTAGCTTTTGGGGTTCCCCAGCTCCGGCGTCAAACCGAGCCGCTTTTTAATGTCCGCCCCGATGGCTTTGACCCGATCCAAAGCATTGGAGGTATCGGTCAGCAGCGTTAAGGCCTTGGCGAGATTCTCGCGGTACTGCCGGACAAAGGTTTTTTTAACGCCCGGTACCATCGCATAGTCAAAATTGGGAATGCTCTGACCGCCATGCTGATCGTTTTGGTTTGACTGGATGGCAATGCAGGCCAGGGCCGAATAGCTCTGGATATCATTGGGTTCGCGCAGATGGCCGTGACCGGTCGAGAAGCCATTTTTAAAAAGCTGTGCCAGATCAATCTGGCAGCAGGTGGTGGTTAAGGTCAGAAAGTCGAGATCGTGGATATGAATCGCGCCGTCTTTATGGGCCTTGGAATGCTCGGGGTTGAGGACAAACATTTCATAAAACTGCTTGGCCCCCTCCGACCCGTACTTGAGCATCGTGCCCATCGCGGTGTCGCCGTCAATATTGGCGTTTTCGCGCTTTACATCGTTGTCCTTGGCTTCTTTAAAGGTCAGATCTTCATAGATTTTCATCAGCCGGGTATCCATTTCGCGGATCCGGGTCCGTTCGGCGCGGTAGAGGATGTATTTCTTGGCGGTTCTGGCGTGGCCGGTTTCGATCAGAATTTTTTCGACCGCATCCTGAATTTCTTCGACCGTTGGTGCCTTGGTGTTTAATTCCTGCTCGATGTAGAGCGTCACCCGTTCGGCCAGATCGATGGCCGTCTGGTAATTCTGACCGCCGATTTCACTGGCGGCCTTAAAAATCGCATTGGCAATTTTTTCGATATTAAATGGCACTTCGCGGCCATCGCGTTTTTTTATTTTTGTAATCATCTGGTTTCCTGCTTTCTTGCTTTCTTAGAATCGGGCATTGAAAAACCCCTCGACGGCGTGTCAAGAGGCATCATACTTGATTTTTTAAACACCCTCCATCACGCGTAGAGTCTGGTGTGTCGGATAACGGCGGGTAATCTGACTTAGGGTTCATGCTTAAAAATTCCCCCATCACAGCGGCGGGACCGTGCCGGATTGACACCGGCTTCCCCTGCGCTGCACCATTGGCGCAGCAGCGTTATCGCTTTATTTTGTTGCCATAATTTTAGCACATACAATATATGGTGTCAAACAGATTGTTGAGCACAAACGGCCATCAGCCTTTTGGTCTTGACCGCGCGACTTTTAAGAGCGCCTTTATCATAACATGAATACTGAAATTTTAAAAGCCCGAAGTCGCTTACAAACCCTTGCAGACCTGGTCGCCTTTAACGCTTTTTCGAAATAATTTTTTTTGCCTAGAAATCATAAATTTTAGCGATAATTCTTGACTTCTTTCCTAAAACCGCTTATAATGTAGGAAATAAATAAAATTTGGCAAAATTATCGAAAGATAATGACGCAAAGCTATAGGGGCTTAACCTCAGGGAAAGCCAGCCAGTTGCATGAATCCCGTTAAGATGATAAATGTGCAACGAGCTGATCGTTGCACATTTTTTATTTTACAAACTTAATATTTGGCAAACTCACTGAAAAGTGGGGACGCAAAACTAAAGGGCCTAAGTGATTTTATATGGCTGCCAGTTGCAAAATAGTCTTTCTGAGACGACCATACGAGCAACGTGGAAAAAACGTTGCTCTTTTTATTTTAAAAAATCAATTAAATATTCGGCAAACTTACTGAAAGGTAAGGACGCAAAGCTTAAGGGCCTAAGTAATTTTATATGGCTGCCAGTTGCAAAATCATCTCTGTCTTCGTAAAAGACGACATCTGCAACCGGTCAAGCGTTGCACATGAAATCTGAAGGGAGAGAAAAAAATGAAACCGTTAAAAAAATTAGTCAGTGCTTTAGTCAGTACCGCTCTGTTAATCAGTTTTACATCCACTGGTTCCGTATTCGCCGCCAGTAACAATAACTATCCCAATGATCCCAATTTAGGAAATTCCTGGCAGTATGCCAAGGTCGGAGTCGATCAGACCTGGAACGCCATTGACAACGACAACGAAATCGTCGTTGCCGTATTGGATACCGGCCTGGATGTCACCCTGCCTGATTTACAGGGACGCATCACCACCGGTTATGATTTTATCGAAAAGACCGCTGCGATGGTTGATACCGCCGGTCATGGCACCAAGGTCAGCAGCTGTATCGCCGCTGTTGCCAATAATGGCATCGGGATTGCCGGTTCTGCCGGAACCGCCAATGTCAAAATTGCACCTTATCGCATTGGCGATACAACCCTGAATAACGATGCCATCACCGCTGCACTTTATGATGCTGCCAACCGGAGCGATGTTAGAATCATCAATTTAAGTTTTGGATCGAATGAGTATAATGTGATTCATGCCGAAGCCATTGCCTATGCCCTCAACAAAGGCAAAATCGTGATTGCCTGTTCCGGAAATCACGGTGCGGAAGTCGCAGGCACCGATCCTTACTACTACCCCGCTTCTTATCCCGGCGTTATCTCAGTCGGTTCGATGGGTTTAAACGGCGAGATTGCCGCCTTTTCACAAAACAATGATGCCGTTGATTTATACGC
Source organism: uncultured Lachnospiraceae bacterium (assembly GCA_964510565.1). Classification (GTDB taxonomy): domain Bacteria; phylum Bacillota; class Clostridia; order Eubacteriales; family Eubacteriaceae; genus Acetobacterium. The sequence continues at coordinate 8,590 of CAZEBY010000052.1, read as the reverse complement.
CCCCGGCGAAAGCCTGATGGTTCTGCTCCCCGGCGATCGGATTGGCTGGGAAAACGGCACTTCTTTCTCAGCAGCGATTGTCTCCGGTATCTGTGCCAGCTTACTGGCTGAAGATCCTTCTCTGACCGCGACTGAAATCGAGTCTTTATTAAAAGATACCGCCACCGGCTTCGGCTCAACCGATACCGGACTGGTCCAGGCCGATCAAGCCTTAGAATCCCTGAAAGTTCGGACGACCGCAACCGCCTATATTGCGAAGTATACCGGCATGGCCATGAACCTGTGGCTGTTCCGTTAATGCCAGCCAACCCAAGCACCGTACCTCCGGATAATACAAAAACCTTCATCTGATTGATGAAGGTTTTTTGATAAGTTGGTGACCACCACCCTAATGCCGTAAGTTTATAAGTTAGTAAGTTAGTGGCAGGCACCGTTACTCCAAGAACCTTCTCAAGTTTTTCCATATCACAACCCTGTCTTTTTACTCTCTTAAAATCTCTTTTGAAGTCGCCCGAATAACTTACTCGATACTTCATCGATCCAACTCTTCCATGAGTTCTTTGATGTTATCATACTTTTTAGATATTCTATTTTCTCTCATCTCTGCTATTGCTCTTGCTGTTATTCGATTGGGTCTGTTTCTTGTCAACTCAAACGGTATCCTCTGTTCCCTCACCGCCTGTTTCATAAATATCATCATCGCTGCTGTCATTGTTAAACCCAGATCGGAAAACAACTCTTCTGCCTGTTTCTTCAGCTCATCATCTACCCTGACTGTAACATTTGATGTTCCCATAAAACTCAACTCCTTTTGATTTGTTTTGAATATTATAGCACATTACTATTAAATTTGCAATACTATGCACTGGTTTTGCAAATTCTGAGAGAATAGCACCGCTACTATCGCTTCGATTACTGCGAACGCAAATATTATCAGTATCAAGAAATATTGGCTTGGATGTCAAATTTGGAGCACAGCAGGCCAGTATCAGCCATGTACAACTTAAACGAAGTATTATCAGCATAAGCAGATAGGGGCATCTTGCCTTCATGAATGCGAACGCACTTATTAATAATACCCGCAGCTTTTAACCAGTCCAGCGGAATTTCATAATCATACGCTCTTGCCCCAGATTTAATGACTTTATACTGAAATTTATGATTCTCTTTTGCCAGTTGCGCCGGAACACTTGCCCAAGCGGCCATAATTTTAGTCGTTTCGTGTGGTGTTGCGATGATGACGTATTCGGCTTGTTGGTAGGCCAGAAAATTGATAATATTCCTGATACCAGGCCACAAATTTTTCAATCCCGGCTTCAATGCTGGTTTTTGGTTTGAAGTTGATGTCGCGCTCCAGATCACTGACATCGGCATAGGTTCGCAGGACATCCCCCGGCTGCATCTCCATGTAAAATCTTTATTAAAAACAGCTCAATTAGAAATGCCAGTTCCTGTGTTTTATCATTTTCTTTGAAATAATTCAAGCCATTAACCTTGACAAACACACGTATTTGCAATACAATGTATTACACAAAGAAAATTATTCGGAGGTGATACAAATGAGCACAATTTCAATTCGTCTTTCTGAAAAAGAAGATTTACTGGTTAGAAACTACGCAAAAATGCATTGCTTATCTGTTTCTGATTTAATCAGAGCATCCGTGATCGAAAAAATTGAGGATGAAATTGATTTAAAGCACTTTGATGAGGCTTTAGCTAATATGAAAAAGACCTATTCACTTGATGACGTAAAGAAAGAATTAGGCTTGTAATATGTTCGTAGTTGAATTTTCTGACATTGCACTTAAAAAGTTAATGAAAATGGATCGCTATCAATCATCCTTATTGATTGGATGGATTGAAAAGAACCTTCAAGGTTGCAATGATCCTAGGTTGCATGGAAAACCATTAACTGCTAATCACAAAGGAAAATGGAGATATCGTGTTGGTGATTATCGAATCCTTGCTTTAATCGAAGATAATAAGATAAATATCATTATCCTTGACGTGGGTCATCGAAGCGAGATTTATTAACTATATCTTTTAATGTCAAGCAACGAGCTTTGATTATCGTCGTTCCCTGTTTCGCTAAATTGTTATATCATTGTTATACTCATGGCCGGAACCCGTGAAAACTTCTATCAAGTGGTGAAAAGATATTTGAAATAGTGGTGCCACTTCCTGATCTGTTTTTTTCAATAAGTTAAGCCGAACAAGTTAAGAGAGTGGCACCGCCATAAAAATAAATTGATGTCCGGCAGAAAGAAATTAATCTCGGCTGAACAAGTCCCTGGTATACACCTTGTCAACGACATCCACCAGCTCTTCAGAAAGCCGATTTGTCACGATCACATCGCTGATCTTCTTAAACTCACCTAGATCCTTGACGACCCGTGAATTATAGAAATCATCCGCTTCCAGGGCCGGTTCAAAGACGACCACTTCAATGCCCTTGGCTTTGATCCGTTTCATGACCCCCTGGATGGCCGATTGCCTGAAGTTATCGGAATCCATTTTCATCGTCAGCCGGAAAATCCCGACTGTTTTGGGCTGGCGGCTTAAAATCATCTCAGCGATGTGGTCTTTGCGGGTGCGATTGGCATCAACAATCGCCGACATGAGGTTCTGCGGGACATCGGCATAATTGGCCAGCAGCTGTTTGGTGTCCTTGGGCAGACAATAGCCGCCATAGCCAAAGGAAGGGTTGTTGTAGTGGTTGCCGATGCGGCTATCCAGACAAACCCCGGCAATGATCTGTTTGGTATCGAGGCCCCGCACCTCCGCATAGGAATCCAGTTCATTAAAATACGCCACCCGCAGCGCCAGGTAGGTATTGGCAAAGAGCTTGATGGCTTCGGCCTCGGTTGAGGCAGATACTGTGATAAGTGAAAACCAATAAAACCCGCCGCCCCAGTTACTAAAATTGTCATCAATAATAACCTCTTTCTTCGTCTGTTTGTCGACTCGCTTGATCTTTTTTAAAAGATCATCCAAGTGACACCGCTACTCAATGAGTTAAACAAAACACGCTATAAAGCGGAATACTCTTAATGTTATTTTCAAAACCAAAATTTTTAGCAGAAACGCGAATGCCATATGGCGGTTTATACAAAGACATAAACAGTTTTAAACTCTTTGCTTTGACATTGTCGGCCGATTTCACTTCCAACGGAATGACATTTCCCTGACGATCCTGAAACACAAAATCCAACTCTGCTTTTCCCGGAGAGCTCCAGTAATAGGGCGTAAAACCATTCGTAACAAGAGCCTGCATCACATAGTTTTCTGTTAAAGCACCTTTAAACCCATGAAAACTCACCGGGCTATCTAAAATTATATTGGCTTGGATGTCAAATTTGGAGCACAGCAGACCAGTATCAGCCATGTACAACTTAAACGAAGTATTATCAGCATAAGCAGATAGGGGCATCTTGCCTTCATGAATGCGAACGCACTTATTAATAATACCCGCAGCTTTTAACCAGTCCAGCGGAATTTCATAATCATACGCTCTTGCCCCAGATTTAATAACTTTATACTGAAATTTATGGTTCTCTTTTGCCAGTTGCGCAGGAACACTTGCCCAAGCGGCCATAATTTTAGTCGTTTCGTGTGGTGTTGCGTACTTGGCCATGTCGGCAATATAGGAATCATTAAGGGTCTTTTGAGCAACCATTACAAAATCAAAGTCCTTTGTCTCAATGTATTCCGTCACTGCTCTGGGCATCCCACCAATCACCAAATACAGCTTATACAAATCCATTGCCGTTTCGTGGATGGATAAAGGCGTAAATGCTTCAAATGATTCACAAATGAGATTCCTGATTTTGTAATTATCCGTTGCCCATAAAAATTCTTCAAAATCAAGGGGATATAACGTGATCATATCCACCTTTCCAACCGGAAAAGAAAATTTTTCCCGATTTAAAGCAACTCCCAGCAAGCTGCCAGCCGCAATAATATGATACTCTGGCGCTTCTTCACAAAAATATTTCAACGCAGTCAGTGCCCGCTCACACGATTGAATTTCATCAAAAATAATCAGGGTCTCTTCTTTAAAAATTGACTGACCGATCTTTGCCGATAATTCTCTGACGATCCGTTCAGGATTTAAATCCCGCTCAAAAATTGCCGTTATTTCTTTAGAATCCTCCATATTAAAATATACTGTATTTTGATAATAAGTCTTCCCAAAGGTAAGGGCACTATAGGTTTTTCCCACCTGTCTCGCTCCATTAATAAGCAATGGCATTCTTCTTGAACTGTTTTTCCATTTAATTAAGTAATTATTTATCTTACGTTCCATATAATGTTTTCACCCCTCACTTATTGTATCATATAATTGTTGTAAGACAAGATATTTATTCAATAAGTTAAGACGAACAATTTAAGAACGTGGCAACACTAGTGCACAAAAGAACCGTCCCCTTGTTTCGGAATAATGCAAATTGACATTATTCCGAATTAGTGCTACACTGTTTTCGTGAGGTGAGTGATATGATAAATGAATACATGACCGCGCAACAAGCAGCAAAAAAATGGAAACTATCCGACCGCCGCGTTCGTGTTCTTTGTCGTGAAGGAAAAATCTCCGGCGCAGTTAAGGACGGAAAATCCTATAAAATACCGGCTAATGCCGAAAAACCTGCTGACGGACGCGAAAAAAAATCAACTGCTGCTGTTAGTTTTCTCAAATGGGAGAACGATGTCATCGGAACGATTGACAACATGAACGCAGTGACTTTTACAAAACCAGAATACAACGAAGTTGTTTCGCTCTATGTCGGCGGTGCGAAAAAGTGGACGCCTGAACAATTTTCGGAGTTTTTATCCGAACGTGTTGTAAGCCGTGATCGCCGTGATATTGAAAAGTTATTGTTCCGCTGCGGGCTTTCTCATTACGATGTTTTACGCATTGCTGAAATTACAAGAGGCATTCATCCTAAGGATTTGTTGTGGATTGCAAGCCACGAAGATGAGAAACTGGATACGGTGATCACCGCTGTTTTTGATTCGGTTTTTCATCAAAAAATAGATCTTACCGGCGACAGCATCGACACTCCGGAAGGTTACAACATCAAGCGTTACGGCGTTTATGACGGACACTATGGCATCTATAAACAGCGAATCAGTCCACTGTCAACCGATGTAGAATCAGAAGTGGCTGTATATTTGCTTGCACAAAAATTAAACGTACCTTGCTGCCCTGCCTATCGAATTGATAAAGACACTGTTTTTTCAGCTTTCCTATATGATTTTTCGAAGGAATACATTGTCCATTTCCGTCGTTTATTTGATGGCGCACGTTCTGACAACGAATATCAGAACCTGATTACCGTTCGTCCGCAGTACAAAGATGATATCGCACGGATGATCATACTTGACTTTATTACGCGACAGGACGACCGTCATCTTTCTAACATTGCTATAAAAATGAGCGGTGAAAGTGAAGCTTTTTATCCGCTTTACGACAATGGTCGCAGTCTGTTTTATGAAGATACGGAGGAAATGGTCGCGCAATCAGTAGCCAATCCGGTAACCTTCGCAACCAGCTTTGGCTATTGTGGCACCTATTATGATTTTGTGTGCGAAATTGCAAAGGAACGCGGAGGACTTAATGGACTTGTCAATCTTGAAATTACGAAAGACGATATTTATGATATATTGGTAGCGTCGGGGTTCAAAGGATATCGATTGGATGGTGCACTTCAATGGATTTTGAAGACGATTCAAATTATTCAAGAACTGGTATGATAAAACGGTAAAATAAAAGCGGTGTCATAGATGAATAAGACTGACTAATGAGAGCATGGCACCGCTACTTAAAACTCGTAATGAGACCGCTAACTTGCTTTTTTGGTTTGAAGTTGATGTCCCGCTCCAGATCACTGACATCGGCGTAGGTCCGCAGTATAAGTTAGTGGCAGGCACCGTTACTCTGCAACGCAGTCAGTGCCCGTTCACACGATTGAATTTCATCAAAAATAATCAGGGTCTCTTCTTTAAAAATTGACTGACCGATCTTTGCCGATAATTCTCTGACGATCCGTTCAGGATTTAAATCCCGCTCAAAAATTGCCGTTATTTCTTTAGAATCCTCCATATTAAAATATACTGTATTTTGATAATAAGTCTTCCCAAAGGTAAGGGCACTATAGGTTTTTCCCACCTGTCTCGCTCCATTAATAAGCAATGGCATTCTTCTTGAACTGTTTTTCCATTTAATTAAGTAATTATTTATCTTACGTTCCATATAATGTTTTCACCCCTCACTTATTGTATCATATAATTGTTGTAAGACAAGATATTTATTCAATAAGTTAAGACGAACAATTTAAGAACGTGGCAACACTAGTGCACAAAAGAACCGTCCCCTTGTTCTCCGAGTGGCAGACACCGTTTATCATAAGAGAGTGGCACCGGATTAACTAATAAGTTCATAAGTTAACGTCAGGCACCGGATTACTGCAAGGCACCGGATTACTGCAAGGCACCGGATTACTGTTGACTGTTTAATCAAATGAGCGTATAATCAAAGTAAGGAAACCAAGCTTTTGCATTTTTTATGAAAGGAACCTAAATCGATGTTAAACTCCCGAATAAAACAAAACAATCCATTATTCGAAAAAAAACGAATCCACATTTCTTCTAAGCGGCAAATTACCATTCCCGCTAAATACTATGAAGCTCTTGGATTAACAAAAGAACTTGATTGCATTTACTCTAATGGCATGCTCATCCTTACTCCTGTTAAAAAAGATGAACTTGCCTTCTCGGAAGAAATACTTGCCGATTTAATTGATCAAGGCTATGCTGGTGAAAAATTACTTTCTGAATTTAAAAAAATAACACATCAGATTCGTCCGGCGATAGAAAAAATGATCGAAGAAGCGGACGCCCTTGCAAAAGCAAGCTCGAAAAACTATGTTGATCCAACTGATGCAATCTTTGGAACTGATGAACTGGAGTCTTAAAAATGCTTCCAGTGATCTATACACCCATGGCAGAAAGATTCTTTAAAAAACTCAAAGATAAGCCGCTCAAAAATTCTTTCAAAAAAGCGATTATGAGTATCCGCGAGAATCCTGATATTGGAGAAGCCAAAACCGGTGACTTAAAAGGGCTTTATTGCCTTGATCTGTATCACAACCGGACAAACTATGAACTCGCCTACCGCATATCTCAATTAGAAAATGGTGATATCGTTGTCATAATCATGGCCGGAACACGTGAAAACTTCTATCAAGAACTAAAACGTTATTTAAAATAATGGTACGCTTCTATCTTAACTAATAAGTTTATAAGTTAACGTCAGGCACCGGATTGTAAAAAAATGGCCGTTCAGCATTGTAATCTGAACGGCCATTTTTTATCCAGAAAGGTTAAGAGAGTGGCACCGCTACAATTACTTGACCCTGTAACAAAATACGTGTATAATTTTGTTATATAAGGAGGTGTTTATCATGCCCACAATCAAATCCAGTGCTGAACTACGAAACAACTACAATGAAATCTCAAAATTCTGTCATAATTATTCGGAACCCGTTTTCATTACCAAAAACGGAAAAGGCGATCTTGCCGTAATGAGCATTGAAGCCTACGAGGAAATGAACAGCCGCTTTGAATTATATGGCCTAATAAAAGAAGGAATGGATGATATTGCAAATAACAATACCCGGCCCCTCTCTGAGGCAATCTCTTCCATCCGGAGCAAACGCAACAAATGACCTATGAAGTCTACCTCACAGCTGCCGCTGAACGAGATATTTTAAGAGCCTCAGACCATATCGAATTCGTTCTCAAAAATCCCAAAGCGGCCGATGACCTGCTAGACAAAGCTGAAGTACAGATCAACTCCCTTGTTGACTTTCCTAATAAATTCAAGCTGGTGGATGATCCGGTTTTAGCTTCCTGGGGAATCCATTTTGTCCTGGTGAACGGTTACCTTGCTTTTTACGTGATATCAGAAGAAACACATCGGGTTACTGTTGTGCGTTTTTTATTTCAGAAAAGCAACTGGTCAGCCATCCTGGGCCGTGGTTTCTCATTACTTTAATAATGGTGGTTAATCAATCCTGCACATCATAACCACCCCTTTGCGCCACTTCCTGATCTTCTTTTTCAATAAGACCAGCTCATAAGTTAAGCTGAAAAGTAAAAAGAGCGGCACCGCTATCCATTGATATAATGGGCTAATAATGGTATAATTAAGACATAATTAAAGGAGGAAGCTGTTATGCCAAAAATTATTCCAATCAAGGATTTGAAAAACACATCACAAATCTCAGAAATGTGTCATATTGCTGAAGAACCAATCTATATTACCAAAAACGGTTATGGTGATATGGTAATCATGAGTGTTGAACTGTACGAAATTACAATGAAAAGATTAAACATGTATCGTCAACTGGAATTATCTGAAAACCAGATTGATACGGGTAAAACAAGGGATGCAAGGGAATCTCTTGATAATCTTAAGAAAAAATATGCAATATAACCTTGTTATTACGGAAAGTGCCGAGGAATTATATCATGGGATATTTTCACGAATTAGAATTATACAAAAATAAATTATAAGTTGCGTCGAGTA